>NZ_JAMAUV010000100.1:0-287 GCF_023714155.1 Neobacillus sp. MER 74
TGGTGGGCCTAAATGGACTCGAACCATCGACCTCACGCTTATCAGGCGTGCGCTCTAACCAGCTGAGCTATAGGCCCCCACTTCAAAAATATGAGAGAGATTGCACTCTCAAAACTAAACAAACAAAAATCGCAAACAAACTATTTTGTCTGGCTCACATGTCCAGCTTATATCCTTAGAAAGGAGGTGATCCAGCCGCACCTTCCGATACGGCTACCTTGTTACGACTTCACCCCAATCATCTGTCCCACCTTAGGCGGCTGGCTCCTTACGGTTACCCCACCGAC
>NZ_JAMAUV010000101.1:0-280 GCF_023714155.1 Neobacillus sp. MER 74
GGGTCTACGACCACATACTCAATTCGCCCTATTCAGACTCGCTTTCGCTGCGGCTCCGTCTCTTCAACTTAACCTTGCATGGGATCGTAACTCGCCGGTTCATTCTACAAAAGGCACGCCATCACCCGGCATTTTCCGAAGGAAATATGCACAGGGCTCTGACTACTTGTAGGCACACGGTTTCAGGAACTATTTCACTCCCCTTCCGGGGTGCTTTTCACCTTTCCCTCACGGTACTGGTTCACTATCGGTCACTAGGGAGTATTTAGCCTTGGGAGAT
>NZ_JAMAUV010000102.1:0-274 GCF_023714155.1 Neobacillus sp. MER 74
CCCATAGCGCAAGCTAGTAAGAACCCTGAAAGATGATCAGGTTGATAGGTCAGAGGTGGAAGCGTGGTAACATGTGGAGCTGACTGATACTAATCGTTCGAGGACTTAACCAATTTTAAGGTGAACTTGAGTTTACAAACTTCTTCTGCATTATCTAGTTTTGAGGGAATGAAGCCTCAAACAAAATAGTCTGGCAGCAATGGCGAGAAGGTCACACCCGTTCCCATACCGAACACGGAAGTTAAGCTTCTCAGCGCCGATGGTAGTTGGGACA
>NZ_JAMAUV010000103.1:0-273 GCF_023714155.1 Neobacillus sp. MER 74
GGTTGATATTCCTGTACCACCTCTTTATCGTTTGAGCAATGGGGGGACGCAGGAGGATAGGGTAAGCGCGCTGTTGGATATGCGCGTCTAAGCAGTTAGGCTGAGAGGCAGGCAAATCCGCCTCTCACATAAGGCTGAGCTGTGATAGCGAGGGAAATTTAGTACCGAAGTTCCTAATTCCACACTGCCAAGAAAAGCCTCTAGCGAGATAAAAGGTGCCCGTACCGCAAACCGACACAGGTAGGCGAGGAGAGAATCCTAAGGTGAGCGAGA
>NZ_JAMAUV010000104.1:0-273 GCF_023714155.1 Neobacillus sp. MER 74
GCGCTGAGAAGCTTAACTTCCGTGTTCGGTATGGGAACGGGTGTGACCTTCTCGCCATTGCTGCCAGACTATTTTGTTTGAGGCTTCATTCCCTCAAAACTAGATAATGCTGAAGAAGTTTGTAAACGTGAGTTCACCTTAAAATATGGTTAAGTCCTCGAACGATTAGTATCAGTCAGCTCCACATGTTACCACGCTTCCACCTCTGACCTATCAACCTGATCATCTTTCAGGGTTCTTACTAGCTTGCGCTATGGGAAATCTCATCTTGAG
>NZ_JAMAUV010000105.1:0-271 GCF_023714155.1 Neobacillus sp. MER 74
TCGCTCACCTTAGGATTCTCTCCTCGCCTACCTGTGTCGGTTTGCGGTACGGGCACCTTTTATCTCGCTAGAGGCTTTTCTTGGCAGTGTGGAATCAGGAACTTCGGTACTAAATTTCCCTCGCTGTCACAGCTCAGCCTTATATGAGAGGCGGATTTGCCTACCTCTCAGCCTAACTGCTTAGACGCGCATATCCAACAGCGCGCTTACCCTATCCTCCTGCGTCCCCCCATTGCTCAAACGATAAAGAGGTGGTACAGGAATATCAACC
>NZ_JAMAUV010000106.1:0-270 GCF_023714155.1 Neobacillus sp. MER 74
TGGTGGGCCTAAATGGACTCGAACCATCGACCTCACGCTTATCAGGCGTGCGCTCTAACCAGCTGAGCTATAGGCCCCCACTTCAAAAATATGAGAGAGATTGCACTCTCAAAACTAAACAAACAAAGATCGCGAACAAACTATTTTGTCTGGCTCACAAGTCCAGCTTATATCCTTAGAAAGGAGGTGATCCAGCCGCACCTTCCGATACGGCTACCTTGTTACGACTTCACCCCAATCATCTGTCCCACCTTAGGCGGCTGGCTCCTT
>NZ_JAMAUV010000107.1:0-267 GCF_023714155.1 Neobacillus sp. MER 74
TTTAGGCCCACCATACTTTCACTTTCATAATGGGGTCTTAGCTCAGCTGGGAGAGCGCCTGCTTTGCACGCAGGAGGTCAGGGGTTCGATCCCCCTAGACTCCACCAAAGTTTTTTGTGAAAGCAAAATAACTTTCAACTCATTCGTTCTTTGAAAACTAGATAATCGTAATGAAGAAGCAAAGTAAACATCGAGTCATCGCCATTTTAGTTTTCTCTCTTATGAAGTTAAGAGAATAACCTTTTAGGTTAAGTTAGAAAGGGCGCA
>NZ_JAMAUV010000108.1:0-262 GCF_023714155.1 Neobacillus sp. MER 74
CCATAGCGCAAGCTAGTAAGAACCCTGAAAGATGATCAGGTTGATAGGTCAGAGGTGGAAGCGTGGTAACATGTGGAGCTGACTGATACTAATCGTTCGAGGACTTAACCAATTTTAAGGTGAACTCAAGTTTACAAACTTCTTCTGCATTATCTAGTTTTGAGGGAATGATTCCTCAATTAAATAGTCTGGCAGCAATGGCGAGAAGGTCACACCCGTTCCCATACCGAACACGGAAGTTAAGCTTCTCAGCGCCGATGGT
>NZ_JAMAUV010000109.1:0-259 GCF_023714155.1 Neobacillus sp. MER 74
TCGAAGAGCCGCAGTGAATAGGCCCAGGCGACTGTTTAGCAAAAACACAGGTCTCTGCGAAGCCGCAAGGCGAAGTATAGGGGCTGACGCCTGCCCGGTGCTGGAAGGTTAAGAGGAGGGGTTAGCTGCTAAGCGAAGCTCTGAATCGAAGCCCCAGTAAACGGCGGCCGTAACTATAACGGTCCTAAGGTAGCGAAATTCCTTGTCGGGTAAGTTCCGACCCGCACGAAAGGCGTAACGATCTGGGCACTGTCTCAAC
>NZ_JAMAUV010000010.1:0-172353 GCF_023714155.1 Neobacillus sp. MER 74
AACTGGCTGTAGATCGAATCAACAAGCAAATGAGAGAAATGAAATTGGCTGCCTAATTTTATAAAAAATTGCATTTGATAATTCGGTCAGCCTAATAATTCAAAAAAACAATTATGAAATTAACTCACTTATAAGAAAATTCGATATGGAAAAAAAAGGGATATTTTTTACACCTTTAGTCAGTGCTTTTTTTGGATGGCACTTTTAGGCGAGAATCTTCATTTGAATTTACTAAATATAATCATCTTTTTCCAATAACCTGTGCAAACCTGAATTTTCATGTAGAATAATTTTTGTATAGAATACGTAAGGAGTATATTAAAGTGGAATGGTAGAAAAGCTTATGGAATACTAGAAAGATCATCGCAGGAGTAACTACGATCCGAAATGGTGAATGGGAAGGAGGCTACGATTATGAACAACAAAAACAAAACGGTTGTCCGTTCGATGGATGTATTAAATTTATTTATAGAGCATACCGAATTATCCTTTCAGGAAATTATTAATCTATCGGGGATTCCGAAAACTTCAGTCTATCGAATGCTCAGGTCGTTAGAGGAAATGGAGTTCTTGGAAAAAGGAAGTGATTCGAAATACCGACTTGGACTCTTGTTTCTCAAATTTGGTCATTTGGTTTTGGGCAGGATTGATTTACGTAAGATTGCTTATCCGTTTATGAATGAATTGCATAATGATGTAAAGGAAGCAATTAACTTGATTGTTAGAGATGGTAATGAAGCAATCTATATTGAGAAGATTGACACCAAACAAAAGGTTCGTCTGTATACTGCGATAGGAAGGAAAAGCCCGCTTTATGCTGGTGCCTGTCCACGTGCGATCTTGTCCTTTTTACCTGATTCGGAAGTGCAGTCATACCTCGAATCCATTGAGCCAAAATCATTTGCAATTGGTACAATTACTGACAAGGATAAAATTTATGAAGCGATAAAACAGGCGAGAATAGATGGATTTACAATTAGCCATTCTGAATTGGAAAACCATACATCTGCCATTGCCGCTCCGATTTTTAATCACAAAGGAGAAGTTGTTGCGGGTATAAGTATCGCAGGTATCGAAGCAAATTATCAGGGTGAGAACATTGAGAAATATGCGAAAAAAGTAAAAAGCGTTGCAAAGGAAATTTCAACGCGTTTAGGCTATACGGAATAAAAAGAACGGGGTGGTCTCTGCATCAATGGTTCGCACTTATCGGTTGGGGGACCAGCTTAAGCACCCGAGTTGATAAATAGACGGAAAAATTCCGCTTAAATCGTAATTATTATTAAAAAAAGCTTAAATAGACGGAGAGATTCCGCCTATTTACTCGAAAAACATGAAATGGGGAGATTTTTCTTTGCATAAGCGGAAAATCTTCCCTTATTTACTCCGAAACGAGCTACATTCTACATTTAACCGGAAAATCTCCGCTTATTTTACTTTTGTTGGTTGGACGTGCATAGAAATTTACGGTAGTACCGGCAACTTCTAGAGGGGGATGTGGCAGTGCCGTATCAGCAATCAGTTGTCGATTTTCATCCGCTTATATCCTTCATTCATAAAATGCTTTAAAATGAATGCCCATCGATATTTTACGGAGCAACTGCTCTTGCTTGATTAATTCTACTTCTGCTTGTTCAAGTGACACTTCCTTGAATTGAATGTGTGCGTTTGGCTGCATCTGTGCTAAACAAGGTAGATCAGTGGAAATGACTTGACCGATTTTTGGATATCCTCCAGTTGTTTGTCGATCAACCATTAAAATAATGGGTTGTCCGTTTGAAGGGACTTGAATGGTACCGTACGTGACCCCTTCTGATAACAACTCAAATTTCTCTGATAAGCAGAGTGATTCGCCTTCTAACCGATAGCCCATCCGATCAGCTTGAGTTGTTAATCTATAGTGCTTTGAAAAAAACGCTTGTTGACTGGCCGAATCGAAACGTTCGAACTCAGCCCCTTGTAAAACCCTAATCGTTTGTGTTTTATTGAACGTCAAAAATTCTGTATAGTTGACAGACCAATTAAAATGAGTAGGCATTCTTTCTAGTTGATGAACGAATGCCCGGCTGAGTGGATTGAAGTCTCCACATTCCAATACATCGCCTTTTTGTAATGCTCTGCCGTGAAACCCTCCGATCGCTGCACGAAGATAAGTGCTTTTACTTCCCATAACTTCAGGAACCACTATTCCGCCGGCGAATGCCACGTAGGCCCTGCACCCATTCATGGCGGATTTAAATTGTAAAATAGATCCTTTCCGAATCAGGACCGGCCGCCACATGGGTGCTTTTTTTCCATCAATCGTGGGCTGCAGGTCTCCTCCCGTAATGGCAACTAATTCATCAGTTTCAAATTGGAGAGTGGTCCCAAAAAGTGTTATTTCAAGTGCTCCTTCGCCTTCGTCATTTCCGACAAGTAAATTTGCAACTCTAAGAGAAATGGGATCCATTGCTCCACTGACGATGACCCCGAATTTTTGTGAGCCGAATCTCCCTAAATCTTGAATCGTAGTCAATAATCCTGGATGAAGCACTTTAATGCTCATTGTTTCATCTCCTTATAGGCAGCATACTCTTCAAGTGTTATCGGTACATAGCGGATTCTATCTCCAGACTGTAATAAGGTTGGCGGTGAAAGTTCTGGAAGAAACAAATCAAGCGGAGTACGGCCGATAATTTGCCATCCACCCGGTGTTTCCAGCGGGTAGATTCCTGTTTGTTTACCAGCAATTCCAACAGATCCCGGAGTGATGGCAAGTCGGGGTGAATCCTTTCGTGGTGTGGCAATTCTTTCGTCCATTCCGCCCATAAACGGAAACCCTGGTGCAAAGCCAATCATATAGACTAAGTAATCATTTGAAGAATGAATTTGAATTACTTCTTCAACAGAAAGGCCGTGATAATTTGCTACATATTCCAAATCTGGACCAAACTCTCCTCCGTACAGGACGGGGATTGTTATCAGCCTTTGTTCGGATATTTCGCTTGTTCCTAATTTATCAAGCAACGCTAAAATGAAAGCGCTGACTTTTTTATAAGGATTTGATAGTTCGTTATCTGAGCTGGAATAATAGACGGCAACAGGATTGTAATAAATGGTCAAGCTATTATAAGACGGCACAGATTCAATCAATCCTGTAAACGGCTCTTTTTCTAATAGGTTGGAAAGATTTTTCACTCTCTCATGGGTGGCGGGGCTGATTCCATCGCCTAATTGAATGACTAGTGCAGAATCCCCTAAAGGCCTTATGTTTGCTTTATTTTTCTGATGGGCCATTCTAAACAGCTCCTCTAGGTTTCGAATTTCGGTAACTAAGTTCTGTCAAACGGATATTACAAACATTATAGTTTACATTTAAATTAAAATACAAGTCTTGAAATATAGAATATTATGATATTTATAATTTTCATATAATTTTGCAAACAATATATTCAATTGAAAATAATTATGCTAGAATGGGTTTAAGTTTCAAAACCTAAGTTCCGAAATATGGAACAAATGAGAGCGCTTATTGCATGAGTAGACGAGTGATCAATGGAGGGGAGAAATATGTTTCAAGTCGATTTGAATTGTGATTTAGGGGAGAGTTTTGGCCGGTACAAGCTTGGGGAACAGGAAGAAATATTGAAATACGTTACATCTGCCAATATTGCTTGCGGGTTCCATAGCGGAGATCCAAGTGTGATGAGAGAAACCGTTAAGATGGCGATTTCTAATGGAGTCAAAATCGGAGCCCATCCTGGTCTGCCAGATTTAAATGGCTTCGGGCGAAGAGAGATGGCAATTACACCTCAAGAAGGATATGACATGGTTGTCTACCAAATTGGAGCATTGCAAGGATTTTTAATGACGTTCAATGAAAAAATGCAGCATGTCAAACCCCATGGTGCTTTGTACAATATGGCGGCAAAGGATCGGAAACTTGCCGAAGCCATTGCACAAGCAGTTTATGATGTATCCCCGTCATTGATATTATTCGGCCTTGCGGGCAGTGAATTAACAAAGGCCGGCGAAAAGATCGGTTTACGCACGGCACATGAGGTGTTTGCAGATCGCACGTATCAAGCGGACGGGTCTCTGACTTCCCGCTCACAAGAGGATGCGATGATTACAGATCAAGAACAATCGGTTACGCAAATTGTGAAAATGGTGACCGAAGGAAAAGTAGTTTCCCAGCAAAAAACAGAAGTTTCGCTTCGTGCAGATACCATTTGTATTCATGGAGATGGTGCACACGCCTTAGCCTTTGCAAAATATATAAATGAAACGTTAGAAAAGAAGAATATTACTGTAACTACAATCTCTAACTTGGAGGTTTAATATGGAAAATCCTAAATTTGATGTTATACAGGAAAATGCCAAAGCGACAGGGAAAAAGAAGGTAAGTAGAAGCGTCTTACTCGGTGCCGCCTTTTTAATGGCGACATCATCCATTGGACCTGGATTTTTGACACAAACGACTGTATTTACACAGCAATTGGCTGCAAGCTTTGCATTTGTTATTTTAATTTCATTATTATTAGATATCTTTTCACAAATGAACATTTGGAGAATTATTGCCGTTTCCGGGCTGCGTGGACAAGAAATTGCCAATAAAGTGTTTCCTGGACTCGGAGTGGTTTTGGCCATCCTTATCGTCATTGGGGGTTTGGCATTTAATATCGGAAACGTTGCCGGTGCTGGATTGGGTCTGAATGCCATGCTTGGCTGGGATCCAGTTACAGGTGCTGTAATTAGTGCACTGTTAGCGATTTTTATTTTTGTTGTGAAAGAAGCAGGTAAAGCGATGGACAAGGTCGCGCAAGCTGCAGGGTTTGTTATGATCCTCCTCATGCTGTACGTAGCATTCACAACATCACCGCCGGTTGGAGAGGCGATTGTGAATACGGTTATGCCAGAAAAGATTAGCATGTTCGCAATCGTTACACTTGTTGGAGGTACAGTAGGAGGATATATTACGTTTGCAGGCGGACACCGTCTATTAGACGCAGGTATCAAAGGCGTTGAAGCATTGCCAGCCGTGACGAAAAGTTCTGTAACAGGGATTCTCGTTACTGGTATTATGCGTGTGGCATTATTCTTGGCTGTTCTAGGGGTTGTAACAAAAGGACTCGCGATTGATCCAGCGAATCCGCCAGCTTCAGTGTTCCAACTGGCTGCAGGTGACGTCGGATATCGGATGTTTGGTGTAATCATGTGGGCTGCGGCGGTAACGTCTGTTGTTGGAGCGGCGTATACGTCGGTTTCATTTATCCGTACATTTCATCCTGCTATTGAGAAAAACCAAAATTGGGTCATTATTGCATTTATCGTTATTTCAACTGCCACGTTTGCCGTTGTTGGAAAACCAGTAACAATCTTGCTTATTGTTGGAGCATTAAACGCACTTATTTTGCCAATAGGTTTAGGTACATTATTAGTTGCTGCATATAAGAAAAGTATTGTTGGTGAGTATAAACATCCGCTTTGGTTGACGATTACGGGCGGCTTTGTGGTAGTGATTATGGGCTATTTAAGTATAGTGACATTGATCGAGCAATTGCCATTGGTTTTTAAGTAATTCTATAAGTAGCCAATTTGGGAGGTAGCTTTATGGGGAAATATGAAACGTTGGAGCCGCAAGAAATAAGAGAGTTGATTCGGAAACAAGAGATTACTGGACCGACGGCAGGAATGTCAAAAGGGAATACCCAAGCCAACTTGGTTATCTTAAAAAAGGAGCATGCCTTTGACTTTTTGCTTTTTTGTCAGCGGAATCCGAAGCCATGTCCTTTATTGGACGTGACGGAGCCTGGCTCCTATGTTCCTGCAATGATTGCCAAAAGTGCAGATATCCGTAAAGACATCCCGAAATATCGTATTTACAGAGACGGTGTTTTTACAGATGAAGTCGCAGATATTACTGAGTACTGGGAAGACGATATGGTTGGCTTCTTGTTAGGCTGCAGCTTTACATTTGAAACACCACTCCTAGAGGGCGGTATTCCAATCAGACATATCGAAGAAAACTGTAACGTTCCGATGTACAAAACGAATATTAAGTGCCAAAAAGCAGGCATGTTTGAGGGGCCGACAGTCGTCAGTATGCGGCCGATGACACCAGAAGATGCAATCCGTGCCGTTCAAATTACCTCACGTTTTCCAGCCGTACACGGTGCGCCAATTCATATCGGGGATCCTAGCCAAATTGGCATCATGGATATTTCAAAACCTGATTTTGGAGATGCTGTCTCATTTAAACAAGGGGAGATTCCAGTATTTTGGGCTTGTGGTGTAACTCCTCAAGCGGTTGCGATGGAAAGTAAGCCCTCGATCATGATTACTCATGCACCAGGATGTATGTTCATCAGTGATATAAAAGATGAAGAATTGAGTGTTTTATAAGACGTATTTGTCATCATAATTTTATAGTAAAATAGAAATGGAATTCTAATAGTAGGGTGTGTAAATTATCTTACTAAAATGAGGCGATGCATTAGTGCATCGTCTCTTCGAACTTTGCAGTTACAATTGCGACATGCTTTTTGTCGTTGAAAAGGGGATGTAGATGGTGTTTACAAAATCAACTGCTGCGCTTCTCGTCCTCATTTTGATCTGGGGAGCAAGCTGGCCAATCAATAAATTAGCAGTACCCTATTCACCGCCATTGCTTTATGCGGGACTGCGTGCATTTTTAGGAGGAATCCTGCTGACAGCCATTATTTGGAAGACGCGGAAGGCGATAAATTGGCGGAAGAACTGGCAGAAGTACTTTATAGCGGCTTTCTTTAACACCATCCTTTTTTTCGGGCTTCAGACAGCAGGATTGCTCTATTTACCGGGTGGATTGTTTTCCGTTCTTGTCTATTTTCAGCCGATTTTACTGGGCCTTTTCGCTTGGCTGTTACTTGGTGAATATTTATCGCCAGTCCAAATACTTGGTCTGCTTCTAGGATTTGTTGGAATAGCGGTCGTTAGTGTGGATGGTCTGACAGTCCATATCTCACCAATCGGAGTAATACTCGGGTTACTAACTGCAATAAGTTGGGCGTTCGGAGTAATCTACGTTAAGAAAGTAAGCAGAGACGTTGATTCGTTTTGGATGGTGGCGCTTCAATGTATCATCGGCGGTATTTTCCTCCTAAGTATCGGATCAGTGTTCGAAAGTTGGTCTGCCATCGAATGGAATGGATTTTACATATCTGGCCTCGGCTTTGGTGCGACAATTGGCATACCATTGGCATACATTCTTTACTACAGTCTTGTTAATGCCGGTAAGGCAAGCAAAGTGGGTTCCTATACGTTTCTCGTCCCGATTGTGGCTGTTATTCTCGGAGTGCTTTTCTTAGGAGAAAAGGTAACATATCCACTGATTATCGGGATGCTGCTAGTAGGAATAAGCATTCATTTTGTGAATTTCCGGTATAAGCCTAAATACAAAAGGAATATGTAAAAATTACAGTTTTGTCTTTGGTGCCTGACCCCCAATGCGTTAAAGTATTAATTCATTGGGGGTCAGGCACCTTTTTCCACGTAACCACTTGCTTTGTATTGGATTTAATTGATTGATAAAATGAATTTAACTACACCTTTCAATTAGTTTGTAATTAAGTGCACAGGTATTTCCAATTCGACCGGTGTTGTGAGGTATTATTTGTAAGAATAAAAGGAGCTTTCTTATGGAAAAAGTATGGGCAAACATAAATGCAGTACTAATTGCAGATGATCCAAAGACATTCGTAACTAGAAGAATACCAGAAACAAATCTTGAGTTTGGCGGGATTCGTGGTGACCGCCACTTTGGTATTACCAGTAAGGCGGATTCGAGGCAGCCGATGTATCCAAGAGGAACAGAGATTCTAAACCGCCGCCAAATAACGATTGTGTCAGTAGAAGAATTAGACAGGATCGCAGAAGAATTAGGTGTTGAAGCTGTTCTGCCAGAGTGGTTAGGGGCAAATCTCTTGATAACGGGATATCCGGAATTGACAAAACTCCCCATGGGATCACGTATCCTTTTCACAAGTGGAGCTGGATTAATATGTATGGGTGAAAACCAGCCTTGTACCTTACCTGGTGATGAAATCCAAAAGCATTATGATGATCATGAGAAGTTAACCATCCGTTTTGTAAAAGCAGGTTATAAGCGACGGGGGATTGTTTGTGCAGTAGAAAGTCCTGGAATCATTCACGAAAATGATGAAGTACAGATTTTGGTTAATAATTTTAAAAATCCGATGCAATAAATGGGAATATAGAAAGAATAGAGCTTGTAGGGAGATTGGATTACCTACAAGCTTTTTATCTTTAAGTGAGTACTTATACACCTAAATATAGAAGCACGAGTGGAATAGTCACAATGCTTAAAATCGTAGTGACCAAGGTTGTAAATGAAACGAGGTCGGGTTCTGTGCCAAATTGGACGGCAAACATGGTTGTATTTGCTGCAGCCGGCATTGCTGCTAGTAATATTAGGACATTTTTTAGTAGAGTATCAATCGGCATAAACGATACTATCAAGACCGCTAATGCTGGAGAAATAAACATTCGTATAAGTGTAATGGCGGATACAAATTGATAGGCGACTCGTTTTCTTGCGATTACTGCCAATTGCATTCCGAGGACAAGCATAACAGTCGGAATGGAAGCATTGGCTATCATATTAAATGCTTCCATAAAAGTTTCTGGTAGGTTTATAGAAAACAGTTGTAGACTAACACCCACTATTGCTCCGTGAAGAACCGGCATCCGAATCACACGTTTAAAGGAATCGCCTATAGAAGCTCCCTCTTCACCGCCAAGCGATGCAAAAAAGAGACCAACAGTATTCATAAGAAAGGATTGAAAAACCATCATAACGACCGCGTAATCAAAGCCAGCCGAACCGAAAGCAAAGAGAACAACAGGGGCACCATAATTACCAGCGTTCATAAAGGCTCCTCCGAGCATCATCGCGGACATTTGCTGCTTGGAAGCATGAGAGAAATAACTGCTCACTGCCACGACTAAAACTAGCAGAAAACAAAGAAGAACACAAAATAAAAAGATATAAAAGTATTCCATTGTTAATTCATTCGTGTAAAAAGTTCGGAATGCCAAAAAAGGAGACATGAGATATAGGGCGGCCATTGAAATCGATTTGATATCAAAGCCAATTAATTTTTGACCAAGATACCCGGTGAAAAAAATGAAAAAAGGAGGCAATATGATCATCAATAATGCCACAGGCTTCCACCCCCATCTGGTATGTATTTTTAACTAAAATGGCTGAGCTGCCACTATGGTTATTATAGTTGAAGAAAATAGAAACGTGAATTAAAAAAACTGATAGAAATTTTTTCAAAAAGCCAATTTGGATTAAAAATAGATAGAGAAAATTCAGTAGAGGTAGACTGTTAAAAAATTTATACTAATAAAAGTATGGTTTGGGATTTTTTTTGAAAAGGTGTGGGGGTTTTGGAAGAGGCATTATTGCATGGGGATGTCGTAAATAAGGAAGCTGTACATTCGAAAGGTCTTGATAATACTGATAATTTGAATAATGAAATTCGATTGTTAACTTCATTAAAAATCTAGTTGACATTTAATGTGAGATTCATTATTATGATGGTTGTAAATATTACAAATTCATCATTTGGGAGAATTAAAAATGAAAATTAAAGAAATGACCTCTGTTGCAGTGTTTGCTGCCGTCATGGGCGCTCTAGGCGTAGTTCCGCCTATTATGCTTTCTTTTACTCCTGTTCCTATTACATTACAAACTTTAGGTGTGCTTCTTACAGGAGGAGTATTGGGAGCAAGATTAGGGGCGATGAGCCAAACCATCTTTTTATTACTTGTTGCTGCTGGAATGCCTCTTCTATCTGGAGGACGAGGTGGACTAAGTGTATTTGTCGGACCAAGTGTTGGTTATTTAATTTCATGGCCAATTACGGCTTTTTGTATTGGGTATTTACTATCACGTTTTCAAAATTTAAAATTACAACATGTTTTAATGGTTAATTTGACAGTTGGAATTCTATTAATCTATTTAATTGGAATTCCTGCGCAAGCATTTATGATGGAAATTCCTGTTTTAGAAGCTGTTAAATTAAGTTTAATTTATATACCAGGGGATGTGTTAAAAGCTATTTTAGCTTCTATTTTAGTTTACAGACTAAGAAAGCACCCGTTTTTTTCACGCTCATTAGCAACAAGTTATTCTAATAACTTAACTAAAAATATCTAAATCTTAAGAGACACCTTGATGTGTCTCTTTTTTAAAGGAGATATATCATGGGAAATATTACAGATTCATATAAGACTTTCGCAAAATTATCCCCCAACCGAATAGCGATCCATACAAATCATCAGCAAATTAATTATCAATATTGGTATAAATTGATTAATCAAACAGCGAACTGGCTTCACTCACTTCATTCAGAAAATAAAACAATAGGAATCCTTTTGCCAAACGGTATCCCTTTCCTACAACTCTTTGCAGGAGCATCTAAGGCTGGCTGGATTGCTGTTCCATATGATTTGAAATGGAATATATCCGAATTAGAAAAAAGGGTCATCCTTTCCCGCCCTTCTATCGTTGTCACAACTAGAGAAATTTACTCTCAAATCAAGCAAATCATTCCTAATGTAACGATTTTGGATGATTGTTTACAGGAAATCCCTCAATTTGATCCTGCAACTGTAAGAAAAACAGAAGAAAGTCTGCCTTTTTACATTGGATTTACTTCTGGTACAACAGGTAACCCAAAAGCTTTTGTTCGCTCTCAAGATTCATGGGTGGCTAGCTTTGCTTGCAATCGTTTTGATTTCGGATTAGATGAATCCGATCAAGTTCTTATTCCTGGTGCCCTAATTCATTCTCATTTTCTGTATGGAGCTATTAGCACCTTGTATTTAGGTGGAACGGTATTTCTTTTAGAAAAGTTTTCTCCTATTGAAGCACTTACATGGATACAGTCCTTACCCATTACAACCATTTATGTAGTTCCGACTATGGTAGAAGCATTCCTGAAAAAAGGAATCCAAATCGATAAGACTATAAAAATTCTTTCTTCTGGTGCAAAATGGTCTGAAAGATCAAAACTTGAAATCCGTCATATGTTTCCTAGTATGACCATGTACGAGTTTTATGGAGCTAGTGAATTGAGCTTCATTACGGTACTTTCTGATAGAGAAGGTATTCAGAAAGCAACATCTGTCGGAAAGCCTTGTTATGGAGTTGAGGTACAAATACGGCGTCCAGATCAGAAATTAGCAAAGCTAAATGAGACCGGAAAAATATATGTGAGAAGCAAATTTGTGATAAATGGGTACTTTGATTATGAGGGAAGTACCATTCATTCCATTCATGATGAAGAGGGGTGGGCCACGGTCCATGATATGGGCTATTTTGACGAGGATGGCTTTTTATATATTATCGGCCGTGAACAAAATATGATTTTATATGGGGGAATTAATATTTTTCCTGAAGAAATTGAAAAAGTAATTGCCTTGCATCAAGATGTCGAGGAAGTTGCTGTAATAGGCCTATCAGATTCATACTGGGGTCAAATTGTGGCTGCAGTAGTAAAAGGAAAGGCTAGCCCATCAGATTTAAAAAAAGTTTGTAAGATGCATTTATCTTCCTTTAAAATTCCTCGTAAATGGTTTTTTCAATCTGAAATGCCTTATACAACGAGTGGTAAGATAGCTCGTGCTGAGCTTATAAAACAAATGGAAAGTAAGGTGAGCAGTGATTAAAAGGGCAGTAATTGTCAAAGCGAAACGAACACCAATTGGAAAAATGGGTGGAATGTTACGAGACGTTCAGCCACATAAGCTTGCGGCTCCTCTCCTCCAGCATTTAGCGAAAGGATTGGAAGATAGGATAGATGACATCATTTTGGGAAATGTAGTTGGACCAGGTGGAAACGTAGCTCGAGTTGCTGCGTTAGAAGGAGGACTTCCTCTTTCATTAACGGGAATCACCATTGACCGTCAATGTAGTGCAGGGTTGGAAGCAATTCGGATGGCATGTTACTTTGTCCAAGGCGGTGCTGGCTGTTGTTACATTGCTGGTGGTGTGGAAAGTACGAGTACCTCTCCGTTTCCATCTAGAGCGAGATTTTCTCCGGAAAAAATTGGCGACCCAGATATGGGCGTTGCAGCAGAATATGTGGCAGAAAAATACTCCATTTCAAAGGAAATGCAGGATGAATATGCTCTATTAAGTTATAAACGTAGCTGGGAAGCTTATGATAAAGGATATTTTAATCAAGAGATTATTCAAATTGGTGATTTTCACCAAGATGAAGAACTTTTTAGGAAAAGAAAGATGGAAGTACTTTTAAATAGGGCGAAGCCTATATTTAAAAAGTTCGGTACCGTTACCGCAGCCAACAGTTGTGGGATACATGACGGGGCATCGGCTGTACTTGTCATGGAAGAAAACATGGCAATAAATAATGGATTCCAACCCATATTACGATTTTTGGATAGTGAAGTCACAGGTGTACATCCTAATTACCCAGGGGCTGCCCCTATTCCAGCGATTCAAGATTTATTAAAAAGAAACGAATTAACCATTGCGGACATAAACCTAATTGAAATAAACGAAGCTTTCTCTTCCAAGATTGTCGCCTGTATAAAAGAACTTTCCATTTCTTATGACAAGTTGAACGTTTGCGGTGGAGCTTTAACGCTAGGACATCCTTATGGAGCTTCAGGAAGTATCATAATCACGAGGCTTTTCTATGAAGTTCAGAGACGAAAGGGTATGAAATATGTATTGGCTGCCATTGGAAGTGGTGGAGGAATTGGAGTAGCGGTCCTATTCGAGGTGGTAACATGAAAACGAAGGAACATGAGATTTTTTTTAATAAAGATGATGTGCAACAATATAGGATTTGAAGGAATATCTGATTTGACCTTGGGTGGTTTGTCATGTCTGGAAGATTGTTACATGAAATGTACAAAAAAAGGATAGATAGAGCATTTATTCTGCTCCACTATCCTTTTATTATTGACTAAAAAGTGAATGTATCTTCTTTATAAGCATTAAACTCCCATTTTCCCTTGAATGACAATCTGTTCCGACGCCTGCTTTTGCTTCTTATTTACAAGATAGATACTGGCCACGATCAGGACAATTCCTAGGAATAAAAGTTTCGTAAAGGGTTCATTTAATAATACAGTACCGATGATAACTGCGAGCATGGGAACCAAGAATGTAAATGTTGCGACAACACTGGCATCTCCTGTTTTCACAAGTATAACGTAGAGAATCCATGATAACGCAATCCCTAGAATCGTACCAAAGGAAAGCCCCCATATAAATGTATCATTCCAAACAATACTGGACCAATTCTCAGACGAAAGTCCGGCTATCATCAGAACACATCCCCCAATTAAACACTGGAATGCCACCATCCAAAGAGAATCAACCGAGTGAGAATTTTTTTTGGTGTACACTGTACCTAATGCCCAGGAAAGCGCGGATAATATGCCGAGTATAATACCTAAAATGGAAACATGGCCGGAAAATCCTTCTGCGCTTACAGAAATGACTCCAAGGAACCCTAGAATAAGTCCCAATACCTTAGGGAGGGTCATCGATTCGCCTAACCATAGCCATGCAAGCAGACCTACTAAAATAGGTTGAAAATAGACAATGACTGAGAATAAACCTGATGGGACTAATTTAAGCCCCACGGTTTGCAGCCCATAGAACAAAGCAATATTTAAAGTGCCGGTGACGACATATATTTTCCAATTCTTTCGCCAATGGATCCGGTCACGTGTTTTCCAAATGACAGCACCTAGGAGTACGCCGCCAAACAAACACCTCATCCCGGCAAAAAGCAAAGGAGGTGTATAGACTAATGCAACTTTATAAATTGGCCAAGAAACACTCCAAATTATAATTAAGCCTGCCATCATTAAAAACCATTTTAATTTCATTAGATCTCTTCTCCCTCAGTTTAATAGAACTAACTGCTGGCTCATAGACCTTAGATTATTGAGCCTAACATCTATTTTTCTATAAAAAACGAACTTTAATAGAATACGCCTCTATGTAAAAAATTTCAATTAAGAAATCTGGATGAAAATCTGGAAGCTGTTTTATGCCCATAGAAAAAAACGCTTGAATCTTTTGATTCAAGCGTTTTTTCTATTTTTTTATTAATCTACTGGTCTGTTTTCAAAATCGTAGTCTACTGTTGCAGGAGCCACATGTGCTCGATCAAGAGCTGGTGTATCCGGGCGAACAATTTGATAGGCTGATGCTCCAACGATGGATGCAGCTTGTTGCAGCTTTTCCTTGCTGATATGCTCAATCGTATCTGTTGGCTTGTGATACTGAGGTTCAACAGGTGAATGAATAAATAAAGCAGAAGGAATGCCAACGTCATGGAATGGCTGATGGTCACTTCTTCCTAACTGTCCATACGGTATTGCAACATCATACAATCTCGATGTGGATGACGCTCCTAAGTCGGTAACAAGATTCTTCTTACCATCAATTGTATACATGATCAGGCCGCCTAATGGATGATCTTCTCCTGCTTTTGCTCCGCCAATCATATCCATTTGGAAGTGGGCAACCATGCGGTCTATATCACTTTGTGGAAGCTGCGAAACGTAGAATGATGAGCCCACCATCCCTCTTTCTTCCGAACCGAAGGTAAGGAAGCGGACTTCTGTATCAATCGGTGTATTCACAAAAATTCTTGCCAGCTCGAGTACGGCGGATACCCCGGAAGCATCGTCATTTGCACCTGGTCCATTCGGAACGGAGTCATGGTGTGAACCTATTGTGACAATTTGACCGGTATCTTTGTTCTTTTTAGGCTTTAATTTAGCTTCAACTACATAGGATGTTTTTTCGATTTTTTGGATATCGACGTCTAGGGTTGCACTAACTTTTTCACCATTGTTTAATTTTTTTACTAAATCTAAGCCTTGTGCTCTTGTAATTCCGACAGCTGGGATATTTTGTCCCTCAGCAGCTTGTCCAAAGACATTACTGGTTCCGGTGCTATTGTACATAAGAACCCCAACTGCGCCTTTATCCAAAACATTCTGAATCTTATCCACGAAGGTATTTTCACCACGTTCTACTAAGGCAATTTTTCCCTTTACCTCATCACTAACTGTTCCTGGTAAAGCTTTACCTGCATCAAAAAGCTCTGCAGTGATAGTACCACTATAGCTGCCGCTAAAGGCATGTGCAGCAATTTCCGTATCGTTAATTTTCGCTGCTTCATGGTTTGTCTTATAATCATAGATTGGGAAAGGTATTCTTTTAGTTTCGAGTCCTAAGCTCTTAAACTGGCTTTCTATGTACTCAACCCCGCGAACCTCTCCCTCGGTACCCGCTTCCCTTGGTACTGCCGAAAGATACTTTATCGTATTGTACATATTCTCTGAACTGATTTTTTTGATAACCTTGTTGTCAAATGCTGTGTCTGATTGTGCATTTTGGGCACCATTTGCCTGGGCATACACCACTCCTGATGATAGAAGCATGCTTGCTGCGAGAACTGAGATAATCGATTTTCGACGAAACATGAAACTCCCCCTTTGAAAAAGTGATACTCTACTATTATTCCAATTTTGGTAAATATAGTAAATGGGGAAAAAATCCTAGAAGATTCAATAAAATCAGCAAATGGTACTACACCGAGTCGAGTTATTACAAAAAATTTCAATCAAATGCTGGATTCCAAATGAGTTTCAAGCACATAGAAAAAATATCAACTTTACAAAAAAATGGGTGAAATTTTAACGAAATTGCAAAAAAAGCCTTCAAAAATCATTTTTTGAAGGCTTTTTTTGATGTTTCACGCTAAAAATGCCTTCAAAAGTGAAAAAAGGAAGTTCGCTTGATCTTGCCAAACTCGATATCGTAGAAGTGCTGAGGGTGGGGATATTCACATATGGCACTTACCTATATTTATTTCTTTATCAATTATGAAATACGAAAGGTAGTGGTTAGAGATGGCAAGGTTTAGAATGGTTCCTACAGATTTTTGGAAGAATCCGATTGTTGTAGAAGAGATGACCCCTGAGGACAAATATTTTTATCTTTATCTTCTTACGAATCAAAATATGACTCAAACTGGCATCTATAAAATTACGAAAAAACAAATGGCTTTTGATTTGGGCTATTCGATTGAGAGTATCCATTCGTTAATGGAGCGATTCATCGAGCACCACAAGTTGATACGGTACAATCCTGATACGAGAGAACTGGCAATGAAAAACTGGTGGAAGGATAACCTGGTGAAAGGCGGGAAACCGGTGATGGACTGTATTTTTTCTGAGTTAAAGGATGTGGAGGATCTTTCACTTATTCGCTATGTTTCGGAATCCATTCAAAATCAGGAAATTCGCAGCCTATTTGAATCATTTTGTAATCAAGAAGAGAGGGGGTTCAGTAAGGAACATAACGATCAAAATGAAAAGAATACATATCAAGTGACTGACTGCGGAGAACATGACGATACGTTGACGCCTCGTGATACGATACGGGGACAAGAAGAAGAAGAAAATAAAAATAAAAAAGAAAATAAAAAACAACAACAAGAATCTTTTAATCCATGTATTGAGGAAAATCCATGGTTAAATGATTCCTTATATACCGTAGAAGAAATTGATTCCTTTTATGAAAGTCAGAATTGCTCACCAAAGCAAAGGAGATCATCAAAATTGTTCCTGCCGGAAGAGATATTTCATGTGGATTTGAATTTGACCTAACGGTAGGTGAAGATTGATGAATACAGCAGCACCACAGGGATTCCCAATAAAAAATAGATGATCTTTTTATTTCCCCAATTATATTGTACAATTTTGGTATATCCAATAAATAACAATATCAGAAAAATCAGGGGAAATTGAAATGGAAGCGACTGAAAAGAAACTTATTGTTAATTCAGATAAAGGCAATTTATTAAGAGAATTAGTGAAATCGATGAACGAGTGCGAGCGGTTTTATTTTAGTGTCGCGTTCATTAATTTTAGTGGGCTGCAGCTGCTGCTGGATCCGTTAATGGAAGCAGAGAAAAAAGGAATCAAAGGGAAGATTATCACTTCGACCTATCTAAACTTCACAGATGCTAAGGCTTTAGAAAAACTCAAAGAGTTTAATAACGTTGAGTTGAAGGTGTTTGTTACTGATAAAGAGATTGGTTTCCATACCAAGGCATACATATTTGAGTACCGTGATAGTTATAAGGTCATTATTGGCTCATCTAATATTACACAAAGTGCACTAAAAAGTAATATTGAATGGAATGTCGAGATTATTACGAAAGAAAATGGTCGGTTTATTCAAGATGTTTTGAAGGAATATGATAATCTCTGGAATATGAGTGAGGATGCTGATCAGGATTTTATTAAGCGATATGAAGAATTTTTGGCGAGCTTTAAGCAAACACAAAGAACTCACCAATTGATTTATGAAAACAAACAATATATTGTTCCAAATCGAATGCAAAAGCGTGCTACAGAGAATTTGGAGAGACTTAGAAGCTTCGGAGAGAAAAAGGCCTTGGTCATAGCAGCAACTGGAACAGGTAAAACCTATATGTCCGCATTTGATGTAAAGCGTTTTAAACCAAGAAAACTCCTGTTCATCGTACATAGAGAAGAAATATTAAAAAAAGCAAAAGATACTTTTGAGATGCTTCTTCCTAATGAGGGTATCACCTTTGGATTACTTACAGGTAATCACAAACAGAAACATGTTGATTATGTGTTTGCAACGATCCAAACCATTTCAAAATGCTATGAGGAATTTGGAAAAGATGAATTCGATTATTTAATCATTGATGAGGCCCATCATGCCACCAGTCCAACTTATCAAACTGTCTTAAGCTATTTTGAAGCAAAGTTTACTTTAGGGATGACAGCAACTCCTGAACGTAGTGATGGTTACAATGTTTTTGATTTGTTTGATAATAATGTAGCTTTAGAGGTGCGGCTGCACGAAGCATTAGAGGATGAGTTGGTGATACCTTTTCACTATTTTGGCATCACCGATATCGAAGGCATCGATTTAAGTGATGTGGATATTGATGATATCCCCGAAATTACCAAGAGGTTGAAGGTCAATGAACGGGTTGATTTTATCATCGAAAAGATGGATTTCTATGGTCATGATGGTGACAAAAGAAAAGGCCTAGGATTCTGTGTCAGCATAGAACATGCTCAGTATATGGCTAGTGAATTTAATAAACGGGGCTATAAAAGTGTGTGTCTGTATGGTGCTGATTCACCTGAAACCCGTGAGAGATATATTAATCGATTAGAGACTGACAATGATGAGTTAGAATTTATTTTTACCGTGGATATCTTTAATGAGGGTGTCGATATTCCTTCTGTTAATACTGTATTAATGTTAAGACCAACAAACTCTCCCATTGTCTTTATTCAACAGCTTGGTAGGGGATTACGAAGGCATGGTAATAAGGAATTCCTGACAGTTCTTGATTTTATCGGAAACCACAATAAAACATTTCTGATTGCGTTGGCGTTAAATGGGAGTCGTTATTATGATAAAGAAAGTTTGAAAGTAGCAGTTGCAACTGGATTTGCCAATATACCTGGGTGTACTCATATCCAAATGGATAAGATCTCTGAGGAAAGGATTCTGGCTCAGATTGATAAAGAAAACTTTAATTCAATGAAGTATTTGAAGGAAGAGTATTTCGAATTTAAGAAGCTTAATCAAGGGCGAATTCCTTATTTGCTGTTGGATTATCTGAAATACGATGGAGCACCCGATCCTGTGAAATTTATTGATCGTGAGAAAACATATCTATCCTTTGTTGCGAAAGTAGAGAAGGACGAGCATTTAAAAAGTCTGTTACTGAACGAATCGCTTGAGGGTGTATTGAAGGAGTTATCAAGTAAACTTCCACTAAAGAGGATATATGAGTTTGTCATCATTCGGTATTTGTCAGAGCACGAAGAAATTGATCTGGAGACAGCTAAGTATCAAATTCTAAAGATGATCAATTACGTGGATGATGATAGTATTTTGCATGCATTTGAGTGCTTAAATCAAAATTACTATGATAGTGTACAGATTAAAAATAAACCAAGGTTAGTGCACTATAGCAATGGCAAATTAGTTAAAACACCTCTTTTTAAAGAGGTATTAGAAAATGAAGAATTCAAGAATTATATTGAAGATATCATCACCTATGGAATTTTCCGTTACGAGAAAGAATTCAAAGGTGTATATTACGGAGTCCCTCACTTTAAACTTTATGAACAATATCAAATGGTAGACGCTGCTTTACTATCGAATTATCGGAAAATCCATAGTTCTTTCAGGGGCTCCGGTTTACTTGCAAATGGGAACGAGTATTTCCTTTTCATTGACTTACACAAAGAAGAGGATGTAAAGGAAAGTATTAACTACAAGGATAAATTCATTAGCCCTTATGAGTTCCAATGGCAGTCGGTGAATAGTACTACCCAGCAGTCTGAAAGAGGCAAGAATATAATCTTTAATAAGCAGCGCGGCGTAAATCTCCACTTATTTATTCGAAAATATAGAGAGATCGATGGAAAAACTGAACCGTATATTTACATTGGGAAAGGGAATTCTATTTCCTTCGAAGGAGATAAGCCAATTACTGTCATCATGGAATTAGAAAATGAAGTCCCGGCATCTTTATATACTGAGTTTACAAAAAAAGTGTAGTCTTCTCATTTCGAGAAGACTATTTTTCTTGGATTAATTGTTCAACAGCTGGAACATCCGCCGGTGCCCATTTCAGTGAATCTAAGTTTTCTCGTTTTAACCAAATTAACTTTGAATGCTCACTTGGCATCGGTGTCCCCTCAACAACTCTACATTTAATTGATATCAAGTTGATAATAAATGTTTCGTATTCATGGGTGTTGTCATTAAAAACTTCGTTAAATGTCTCAATCTTACAGCCTAGCTCTTCATCGATTTCCCTTTTTAGCGCTGAATAAATGTCCTCATTTGCTTCCACTTTACCACCAGGAAACTCCCACATATTTGGAATAGACATTTCTGGAGATCTTAGCGCACATAGAACTTCTTGCTGTTCATTTTCAATAATGGCAGCAACAACTTTTACAAGCTTTTTCAAGATAACCCTCCTATACATTTCACTAGCCATTATAATACCACTTTTAGTGGATAGATGCTGCACTTCTTTCTCGTAATACAAGTGTTCCTATGATTGTTGTGGCCCAAGGTTCGGAGGCTAAATCCAATGGTGGAATTTTTCGTTTGTGTAGTCAAAGGTGTGGAGAGAAAATGAGAGAAGCCTTGGCAAAGGAACTAGAACTGTTTAGAGAAGTGAATATGGTGTCTATGCAATAGCTGTTTTAGCTATAGATGAATATTAATACTACTGAATGCTCGGAGAAAACTCCGGGTTATTTATTTTTACGGATAATCTAGTGCTTACTTTTCCACCATCTTTCGACCACATAAATAATAAGCAATAACCCGCCAATCTCGATAGCGTGGTCCATTATC
This sequence comes from Neobacillus sp. MER 74, assembly GCF_023714155.1. Classification (NCBI taxonomy): domain Bacteria; kingdom Bacillati; phylum Bacillota; class Bacilli; order Caryophanales; family Bacillaceae; genus Neobacillus; species Neobacillus sp. MER 74. The sequence continues at coordinate 20,489 of NZ_JAMAUV010000010.1, forward strand.
ACTTTAAGGAACCTTCCATGTGGACCGTATATCTAGGCTAAATTTTTAAAGTCCTATTCTATGGAGAACCAATTATCTCGAATTGACAAAAGCTAATTAAAGGTGTAAATTATAGATACAGTTAATCGTCGATTAACTGTATCTATAATTATAGGGGGAATAAAAATGGAACTACGTATTAATTACTATGATATAGCACCTGAAGCACTTAAAATCATGATGGAAATGGAGAAGTATACGAAAACTACTGGACTAGACCGTAAGCTCCGAGAACTAATTAAAATCCGTGCTTCTCAAATTAATGGCTGTGCTTATTGTATTAATATGCATACCGCTGATGCTCGAAAAATGGGTGAAACGGAACAACGTTTATACTGCGTAAGCGCATGGGAAGATTGTGACTTCTACACGGATGCTGAAAAAGCAGCATTAGAATTAACTGAACATGTGACGTTAATACCAACTAAGCGAGTGCCCGATGAGCTTTATGATCGAGTCCGTGCTCATTTTAGTGAAAAGGATTATGTAGATCTTGTTATTTTGATCAATCAAATTAATAGTTGGAATCGAATCTCGATTTCAATGGGAAATTTCGCAACTGCGGCAAAATAGAATTTTTATGTATACATTAATCGGGCGCTAACCTCAAAAGGGGATTAGCGCTTGATTTGTAATATAGGGATTATCATAAGATAAGAGAATTTGGTTTTAGTAGGGGAAATGAATCGGGATAGAATGTTTGTTTTTGGAGCCGTTTTTTGAAATTTATGGGTAATTGGGTAAAGACCCCCTTAACTTGCGGGATAGAAGGGGAAAGGGGTGTCTTGATTAACTGTTGCTCTTCTCAAAATATTCACGTGTATCTTGACGTGTTTGTTTCGATAAAACATGATCCAGCTCTTCATTCAGCCATGAAAGGGTCTTTTTACGTAAGAAATTTCGCATATTTTCTTCTGCCTCAAGCATAACTAGGTTAATGGTGCAGGCGGAAGTTCCGGAGCAGCAGCTGGAGTTTTGGTTATCTCGAACTAGAAGGCCATTATCTTTTATGTTTTTACATTGAAAAATGGGCTTTTTCCCTTCAATTGCTTCGATTACATCCCAAAAAGAAATTTCTTCTGGGGACCTCGCTAATCTATAGCCGCCCTTAACCCCAGGTACTGAATTTACGATACCAGCCTTGGCTAATTTGGCAAAAATTTTTGAGAGATAGGTCTCTGAAATGCCTTGAAAGGCAGAAAGATCCTTTATTCCTATGCTTGAATCTGAAGGAATATCAATTAAATAAACAAGGCAATGCAGGCCATATTCAACACCAATACTATACTGCATGCAAACACCTGCTTCCTATTTGAATTAAGAGATTAATAATTATATTAGGTATATTTAATTTTTTTGTCAAACTTGTTCATCTGCCTCCTGTGGTGTTCAGGCATATAGAGGAAGAATAAAACATAGATGGAACATAAGAAAAGAGCCTCTCTATTCAGAAAGGCTCCAATTTATTAGAGGTTTACGGCATTGTGGCTTTCAACCTTTTGGTTTACCAATTCACGTCGGCGGTCGAGTTCTACATCCATTTCGGCCCGTTTATCGTCAAGTTTATAGAACCATATCGTAATTCCAATCAGTAAACAAATGACCAATGGCACCCAGATAAAACTAATTTCAATATAGGATAAAGCTTTGGCAGTTTGTGTGGTATTTGGAACATAGCCGCCCATTTTCAAAATAACACCAACGAGTGCACTCCCAAGCCCCAAGCTTACTTTAACAGAAAAACCTTGAAAGGCTGCAATCATTCCTGCAATACTTCTGTTGTTTTTGTACTCTGAATAATCAATAACATCTGGCTGGATCGCAAAGGTAGTACCGAAGATTCCATAAATCCCTAGCCCGGTAATCGTCAACCCGGCAATCAATAAGGCAGGTGATGACTTTCCGAAATAAATCACTAAATCTCCGACAATATAAATGACCGTACTTAATAGCAACACATTTTTCTTCGGCATTTTCTTTTGAAGCCAAGGCAAGAGCAGCAGCATTGGAAGCCCAGAAAGAATGCCGAATAGTCCGACAAACGTCAGCCAATCCGTACGTCCCAGATTATAGGTGAAATAGTAGATCACGGTTGTATTTCGAATGACAAAAAGACCAAAATAGAGAAAGTTCAAGATAAAGAAAATAACAGCAGGGCCCGTCAATCCTTTAAAATCGTCTTTAAAAGAGGACTTCCCAGGTTGAACGGTAGGCGGAACCACCTCTTTTGTATTCATAAAGGTAAACACAAACACGAATATCGCGGCGATGCCATAAATGGTCATTGTCATCAAATAGCCTTTTTGGTTATCTCCTTGACCAAAGAAAGTGACAAGCGGCGTCGTAATCGTCATAACTAAAGCGGTTCCAATTAATGCACAAATCATCCTAGTCGAAACTAACCAGTTCCGCTCATGGTTATCAGACGTTAACCTTGGTACAATCGTATTTAATGGGATATTGACCACTGTATAAGCAATGTTCAACAAGCAATAAGTGATATACGCCCAGAGAATTTTTCCTGATAGACTGAAGTCAGGAACAATGAAGGTCATAATCGTAAAAACAGCAAACGGAATCGCTCCAATGATGAAGTAGGGTCTTCCTTGTCCCCATCTCGTACGAGTCCGGTCAACCAATAATCCCATACCGGTATCGGCAAAAGCATCAATGACTTTGGTTACTAACATTAACGTACCAGCAACAGTTGCAGTGATTCCAAAGACATCTGTATAAAAAAATAACAGGTAAGACGCCATAGTACTAAATACGAGGTTACAGGCGAAGTCGCCCGCCCCGTATCCAATTCTTTTCTTCCATCTATTCATCTGCATCAACCATCCTTTATTTGCTTATGCTCAAATTATCTTGCAGAAAGCCTTGTCAACGTTTTCATATCAGCTTTTAAATTTTGATAGATAGATTTATAAACTTGGTAATACTCAGTATATTTCTGATGATTCCCCTTATTAGGCATAATCTTCTGGTCGAGAACCTGCCATTTCTTCACACCTTCATAAGAGAGAAGACCTGTGCCAATTCCAGCCAGCATGACATCACCCATATTCGCTTCTACATCATGAATAGGACAGACCACTGGATAACCCGTGACATCGGCGAAGATTTGTCTCCACAATTTTGATTTGGTGACTCCGCCGGCCAGCAGGATATATTCTCCAAGGTCTTCTCCTGTCGCTTCCATTGCATCCCGTAAAGAGAACGCAACCGCTTCCAGAAAGGCACGATAAATATGCGCTTTGGTATGCGCCAATGAAAGTCCCACGATTGTCCCTTTTGCATCGGAATCCCAAATTGGACTTCTTTCTCCCATAAAGTATGGAAGGACAATCAACCCATCGCTTCCAACTGGAATTTCTGCAGCTTGTTCATTCAATAGATCATAGGCATTTTTCCCGCCTGCTTTCTCTGCTTCCAATTCATATTGGCACATCGTTTGACGGAACCATTTCACAATCGCTCCAGCTGTCGCTCCACCAGCAAAATTATAGGAAAGTCTTTTGGCATCAAATAAGTAGGGCCAGACAATCAAATCTTTTCCTTTCACTGGTTTATCGGAAATGAAGGCCGCGCACATAGAAGTTCCAATGGCTGCTGCATAAATCCCAGATTCAAATACACCGAGACCGATATTGGCAGCACCACAGTCAATGCCACTGGCGATCACTGGCATTCCTTCAGAAAGTCCCAACTCGGCTGCGGCTTCTTTTGTCAATCCACCTACAATATCAGTTGATTCTACGATCTTTTCTGGCATCATCGACAGCGGAATGCCCATCGCATTCATCAACTCTTTGGACCAGGTTCTGTTATTCATATCAAAAATCCCGCCGATATTTCCTGCAGAAGAATAATCAATAGCAATTTCTCCAGTCAGCTTATAAATGACATAATCATTTGGCGGAAGAAAAAGCTTGGTTTTATTCCAATTTTCCGGTTCATGATTTTTCATCCATAACATTTTGGTAAAGCCATAATAAGGGTCGGCCCCATTATGGGTAATGTCGAGTAGTTTTGCTTCTCCGATCGTATCGATTACCCATTTTGTTTCGTCTTCTGCTCTTCGATCCATCCAAATCATGCATGGCCTAACCGGTTCCATGTTTTCGTCCAAGGGAATTCCAGAACCCCCGTATAGACAGCTAATAGCGATACCCTTTATGTTCTCCGCTGGAATTCCTGACTTATGTACCGTGTTTCTAATGGATGTTCTTGCTGCATCAAGCCATACATCTGGCCACTGCTCTGCCCATAAAGGCTTTGGGGTCAGAACATCGTATTCTTGTAAATCTTGAGCAATCAAATTGCCTTCTGTGTCCATTAGGATGGTTTTGGTGCCGGATGTTCCGATATCTGTACCAAGTAAGTACTTCATAGTTACTCCTCCTAAGAATCTTTTAGTCTATTAAATACAAGTAAAGGCACCATCGATGACAAAGTCAGATCCCGTAGTGAAGCTGCTAGTATCTCCTGCAAGATAGACACAGATGGACTGAAGTTCTTCCGGTCTTCCCATTCTGTGAAGCGGTGCCATTTCATTCCACTGTTGAATCAATGGCTGTAGGCTTGGAGAATTTAATGTCAGTTCGGTTCCAATATATCCAGGACTAATAGAATTGACGCGGACATTTCTTGTCGCCCATTCCACCGCGAGGGATTTAGTCAATTGGATGACCCCGGCTTTTGAGGCATTGTAGGAGCTTTGCGGTTGTGGCACATTCACAATATGCCCTGACATCGATGCCGTATTAATAATAGAACCGCTGCCTTGTTTTAACATGACTTTACCAGCTGCCTGCGCTGTTAGAAATACGCCGGAGAGATTAATATCAATCACTTTTTTCCACTGTTCATACGTCATTTCCTCTGCGGGAACATTCATACAGATTCCGGCATTACAGAAGGCAACATCTAAACGGCCGAAAGCACCCAGTACTTCTTCAATCATGGCATTTACATCTTCTGGGTTTGTAACATCTGCCTTGATGGCAATGGATTGAATCCCATTATTTTCTGCTAGTTCTTTTGCTGTCTTGCTTGCTTCCTCGATATCCAGGTCAACGATGGCTATATCTGCTCCTGCTTCAGCAAAAGCGGTCGCAACACTTTTCCCAATTCCCCTTGCACCACCAGTGACAAAAATTTTCTTCCCGTCTAGTCTCATTTTTTCAATAATGCCCATATTTTTTTCCCCATTTCTTTTTTTGTGAAATGAATTTTATAAAGTCGTTTTATAAAATGTATTTACATAATAAAACGTTTTCTTAACGAAGTCAATAAGGACAAAATATTAAAATGGCAGACACTTCATGACAAAGTTGTGATTGTATGAATTTGTATGGTATATTTAAATTGAATTTAAAAAAGGTTTTTTATAAAATTATTTTGCAAAATGAGGTATAACATGGAAAATAGCATCACATTTAAAGATATAAAAAGAGGTAATTATTCCTCGATTTATCATCTCATATATCAAAATCAGAAACTTTCTAAACAAGAAATTGCGAACCAACTAAATTTAAGTTTACCAACTGTGACCCAAAATCTCGTTCGCTTGGAAAAAGAAAAATTGATTGAGAAGAGTGGGCAGTTTGAATCTTCGGTAGGCAGGCGTGCCACCGCTTATGCAATATGTCCTCAAGCTCGTATCAGCATTGGAATAGAAATACAGAAAAGGACCGTCCAAATTATAGCCATTGATTTACGCGGCCATGCTTTTCAACATCAGAGACTTGCGATGGATTATTCCAATGTGGAGAGGTATTATAAAGAGCTAAGCTATGCTGTACAGTCTTTTATCACATCTCTTAATGTGGAAGAGGATCAAATTCTTGGGATTGGTTTTGCTGTACAAGGATTGACATCAAATGACGGTGAAAAAATAACGTATGGAAAAATATTAATACCAACAGGATTAGAGATTGGGGTTTTTACCCAATTTCTCCATTATCCTTGTAGGTTTTTACATGATGCAAAGTGTGCAGCAACAACGGAGTTGTGGGTAAGAAATGATATTGGAGATGCTGTATATCTCTCGATTGGTCCCCATCTTGGCGGAGCCATTATTATCAATGATCAAATTTATATGGGAAAACACGGACATAGCGGAACAATCGAGCATATGACGATTAATCCTAACGGGCCTTCCTGCTACTGCGGAAAAAAAGGATGCATGGAAACGTATAGCTCTATTAATGCCCTTCTGGATGAAGATGAGTCATTAGATTTTTTCTTCCAACAGGTTCGTATGGGTATCCCTTCTTATGCTGAGAGGTGGAATTCCTTTTTAGATCAATTGGCATTTTCAATCAACAATATCCATCTTGTCCTTAACAGAGAATTTATACTAGGTGGACATCTATCTCCATACTTAATAGAAGAAGACATTGACATTCTTCATGAAAAAATTAATGAAAAATCTGCATTTCCGAGCAGCGAGCCTTTTATTCACATAAGCCGTTCATCCGTTAATGGGGTACCTGTAGGTGCTGCTATCCCATTTATTCAATCCTTTTTGAATTCTATTTAATGTTTTTTTACCATAGATAAAACCCCTCTCAAATGGTGAGAGGGGCTATTTTCATTAGACCCCTTGAATAAAAGATGTGTGAACTCTTTTGATGAAAGAAGAAACCAAATTCAAATTATTCCGTCTAAGAATAGTAGGTATTTATCCATCTTAAATGACCTTTATTTATTTGTATTTGCAAGAAGGTTCTTTTTTTCTTCCCTTTCACGAACCCGTCCTTTTGTTAAACAAAAAAAGCCACCATTGGCAGCTAGATTTCTAGTAAAGGAAGCAATCCAAAATCTACTTTTCAAGTGGAAGTTCCAATTTAATCGCAAGATCCCGTATTTAATTTGCCCATTGTTTAAGAACTTGTTCTTGTGCTATACGATAAACTTCTTCTTCTGTTTGGTTTTTGGTAGCTATTACGTTGGTTTGATAGACTTTGCCATTATGCGTTACATAGATTGTATACTTGTACATTTTGTTCTATCTCCTTTATTTCATTCTAACTTTTTGGTTCGTGCACTTCTCTAATAAATTCAATTGCATTTAGGTATTTCTATAAATGTTTTCTAACTTTTTTATATTTTACAAATAAAATGAAATTGAATAAAGCTAAAAAAAAGGTCAAGATTTGACAAAATCTCGACTTACCAAAAATTTCTATCCCTTCTAGTAAAGGTAATGACAATAAAATCAATAAACTTTATATGATTCTACTCTCAAATGTATTTTTTTACCCTTCCTAGATTGCGGAAAAATGTCGAAAGATAAAAACAAAATTCGTTATGACAATCCTGCTCAATAAGGCACGTTAGCGCTACAAAACAGATGAAAAAACTTTTATTTTTGTAGATTTTTCTTCATAAGGGATGCCACTTGTATAGTATCTTTATATGAATAGACACATAATTCCAAGTAGGTACTGCTTTTTTTGTTAAAATGTTTAGGAATATACATGATTAGCTCCTCCTTCATTTGGCCAGGGTGCGGATTTGCATATTGAATAAGGATTTGCATATTGAATAAAGAGTTTTGTAAAAGTGAGGTAAATTCAAATTGAATCGAAAAATTATTAATTTAGCTGTTGGAAAACCGAAGGAATTTAATTGGAACAATAAAAAAGAACTTTCCGCAATCGGAAAGTCATCTGTACAAGCTGTTGAGCTGAAAAAATCTGGCTTTGTAGGTGATGATGTTCAAAACCACAAGTTTCACGGTGGACCAGATCGTGCGGTATGTTTATATGCATTTGAGCATTACTCTTATTGGGAAGAGATATTTCAAAAAAAGCTAATTCTACCTGCCTTTGGGGAAAATATTACTGCAACAGGAATGGTGGAAGAACAAGTTTGTATTGGCGATATATTTAAAATAGGGGAAACCATTGTTCAAGTAACACAAGGGAGAGTGCCTTGTGCAACTATCTCCAAATATAATCAGGAGAATCAATTTTTAAAGAAAGTAGTTGAGACAACCCTTACTGGTTACTTTTTTCGGGTATTGGAAGAGGGGACGATTAATTTCGATTCGGAAATCACTCTTATTGAAAAACACTCAAAAGAAATATCCGTTTCCTTTGCTACACAAATTCTTTTTCATCAACAACAAGATAAAACATCCGTTGAAAAAATATTGACGGTTGATGCTCTTGCAGAGGACTGGAGAAATAGATTTATAAAATTGATATGATTTTAATAAATACTGCAGATACATAAATAACCTAGCTTAAAAAGCTAGGCTCAGATTGTAGACAAAAGGTATTCGATGAGGATGTGTGAACTCTTTTGATGAAAAAAGAAACCAAATTCATATTATTCCTCTAAGGATAGTAGGTAATTTTCCATCTGTATTTGCAAGAATTTTATACAAAGGGGAAACGATATGAGAACTTTTCATGAAAAATTAGAAAAATACGCTGCTCTGGCAGTTGAAATCGGAGCAAATGTTCAAAAGGGACAAATTTTATTTATTTCAGCTTCAATTGAAAGTTATGAGTTTGTAAAATTAATAACAAAAAGAGCTTATGAAATCGGTGCAAGCGAAGTAATCTATGAATGGAATGATGACACGTTAACTCGAATGAAATATGAATCTGCATCCGATGAGGTTTTTACTGATTTCCCAACCTACCGTGTCATGCAGCGGGAAGAGCTGGCTGCAAAGAATGCTGCCTTTATCTTTATCGATTCAAGAAACCCAGATTTATTAAATGGAATTGACCCAGAGCGAATCTCGAACTTTAATAAAGCATCAGGTACAGCACTTGCTAAATTTCGAACCTATATGTTGAGTGATAAATTTGCCTGGACGATTGTTGCGTATCCTAATCAGGATTGGGCCGATAAAGTGTTTCCGAATATTGATGAAGCGGAAAGAATCAATGCGCTTTGGGATGCTATTTTTTCTGCAACGAGAATCGACGATGAGGATACAATTGGGGCATGGAAAGAGCATATAGCAGCGTTAGATAGTAAAGCTAATTATTTAAATGGCCGAAAATACAAATCACTACATTACCGTGCACCTGGCACCGATTTAACCATAGAACTATCAGAAAAACACAAATGGGTGAGTGCAGGAAATCATAATGAAAAAGGGACACTTTTCATAGCGAATATTCCTACAGAAGAAGTATTTACTTCTCCTAATAAATACGGGGTAAACGGCTTCGTTGCCAGTACCAAACCATTAAGTTACTCTGGAAACCTTATCGAGAACTTTACCTTAACATTCAAAGAAGGCAAAATCGTAGATTTCACCTGTGAAAACGGGTATGAGACACTTAAACAATTGATTGAAACAGATGATGGCAGCAGGTATCTTGGGGAAATCGCCCTTGTTCCGCATCAGTCGCCGATTTCAAACTCAAATACCATTTTTTATAACACGCTTTTCGACGAAAATGCCTCAAATCACTTAGCAATTGGCGAAGGATTTCCGTTTTGTTTAGACGAAGGAAAAACGATGTCTAAAGAGGAACTTGCAACAATCGGTTTAAATGAAAGTATGACACATGTAGATTTTATGATTGGCTCTTGTGATATGGATATTGACGGTATGCTTCCAGATGGAAGAATCGAACCTATTTTCCGAAATGGGAACTGGGCATTTTAATTCCCATTTTTGGAAAGATGAAATCTTCAAGGGCAATAACCGCCTCTGTCAACTTTGTGTGGCAGAGGTAATTAATTTATAGAAGTGATACACAAGCAGTCAAGCGCTTTCATAAAGCCTTGACTGCTAGTCGTTCTATTATAACTCCTTTAGATAGATAGGAGAGATTTAACTCCACTCTCATTATTTGCTATAGGAGGCCAAGCACATAGGTCGAAAGGAAAATCCGATCCAGGAACCACTCTATCGGATCCAACCATTTCTACGAGAAAATTCAAGCTTGTATTGTTCCAAAGTACGTTATCAAACCAAAAGCGGCGCAAGTACTCTTCTGGAGGAGCTTGCAATGAAGAGGAAACCCCTATCCATTTTTCATAACCTTTATTTAAACGCCCAATCTGGTAGGGAAGTAAGCCGCCGCCATGAGCTAGCAAAATTCTTACATTTGGATATTTGTCCAGCATACCACTTAACAATAAATCTGCAGCACAAATGGTTGTTTCCCACGGTACCCCAATTAGATTAGGCATCATCCTTTTCTGAAGTCGCGGATCCTCACAAAGCAGAGGATGAATAAAAATGATGGCTTTTTGATAATTGGCTTCCTCCCAAAATGGAGTGAAAAATTCGTCTGTTAACATGACATTTGATAGCCCTGGCCCAATAATAGCTCCTTTTAATCCTAAATTCATTGCATGCTTTATTTCGTTCGCTGCATGGACAGGATTGTTTAATGGAATGGTAGCTAGTGCCGATAATCGCTCACTGTTGTCATGAATCCAATTGCCAAGTGAACGATTGTAGACTGTTGAAAGCTCACTTGTAATATATTCAGGAAAATCATACATAAAAAGCTGGGGAATAGGTGAGACAAGGGAATGAGAAACGCCCGCTTTTTCTTGTTCCTGCAGATATAATCCAGGATTGATAAATGACTCTTTGAGCTCAAATCCCCATTTATTATTTACTGTAAGAAAGTCAGCTTGATCTGGTGATTTTTTCTCCCATCTTGCTTGAACCAAATTCTGGTTATCCTTAAGCCAAAGCAAGACATCTGGCGGAATGAAGTGAGTATGCATATCAAACAAAGTAATCACGCTCCTTTTTCTCAATTGAAAAATTAATGTTTCCTGTAACCCAGCCTCTCAGATATTTCTTTAGCCGCACTTTTCACTTTATTAATGAGTGCAGGGTTATGAGGATTCATACGATGGACAGGTCCAACAACACTTACAGCATACATGACTTTTCCGGTGTAATCCCATATTGGGGCTGCAACCGATGCAACTCCTTCGCGAAGTTCCTCAACACTTACCGCATATCTTTGTTCCTTGACAGTTTTTAATATGTTGCGAAGGTCATCAGGATCGGCTATTGTATTCATCGTATATTTTTGAAGGCCTTCTTCGAAGAATTGTTCAATTATTTCCTCCTTCTGGTGGGCAAGGATCACTTTTCCTGAGCTCGTACAGTGAAGAGGGTTTCTTCTTCCGATATGAGATAAAATTTGTACGGGATGTTTGCACTCTACCCTATTTAAATAAACAACACCCATATTTTCCAATACAGCAATATGAGCTGTTTCTCCAACCTCATTGACCAGCTTTTGGAGAACAGGTTGTGATTCACGGTTAATTTCAAGGTTTGAAGTGACTATGGTATTTAAATTAAGAATGGTGAGACCTAAACGATATTTTTGCGTCTCAGGGTCTTTATACACAAACCCTTCACTTGCGAGAGTCGCTAATAAACGACTAACTGTGCTTTTGCCCAGACCCAATGAAGAAGCCAAGTCAGTTACCTTTTTCTCAGGTTCATCTATCGAAAAGCTTCGTAATAGACGAAGAGCATTTTTTACTGAAGAAAGCAGGTAATCTTGATTGTTCTTAGTCTCCATAAACATTCTCCTTTCTAATTGATGCTTATATAAGAACATTAATCTCTTATGATGTACAACATATTTTAACTTAAACCTCATAACAAGTGCAATATTCTAAATAATTTAAAAATTTTTATTTTTTTGTTCCATATAGGAGAATGAGTTTGTTGTATAATGAACAACACCCCGTTACTATAAATAACAAGAAGTCAAAGGTTGAAAAACGGATGCATTCGCTGAGCGTCTGGAAATAAGGTTTTAGCTAAGCTTGACGGTTTAAGAGAAGTGTCTTTTAAGATGGCTGAATAGAACATTTCTTCATGTTAGAGGAGGTGATTAGGCTATGCCGATTGTAAACATTCAGATTTTGGAAGGAAGACCCGAAGAGAAAGTGAAGGAACTCATTCATAATGTGACAGAAGTCGTCAGCACTACGCTTGGTGCTCCAAAAGAAAACGTTCGTATTCTTGTATCAGAAGTGCCAAAAACTCACTGGGGAATCGGGGGTATATCTGTATCAGACATGCCAAACAGATAGAACGTAAATGGAAAGGAGAGAAGTGCAAATGACGCTTGAACTAGGAATACTTACACCTCATACACCTCGCATGTGTCATGAGGATCAAGCTCCGGAATTTTTGAACGAGATCGTGGAGGGAATGCATCAAGTGGCAAAGGTCATTGAAGAAGCAAAGCCTGATGTGCTCGTGATGATTTCTTGTCATTGGTTGTCCAGTTTTAAGCATTTTGTGGATGTTACGCCTGAACACAGGGGGATTTTAACGGCATTCGAGTGTCCTGAACTTATTTCCGATGTTCCCTACTATTATCCCGGAGATACAGAGCTAGCCAACCAATTAGTATCCGCAGGGATAGAGACAGGTCTTCCTGTCATAGCGGTAGACGATCCAACATACGTATGGGATTACGGTACAATCGTCCCTCTTCGCTATCTCGTTCCAAAAGAAGATATCCCTGTCATTGATCTCTCAGTGACATGGGCTGCTAGTTTAGAAGAAACGTATGCTTGGGGACAACAAATAGGAAAAGTTTTACGGGAAAGCGATAAACATGTCATGTTTATCAGTAGCGGTGCTCTTTCCCATAACCTTGTAAGGGGACCGGAGGCAATGCCATCCTTATCTGAGCAGGCTCTTGACCGTCAATTCCTAGAGTATTTGCAAAACAATGACCTTTCATCTGCGAGGAACATGCTTTCTCAGTATGCGAGAAATGCGGGTGTAGAATCAGGTGGCCGTCATCTGGCAGCGCTGCTAGGTGTGCTGGAAGAGAGTAAGAAAAGTAATTATTATGGCTATGGTCAATCTTCGGGCAGTGGAAATGTGCTCATGACTTTTGAGCCTCAACATTCAAACCTTAATTATAAGAATCCCCCTCATATCGTTGAGGCGAAATAAAATAGGAATCATGTTCTGGTGAAAATACTTGAAGAAAATAAAAAAATGCAAAAGATTTCTAGTGCCCCCTGGTCTTAAGCAACTAGTCCAAACAGTTGATGGATGAATTCTTTTGATTTTGGACAGACTTCTCCCTTTGGAGAGTCTGTCCTTTTTTGATCATGTGCATAGCCTCTATCCCCGCAAGTAATCTCTACCTCGTATGATTACAGTAGTAACCTGTCCCTTTTCGCTGAAAAAGAAAATAAACTATCGCAACAACCTGTTTCTTTTATGGGTGCAGATAAATAATTTTTAAAAAGGTTGATTATTTTTTTCATTTTGTTTCATATGCAAGAACCCTCCCTATAATACTCCCTTTTATCATCGTATAATTTTCTTATAAATGATCAATAAATTCAAAATAATCTTAAAAAGGAGAGAGCTTTATGTTAAAAAAAGAGGATAATGAAAAACTATGTCTAACGAACAAAGGAACACCAATGGGGGAAGTATTCAGAAGATACTGGGTCCCGGCAATTCTTTCAGAAGAGGTACCTAAACCAGATAGTCCGCAAATTAGATTGAGAATATTAGGGGAAGATCTGGTTGCTTTCCGTGATTCAGAGGGGAAGGTAGCGATTTTAGACGCGTATTGTCCACATCGCCGGGCGCATTTATTCTGGGGTAGGAATGAAGAATGCGGGATTCGCTGCACATATCACGGATGGAAGTTTAATCGAGACGGTGAATGTGTAGATATGCCAAATGAACCGAGTGAAAGCAACTTTAAGCAAAAAGTTCATCTGACATCTTATCCGACTTGGGAGAAAAACGGGATCGTTTGGACCTATATGGGACCTAAAGAAAAACAGCCAAGCTTTCCGGATTATGAATGGTTGAGGGCACCTGAAACTCATTTCCAAGTGTCGAAAACCTATGAGGGCTGCAATTGGCTGCAAGCTCTTGAAGGCGGAATTGATACCTCCCATTCGTCGTTTGCTCATAATAACAATATCCAAGATAAAAATTCCTTACGCAACCGTGCAACAAATCCAAAGCTCGAAGTGGATAAAACGGATTACGGTTTTCGTTATGCGGGGATCCGCGATTTAAAAGATGATGGCAACTATATTCGTGCCTATCAGTTTATCATGCCGTCCCAGCAAATGCGTGGTCAGATGTTGAAGTGGCACGATGGCAGCCAAGAGGAATATCCAACCATTCGCGGTCACATATGGGTACCAATTGATGATGAAAGTGTGTGGGTCTGGAATTTTAAATATACTTCTGAACCTTCCATTCCTTTAGATCCGGAATTTTCCTTACAGCAGGAGATTGCCTTTGGAAGAGGTCCTGATGATGTACTGCCAGGTTATCGATTAAAACGAAATCCTTCCAATGATTATCTCATTGATCGAGAAGTTCAGCGCACGAAAACATTTACCGGAATAGAGGGAATTAACACTCAGGACTATGCTTTGCAGGAGACTATGGAAAAACCGTTTCCTGACCGTACAAAAGAACGTCTTGGAACTGCCGATTTAGCAATTATTGCAGCAAGACAGCTATTGTTAGAAGCGGTAAGAGAGGTGGAAAGTGGTAAGGCTCCAAAAGGGATTCATCCAGAAACCTACCGTGATGTAAGGGCTTGTGATGCCTTCCTTCCTAAGGGAGTTGATTGGAGAAAAGGTTTGCAGGAAAATATGACAGCAAAATATCAGCTTATTAAAACAATTTAAAGCAATTAACTAGAATTTCAGATTTAGATGAAATCCATGTACGATAGAATAGTTGTGAATTTTTCTATCGTACTGGCTTTTACTTTAAGGGGTGAATCGTATGGCATTAGCGGAACAATTGGTGATACCAGATTATTTATATGGTAAATCCATTGCGATACTGGGATACAGCAGAGAAGGCATGGAATTTGCAAAAATGTTACGGGATCATGATATCTCAGTCGTTATTGGGCTTAGGCCAGTTGATGATTTATGGACAGAAGCAGAACGGGATGGGTTTCATGTGAAAAACCTTTGGGATGCAGTAGAATCAGCGGATATCATTCAAGTTTGGTAGCTGTGGAATGATAGGGGAAATTTTAGCTTTAGTCGCTGCCTTTTCTTTTGGCTGTGCCAATGTCATGGTGAAAAAAGGGGTAACCCCTATTTCAAAAAATAACGGAGCGTTTCTCTCTGTCCTGATAACCTTTGGACTTGCGGGCATCATCACCCTGGCCAAGGGGCTATTTCAGGATTGGCCGCAATATACAACAAAAGGGATAGGCTGGTATGTTTTAGCAGGTATCTTAACAGCTTACATCGGGAGAAGTTTACTATTTACATCTATCCAGCACTTAGGTTCAGTACGGGCTTCTACACTTAAACGTTTGAATTCACTTTTTACTGTCCTGATTGGTGTGGTGTTCTGTTTAGTGATGTATCCAGAGTAGCGCTTATTACATCAACCGATGTTATTTTTACACTTATATTGTCAGCTTTTATTTTTAAAACTCATGAGGGAACATCTAAAACTGTTTATTTGGCAGCTATTATTGCTATGATCGGAGCAGGTTTTATCGTAATTGGTTAGGCGATTAGGTTAGTGATGGGAGGTTACTATTTGAACGTTTATCATCTTGAAGAGTTAAAAAAGCAGCTGGTAGAGGGGATTCGGATGTTGGAGAATATCGGACATATCGATTTTAATGGTCATTCCAGTGTTCGGATTCCTAAAACCGATTTGATTTTCATAAACTCGGCTGAAGCAAGCAGAAGTTCTTTAACTGTAGATAATATCATTACCATTGATATGAACGGAAACCTTGTTGAAGGAACGGGTAGGCCGCCAAATGAATATCCTCTTCATACACAAATTTACAAGCGTAGACCAGATGTTCAGGCGATCAGTCATACCCATCCCAGGTGGTCAACGCTCTTTACAATAGCGAAGATGCCGCTGCGTCCAGTCATTATACAAGGAGCAGTGCTGGGAACGATTCCAGTTTTCTCTAAATCTCATTCAATTAGTAACGTTGAAATTGCCGATGAATTGGCAAGAAAAATAGAAGATCATCATATTGCTCTTTTAAAGGCACATGGTGCCGTCATCACCGGTCATTCCATTATCGAAACATTTGTGCGTAGTGTGTTTTTAGAAGAGAACGCACAGCGTCAATATACGGCAAGTCAATTAGGCTATGCTCATTCATTAGAGGATGAGGAAATCGTTAGTATGTCAAAATTTATTTGGCAGCCGAAAAATATTCAAAAGGTATGGGATTACCACCTTAGTAAACTTAAAAATTAAAAGCAAGGGGGACGTTACTCCTTTGCAGTTGGAAAACATCTTAATCCTATAATAGTTTTCATGGTTTTAAACAGGGGTAATAAAAACATATTTAATATTGAAAATAAAACGGGGTAAGGGACCTAAATAAGGATTTTTAGAGGAGGGTATTCATGGGAGAAGTAGCATTATCTGCAGTAGCAACGAGTACCAAACATACAGAGATTAAAGAAGTTCAATTACCAGATATAGATAAAGATACAGGTATTTTAAAAGTAGAAATTGTAGGGGTCTGTGGTACGGATGTTTCTTATTATAATAATTTAAAAGAACCTATGATTTTAGGGCACCATGTAGTAGGTCATATTTACAAAATTGGTGAATTAGCTTCGAAGCGTTGGGGCGTTAAAGAAGGCGACCGGATTGTCATGGAAGAGTATATTCCATGCGGTCAATGTGAATTTTGTCGAACCGGTTTATATCGTTTATGTGCAAGCACGAATCCAAAAGCGAATGGAATAAGATATGGAGCTACACCAATTGCTATTGAACCATCGCTTTACGGAGGTTTCAGTCAATATTTATACCTGCATCCCAATGCTGTAATCCACAAAATTCCCTCTCATGTTCCAGCTGATGAGGCAGCATTGACATTACCATTATCTAACGGATTTGAATGGATGCGAATCATCGGGCAAGTCGGCCCCGGGGATGTTGTAGTTATTCAAGGTCCAGGCCAGCAAGGACTGGCATGTGCTTTAGCTGCAAAAGCAGCCGGAGCTGAAACGGTAATTATGACTGGACGAAATAGTAGTGCTGAACGTCTGAAACTGGCTCTGGAACTTGGTGCTGATTATACGGTTAATGTAAGTTCAGAGGATTTGATCGAAAAGGTTTCTGAAATAACGAATGGAAAAATGGCTGATTTAGTTATTGATGTAACGAGTGGAGGAACGGACCCTGTCATCTCATCATTAGAAGTGGTAAAAACAAGAGGTACTGTGTTATTAGGAGCATTAAAACACCAACGCTTCAATGATTTTGATCTTGATATCATCTATAACAAATCGTTAACAATTAAAGGAGTTCGCGGACATAGTTATAAATCGGTACAAATGGCTGTAGAGCTTATATCTTCCGGTAAATTTCCTCTCGGTATCATGAATTCACATAATTATAAATTAAGTGAGACCGACCTGGCTTTAAGAACAGCTGCAGGAGAGGTTGACTCATCCCGGTTATTAGTTACCGTCTCACCGTGGATGTAAAGTTTAAAACAAAACTTCAAAAAGCTCCTTTTTGCAAAGGGGCTTTTTGATGCTTGAAAAGAACCACAAATAAACTTACGAAAATCTCCTTTTTGTTCCATATAGAAGAATAACATCCTTGTAGGAGAAAAAGGAATAAGCCACTATTAACATAGTGGTTGAAATTTTTTAAATACAAAAATAATTCAAACTATATAAAAACAATCTAGGAGGAATTATTCATGTCAATTGAGTTAAGCATGCTTGTACCACACGCTCCAAGTCTTTGCCACGAGGATAAAGTACCGGATTTTCAGCAAAACATAGTTGCGGGTTTGAAAGAAGTTGCAAAGGAAATTGCCCAAATCAAACCGGATGTGATTGTTTTAGTTTCTTGTCACTGGCCATCTACTTTTGCACATTATGTTGACTGTAATCCAGTTCATAAAGGGCTGCTGACTGCACAGGAAGCCCCAGATATGATTACAGACGTTCCATATAATTACCCTGGTGACGAAAACTTGGGAAAAAAATTAGTAGAAGCCGGAAAAGCGGCCAATATTCCAGTCGAAGGGGTATACGGGGGGCATTTCGAGTGGGATTATGGTACGGTTGTACCTTTACGGTATCTCGTCCCAAAAGAAGATATACCTGTTATCAACCTATCTGTTACGCTAGCTGCTAATATCGAAGAAACCTATAAATGGGGCCAAGTCATCGCTAAGGTTTTACAGGATACGAAGGAGAAGGTTGTTTTCGTTTCAAGCGGTGCTTTATCCCATAACTTAGTACGTGGAAGGCACAATATGCCAACTCTTTCTGAACATGCCCTTAATAAAGAGTTTTTAGATTTAATTATGAATAAAAATTATCATGCTGCCTATCAAATGCTGCCACAATTTTCAAGTATAGCTAAAGTGGAATCAGGCGGCCGACATGTAGCGATGCTTTTGGGAGTCATCGACATAGATTGTACTCCAGTCTATTATGCAGACGGACAATCATCGGGAAGCTGGAATCCCCTTATTACGTTTTCGAAAAACAAGGTTTCAAGTTTAAAGTAGTATGTTTCCAAGTATATAAATAGTAATAGAATCTATCAAAATCACAAAAAAACAGATGTTTGAAGAATCGTTCTTCTTGAAACATCTGTTTTTTTATTATACTTTCAAGTATGAAATCAAGATATATTAAATTATTCTGTAACAGTGAAAGTAACTTCCCCGAGACCATCAAATTTAGCAGAAACAAAATCCCCTACGTTTAACAGTACTGCACTTGTTATCGCTCCGGATAAAATGATGTCACCTTTCAAAATTCTTTCACCTTTTCTTGCAAGCACATTGGCTAATACAGCAATTGCATTGGCAGGATGTCCTAAAACGGCTGCACCCGTACCTAGTTCTCTAATTTTTCCATTAATCGATAATGTTGAGCCTACTAATTCCAAGTCAAACTCACTAGGTTTTTTAAGCGTATTTCCAAATACTACTCTGGAAGCAGACGTATTATCGGCAATAACATCTGTATGTGTAAAATTAAAATTTTCATAGCGGCTGTCAATAATTTCAAGTGCAGGTAAAACATACTCTGTTTTTGCCAGTACCTGAGCGCCTGTAATCCCTGGTCCTTCAATATCCTCGCCGATTACAAAAGCAATTTCTGCTTCTACTTTTGGGTGAATTAGTTCAGAATAAGGAAGTGCACCTCCGTTATCAATCAGCATATAATCGAAAATATATCCGTAAATTGGTTCCGAGACACCCATTTGATCCCATTTTGCTTTACTTGTTAATCCCATTTTAGGTCCAACAATTCTCTTGCCCTCATCCAATTTTTTCTGAACAAGTAATTCTTGTGCTTCATAAGCCTCTTCGACTGTTAAATCTGGTTTAATTTTTGAAGTAACTTTTACAACCTCACGTTTATCTACTTCTGCAGCAATTAAGTAATCAGCAATTTGCCTAATAATCTCACTAGCCATTTTTTCCCCTCTTTCGTCACTTTAATTAGTTTATTATTTATTATTTAAAGTTAACACTTACTTGTCCAAGATGAGCAAACCTTGCTGTAAAATTGTCTCCAGGATTTGCAACTACCATGCCAGATAATGCCCCTGACAGGATGACTTCCCCGGCTTTTAGGGTAATATCGTATTCGGCTAAACGGTTGGCAAGCCATGCCACACAAGTTGCAGGATTTCCAAGTGCAGCTGCACCTACACCGGTATTCGCCACTTCACCATTTTGGTATAAAACCATACCAATTAATTCAAGATTAATATCTTCAATTTTTGTAGGCGTGCCTCCTAAAACAAACAATCCAGAAGAAGCATTATCAGCAACCGTGTCCTGCAGTTTAATTTTCCAATCTTGCACCCGACTGTCAACAATTTCCAGGGCGGGAATAACATAATCTGTTGCTTGTAATACATCAAGAGCAGTAACATTTGGACCTTTTAAATCCTTTTTCAAAACAAAGGCGATTTCACCTTCAATTTTTGGCTGGAGCATGTTTTCGCAAAAAATCGTACCTCCATTTTCAACCACCATGCTATCTAATAGATGTCCATAGTCAGGCTCATCAACTCCCAACATTTTTTGAACTGCAACGGAGGTTAGACCGATTTTTTTGCCGACAATTTTTTGTCCTTCATTTAATTTCTTTTTGATATTTTCCAATTGAATATAGTAGGCTTCATCAACCGTAATTTCTGGATCAACTGTTGTTATAGGGTCAATTCCAACGTGTTTCTTTTCAGCTTCTAATAACTGAGCTGCAAACTTTTCAATTTTACTAGTCAATTGAATACATCCTTTCTATTTATTTATGTAGTTAAAGTGTGTAAATGCAGAGAAACATTTAATTATTCCGCTCAAATCAACAATGGCATCTGACACAGCCTAAAAAGAATTATAGTTTAACACAAATATTAGTTAATTCAGTGTAGAATTCCCAGCTGTGAACTCCACCAACACGACCTATTCCACTATCCTTCGTTCCGCCGAATGGAGTTCTTAAATCACGTACAAACCAGCAGTTGATATAAGATAAACCTGATTCGATTTTTTGTGCTACACGGTGGGCACGACGGATATCGTTTGTCCAGATTGTGTTACTTAAGCCCATCCGAGTATCGTTTGCTGCCGCAATCACTTCTTCTTCGGAGTCGAATGGAATAACGGTAACAACTGGTCCAAAGATTTCTTCACGAACACATCGAGAGCTGTCATCTAAACCAGTAATAATAGTCGGTTCAATGAAATATCCCTTATCCAAACCTTCAGGACGCTTACCTCCTGTAACGAAAGTACCGCCTTCTTCTTCAGCGATTTTCAGGTAGCTCATTACTTTATCATAGTGTACCTTAGCAACTAATGCGCCTTGATCGTTGGACAGATCAAATGGATCACCAACTTTTAATTCTCTTGTTTTTGCTGCAAATTTTTCTACGAATTCGTCAAAAATTGGGCGTTCAACATAAATTCTTGAACCGCAAACGCAAACTTCCCCTTGGTTTGTGAAACTTGATCTAACAGTTGTTGCGACTACTTCATCAATATCCACATCTGCAAAGATGATGTTCGGGTTTTTACCTCCTAATTCGAAAGATAGTTTTTTCAATGTTGGGGCAGCTTCCGCCATGATCCGAGCACCTGTACTTACTTGTCCGATAAAGCCAATACCTGCAATGTCAGGGTGTTTGTTGATTGCACTGCCCGCGCCAGGTCCAAAACCGTGAACCAAGTTTACAACTCCATCTGGCACGCCAGCTTCTTTAAGAATTTCCATTAATTTTGTTGCTGTCATTGGAGTTAATTCAGATGGTTTAATAACGACTGTACAGCCTGCAGCTAAAGCTGGAGCTAATTTCCAAGTTAATAAGAATAATGGAAGGTTCCATGGCTGGATTAATCCAACTACTCCGATGGGGCGGCGGTAACCGTAGTTAAGTGCATGATGAACTTCATCCTGGTATGCCTCTGTCCCTACGGAAAGCATATAGTCAGCAAAGAAATGAAAGTTTGCTGCTGCACGAGGAGCATCAACGTGACGTGAGAATTTAAGATGTTTACCAGTATCTAATGATTCTAATTGAGCGATTTCTTCTTGTCTTGCTTCAAGAATATCCCCAACTTTGCGGATAATTTTTGAACGAGCTTGAACACTCATTTTTCCCCATGGTCCTTCTTCAAAAGCACGTTTAGCAGCTTTAACAGCTAAATCAATATCTGCTGCGCTTCCTTCTGCAACTGTACCGTAAACTTCTTCGGTAACAGGGTTCACGTTTTTAAATGTTTTTCCATCTACAGATTCAACAAATTTTCCGTCAATATAATTTAAACAATCAAATGGTTTTACAATAGGTTCTACTACCGTTTTAGTTTCGACTTGCATGGTTAAAAAACCCTCCTTTAAAATGGCAATCTATAATACTTTCTAATATTATTTTATCGACTAATTGTTCCACATACAACTATGCTGTTGCTGTATATGGAACAGTTTTCACTTTTTTTAAAATTTCCCACTATTTTAAATAATATAACAAACACGCAAAAAAGAACCTCGGGATTACATTATTTAAATAGAAGAAACTCGTCAAAAAAGGGAATCTACGGTTGATCAGGACATCATTTATATTAAATCCAAATCAAAAGATAAAACCTAAATAATCCTTTAGTAACTCTTAACTCCATCCAATAATAAGGAGAGGGAAGGGAAAAACTCACCGATTTCGGTGAGTTTTTTCGTTTTTAACCTTAAAACAGCTCAAACTATAATTTTTTCACCCTATAAATTCCGCCAAGGAGCAATTTTCTTTTCAAATATCTTTAAAAGCTCTGTTAATAAAACAGCTACTACCATTAATACCGCCACATAGGCTAAATATTGGGCAGTTTGGAACAGCTCTGATGCATGCCTGATTGCATACCCAATTCCCTTATTACCTGCAAGCATTTCTGCAACAACTACTGCAATTAATGCTCGGCCAAGTGCTAAGCGGATACCAGTAATAATAAATGGGAAAGCTGATGGCAAAATAACCTCTTTAAACATTTGTCCTTTGCTTGCCCCATAGGAGCGGGCAGCCTTAATTAAAGACGGGTCCGTCATTTTGACACCTGACATTGTGTTAATCAAAATTGGGAAAATGGATAAGGCAAACACCATCATAACCTTGGAAAGAGTATCTAAACCGAACCATAACACAAATAATGGTGTCAATGCGATCATTGGTGTTGTATAGAGTGCTGTTACAAAGGGATCAAAAGCTAATTCAAGATTTTTCCAATATCCCATTGCTAATCCGATTGGAATCCCGATTAACGCCATAGCAAATCCAATGCCAACCTCCATCCCGCTGACAGCCAGATGTGTAAAAACCTCTGCAGAGACGAAAAAGACAATGGCTTCGGTGAAAATTTTGCTTGGCCAGCTAAACATAAACGGATCTATGAGATTTAAGCGACCGCATAACTCCCAAATAATTAAAATAATGAGCAGTGTCACAGAAGGATAGAGGACACCTTTAGGTATCTTCCATGTACTCTTTTTCAAAGTAGATGATGAGAGATTTTTAGTAACTCCTACTTCTTGCATTATGCTTCCCCCTTCTTATATTGCCTTCTTACTTCCCCTTTTAGATGATCCCAAATCGACTGCTTATATTCCTGGTATTCGGGTAATACTTTCGTTTCAAGCGTTCTTGGATAAGGGATATCTATTTTAATTTCATCCACTATTTGTCCAGGCCGCACGGACATTAAGATAATTCTGCTGGAGAGAAAAACCGCTTCATCAATCGAGTGTGTGATGAAAATGACCGTTTTCTTCTCATTTAACATAATTTTCAAGACTTCTTCCTGCATGATTTCCCGTGTTTGTTCATCTATCGCAGAGAATGGCTCGTCCATCAGTAAAACCTTTGGCTCTACTGCAAAACCACGGGCGATTCCAACCCTTTGTTTCATTCCTCCGGACAGCTGATGAGGGTATTTATGTTCAAAACCTTCCAAGCCAACCATTTTGATATAATGCAATACTTTATCACGAATCTCCTTGTTTTTCTTTCCTGCCATCCGTAATCCAAAAGCAACATTATCATAGACTGTTTGCCATGGCATTAAGGCAAAATCCTGGAATACCATTGCTCTATTTTCATCAGGTCCATGAACTTCTGATCCATTTATCAAAATAGTACCAGAGGTAGGCTTAAGCAGCCCATCTAATGTGTGAAGAAGCGTACTTTTTCCACATCCGCTCGGTCCTATGATCGAAATAAATTCTCCCTCATGTATTTCTCCGGAAACATCCTTTAATGCATGTACTTGATTCGGCTGACCTTCATTATAAATAACGTTCAGATTATCAAATTTTAAAATAGGGGTCTTTGTTTTTACGAATGTTTTAGTCATGGCGATCACCTCTTTAGATAGATTTTACTTAAGAATGTACTTGTTTAATCTACAATATAAGAATCATCATATAATTGGTCGATTGTTATATCACCTGTTAGCATCCCTGCTTCTTTCGCCGTTTTAACAGCCCATTCAAGCCCTTCAATGTTAGCTTTACCTTTATCTGCTAAAGCAGGCAACACGAAATCAACCGATTTTTCAGCTTCTCCCTGACTCATTTCTAATTTTTCCATTATGATTTGAACCATTTCCTCTTTATTTTCTGGCTTTTTTGCATACTCGGTTGCTTCAGCAATAGCAGCCATAAAGCCTTTTGCTGCTTCCGGATTGTTCTTTAAAAACTCGCCATTGGCAATTAACATGTTGTGATTATACGTTTTCAGGTCATCCCTCATAAGAGATAATTTATGCATTCCGGCAGCTTCTGCTTTTAAATCTGTTGGCTGACTTAGAATGGTTAACTTCGCTTGACCGGTTACTAATGCTTGAAGACGAGTTGAGTTTTCACCGGCTTCTATAATACGGACATCCTTATCAGGTTCCAATCCATTGTGCTGTAACCACCAGCGGAGCTGAATGTCTGTGCCATTTCCTGTCCGATTCGTTGCCACAACTTGTCCTTTAAGATCTTCCGGTTTTTTGATATCTGATGTTGTGTAAATACTATACATGGATTGATCGTCAAATGTCCCAATCAACTTGATATTCGCTCCAGATGCGATGCCATTAATGACTGATTCTGGAAGACTGGAAATAATCTGAAACTCATTTGTCTGAAGTCCTCTAAGCGCAATGACTCCGCCCTGTACCTTTGTAATAGAAACTACAAGATTGTTCTTCTCAAAAAGCTTATTCTTTTCAGCAACGAATACTGGCAGATAGCTAGCATTATAGGAAGGGAATGCCATGCTAATGCTCGTTTTTCCATGTTTACTTGTACCGTCTCCAGCTTTTACATTTGATTGAGTACTCTCCGTTTTTCCACAAGCACTAAGTATCAAAGCTAGTATCAAGAATGGTACGACGAATAGTTTTTGTGAAAATCCATATACTACTTTTTTCATCATTTAGCCCCCCTAGATTTGTTTTATTAGTACAAGAAATAATATTTACAGTTTTATTGAACGATTCCTTCTACCACCTATCTCCTCCTCATCAAGGAAACGCTTTCACTCCGAAAAAAATTCGGAATGTCTTCGTTATCTTTTAAAAAATATTCTAAATATTACAGTAAATATATTCTCATAAAAAAATAAGCGTGTAATTTGCTTTGTTCTCATATATGGAACGAGCTTAAAAAAATTTTCACTATTGTTAACTTGTAAATATTAACAATGAATGTTATTCATCAACTTACTCCACATTTTACTAAAATAAAAATGAAAACCTATAGTTAACTTTATATAAAAAGAAAGAATGATTAGTTAGACTAATCATTTCTCGAAAATTAAGTATGTAATTATTGCTATCAGTCTATTATTAATTAATAGTAGTCCATTCCCATTCGTTCTGTAATCAGGCTGCTGCAATGTCTGAGTTCACGCACGTATTGCTCGATCTGATTTAAATAAAAAAATGATCTAGAACCGGTAATGCTTATCGCGCCTACTACTTTTCCTAAGTCATTTTTTACAGGTACTGCTACAGAGGAGATTCCATTTCTCAACTCTTCCATTGTTAAAGCAAAATCTTTCTTTCTAATTTCGTTTAAATTTTCTCTCAATTCGTTTGCAGAAACAATTGTTTTATCTGTATATTGAGTCAAACCATCTTCAATTACCCTTTCAACTTCTTTGTCATTTTGGTGAGCTAACAGCATTTTACCAATTGCAGTGCAGTGTGTAGGAATCCGGTCACCGATCTTCGATTTCGTTCCATTATCCCCATCGGGACTTCGCTTAACAAGGTATACCACTCCACCATTATCATATACACCAAGCCGTACAACGCGGTTAATAGACTTTGCTAGCTTTTCAAGGATAGTGACTGAAACTCTGCGTAGTTCCATTGAATGATAGACAGTGAAGCCGAGCTCGAATGCAGCGATACCTAATTGATATTTTTGGGTTTCCTGATTTTTTTCGACTAAATTTGATTCATTTAATGTTTTCATAAGCCGGAAAACAGTACTCTTTGCCAGCCCTAATCGAATACTCAATTCAGTTATTCCTAATTCCGTCTCTGTCTTCGAAAATGTCTGTAAAATTCTGATTGCATTATGTACTGAAGACAACATTTTTCGTCCCTCACTTTTTATTTTCATAATATTTTTATTATTATTATTTTAACGACAAATTCCTATTTTTTCAAATGATTTCGCTAAATAGTGTGCCGTATAAAGGGACAGCCTGTTTCCAACACATGCATCCATAAGGCATTATGAAAGATATAATTTTTTATAAAGTAATTGAGAGAGGAAGTTGCTGTATGTCTAAACTATCATTAAGCTTTGCCTGTTGGGATTACGATCGGATCCATGCTCTAACTAATGGTTCTGTTCAAGTAGAAGGAATTGATCTTAATTGGCTGAATATGCCGGTTGAGGAAACCTTTTGGAGAATGATGCGTCACCAAGAATTTGATGTAGCAGAATTATCCTTATCATCTTATTTAGTTGCTAAGGATCGCGGTTATCCTAATTTCACGGCGATTCCCGTTTTTATGTCCCGATTCTTCCGCCATTCCGGCATTTATATCAATAAGAATTCTGGTATAAAAAAACCGGAAGATCTAAAAGGAAAACGAGTTGGGATTCCAGAATATCAGTTAACCGCCTGCCTTTGGATTCGTGGTATACTCCAACATGATTACGGAGTTCATCCAGCCGACATGAATTGGTATATTGGCGGACAAGAAACAGCAGGCCGAATCGAGAAGATTAAGCTTGACCTACCTTGGAATATTAACATCAGGCAAATCGATGATAACCAAACTTTAAATCAAATGCTCGAATCTGGAGAAATAGATGCTTTTATCGCACCACGTGCACCGTCTTGTTTTCTTGAAGGGTCGCCAAATGTTCAGCGTCTTTTTCCTGATTATCCAGCTGTTGAAAAGGAATATTACAAGCGTACCGGGATTTTTCCTATTATGCATGTAGTAGCGATAAAAGATGAAATTTTAGCAGAACATCCATGGGTTGCTCAAAATTTATTCAAGGCTTTTGAGCAGGCAAAACAAAAGGTATATGAGGGTTTCAAGCAAACGGCCGCATTAAAAGTAACACTTCCATGGTTCACTTCCGAATGGGAGAATACGAGAGAACTAATGGGAGAGGATTTCTGGCCATACGGATTAGAAAATAACCGCCAAACCTTAGAAGCGGCTGTAGCCTATTCCTATGAACAGGGAATGATCAAGAACCAATTAAAGATAGAAGATTTGTTTGCCAAATCTACTTTAGAAAAATATACATTATAACAAAAGGTCTTATTATTAGACACAATATTTCGTTAGGCAGCTTGTTGGGCATGAGCTCGGTATTGAACGGGGCTCATGCCTTTTAATTTTGCCTTGATTCGTTGTGATTATAGTATTTTAAATACTTTTCTAGTTCTTGCTTAAAGTGTTCCACACTAATAAAAATTGTTAGATTGAATCATCGGAATAAAAATCATTAATAGTGTCAATTCTTTCAAGGAGTGAATTGTAGCCTGAATCACCTTCTACTTCTGTTCACTCTAACCATACAAATGTACCATCCTCATTTTATTAGCTCATTTTTGTCAATTTCCCTTAAAAGGTTTAAGTCCTAAGAAATGCATATCTATTTCTATGTCAGTAAAAAATACGGAAGAGGTGAGAACAAATGGAAATTGATAAGTTATTTTTAATGAACTTTTTAATTTTAGGTTATGAAAATTCTTTAAAAGGCTAAGTGAATAAAAGACTGTTTAAAAGAAAAAATGTAATAACTATGTTTTAAGGAGATGTAATTGAATGGCATTTGAGGAAGGGCTCGCTTAATCAGAAAAAGCTTACAACCAGCTCACTGAGGTTTGTTCTTTATTTGCTAAAACATTGAAAGAAGATTTTCTCTCAACATGGCAATGGTGGTTTGGAGTGGCCCTATTTATTATTCCATGGATTGTTTGGATTATATTTAGGAAAAAAGATAGCACAGGACGCCTTCTTTTAGCAGGCTTAATGACCATTATATTGTCACTTACAATAGATCTTGCTGCCTTATCTCTAGGGTTGTGGTCTTATCCAATGGTAATCATTCCACTAGCCCCCTTTCTGTTTTTACCTTATCACTTCTCTTTAGCACCAGTTGGGATCATGCTTGCTCTACAAATAAAGCCAAAAATGAATCCCTTGTTAAAAGGAGTCGTATTCGCTGCAATTAGTGCTTTTGGAGGAATGAATTTCTTTGATGCAATCGACTTTTATAACCCTAAAAATTGGTCTACTTTATATGATTTTATTATTTTTTTAACTCTTTACTTTGTCGCTTATTCAGTTACAAAGATGGAGAGCTATACTCAATTAGATAAGAGATAAAATATTCGATTGTGACATTAGGTGTTCTATTCTTTATATCAAATGAATATAATGACAAAGTTAAACTTGTCCAGAGGTGAATATTTTGGAGATTTTTGGTTTGTCATTTGCAGTATTATTGAAAGTTATAGTAATCAATATTGTATTAAGTGGAGATAATGCAGTTGTGATTGCCATGGCGTCACGAAATGTTCCAAAGAAACAGCAAAAGAAAGCAATCTTTTGGGGAACCTTTGGAGCGATTATTTTACGGTTACTATTTGCAGTAGTCATTGTTAACCTGCTTGACGTACCGTTCGTTACCTTTATTGGCGGCCTTCTGCTCGTGTATATTGCCATTAAATTATTAATTGGTGAGGAGGAGGAACATCTGAAAGAGGGCGGGTCAAGTTTATTTTCCGCTGTCAAAACAATTATCATTGCAGATGCTGTCATGTCTCTTGATAATGTCCTAGCTATTGCGGGGGCAGTTGGTGGGAATTTGGGCGGTATTGTGATCGGTGTGATTGTAAGTGTTCCAATTGTTGTCTTTGGAAGCCAGTTAATATTAATAGCAATGGAGAAGTACCCGATTATCTCTTATGCAGGCGCTGGAATCTTATCATGGACTGCAGGAGAAATGATTGTCGAGGAACCCGAATTTGTATCATTTCTCACTCGTGATTTACAGTTATTGATTCCTACTGCAATTACAGTCTTTGTTATTGGTTTTGGGTATTTACTAGCAAGGAAAAGACTAGTATAGAAGTGAAAAGGGCGATGCAAGAATTTGCAACGCTCTTTATTTGAATTGGCAAAATTTCATGAGTTATTTATGATTTGATTTCTGTCTTCTGATTGAGGTGGTTCCTCAAACCATTTATGCTTGATCATAATTTCAATCCCTTCTTGACCATAAAAATAGATATCTTTGGCTAGGAGGGCTAATTTTAAGGAGATATCATTTCTTAATGTAAAAAATGTACCAAAGCTATTTCCTACGATGCAAAATCCATTTAGAAAGGCGATACAATGCATCATTAGTTTGTCCGAAAATGGGGCAATGTTTGACGTTGTTACTGTACCCCCTGAATGGGCCGAAAACTGTATATCATTATCCAAAAGAATGCCTTGGAATATTTTAACTTGTTTTTTTGCAAGTTCTTTCCCTTTTTCAAAATATTTTCTAACTTCTTTGTTCTGCGCGCATTGAGCAAATCCTGTAATAAGCTGCATTCCAATGTTATTAGTCTCTATTCCATGATGAAGTACACCAAGTTCAATGTCGTTTAATGCCCGTTTAGAATTAAATGGGTTAAAGCCGTTCATATATTCTTTACTCTTAATAAATTCTGTTGTTTTTGGCATTGTCACTTTTGGTGGAAGGGCTAAGATTCCTTTTTCCAGTAAATATAGGGTGGCTAACTTATAAATTTTGTGGGTAACAGTCGTAAGTCCTTCATAAATCTTTATCACATCATCGTTATATGCCATATTCATGTTAATGGTGTACATACCCATGCTTACTTCTTTTAATACTCGTAAAAACATCACGTCAAATCCATTGTCAAATAATTTGGGCGCTTCTAAATTCACATCTTCTTTTCTAAAACCAATCGGAATAACGACCCCTTGCTGGCTAAATATTTTCTCAATTTCTATAACATAGTAATTTAACTCCTGCCATAAGCCCCCTAAAATATTCCTGGCTTCCTCGTCATCCGCTTTTTTCATGAAATATTCTAAAATTCTCATAATAAGAGTTTTTTCTTGGTATGTAAGCCAAAGGGTTCCTACCTCTGATGAGCTTATCGGATTTGTTAAAATCAAAAGGATCCCACCTTCTTTAAATATAAATAAATTATTCCCGAGGCAGTGGGTAATCATTCGAAAATCAGTTTTTTTAAACTAAAACGTCTTTTCCTTAATCGACTTGCCAGCGAAAATAAGCGGAGATTTTCCGGTTATATTTAGAATGGAGATTGTTTCGGGGGAAATAAGCGGAGATTTTCCGCTTATGAAAAGAAAGATCTTCCATTTCCACGTTTTTAGAGTACATAGGCGGAATTTCTCCGTCTATTTGAGCCTTTTTTTATGATAATTTAGAATTAAGCGGAATTTCTCCGGTTATTTATCAGATCGGGTTCTTAAAATTGGAAGATATCCTCCAAATTGGACCATTTCACGATTGTTAGTTAAGGAGCATCCCAAGTACCTATCAGGGCACAATATAAACAGGAGGGATACTCTTGGGATTTCGGATTGTATTATTAATAATTTTATTCAGTCTTAATTTTTCGTTGGTTGTCAGTGCAGAAACTCCGCTCACTGCTGCTTTTATCCGTGATCATCAGCTCTGGATCAAAAAGGGAGAACAAGAAATACAAATCACTAAAAATCGATATGTGTATTCTCAGAAATGGTCATATGATGGCAGGTTTATTGGTTTTATTGATGGGGATGAAAAGGGTGAAAAATCTAATCTGTTTATTTATGATACAAAGGAAAGGGAAACCTACCAGCCTTACGTAAGGGTCGAAACATCTGACTTTAAATGGTCTCCAACCAAAAATCAATTAGCCTACAATGATCAAGGCATTTTGAACATTACGAAAACAAAGAATGGCCGTCCGGAAGGTTTTGAAAATGTCTCACTTGGGGTTAGCGGTTTTGAATGGTTTCCGAATGGGAAGGAATTTATCGTTGCCTCACAATCTAAGTTACGTCCAACGGGATGGGGGCCCATTCCGCTTTATCGAATACCACTAGATGCCAATCTCGTGAAAGAAAAAATGAAGCATTTTTATACCATAAAAACAAAAGAACCTGAGCTGTTTGCGATTGATGCTGATTATTTTAAGTGGAGTGCGGACGGGAAGTGGGTTAGCTTTTTAGCAACTCCAACCGCGTCTTGGTCGATGGATAGCAATACTTTATGTGTTTTAACCTCCAAAGGAGAACACTTTCAAGCGGTTGGTAAAATGTTAGGTTTCAAAAACTGGTTCAAGTGGGCTCCATCAGCCAACCAACTAGCCTATATTTCAGGAGAAGGAAGATTTTTTGTTGAAAATAAGAAAACGACGATTGCTGATATGCCAACTTACAAGCAGCAAAAGGAATACACACCTAAAGGTTTTGTAGACCTTGATTTGGAATGGTTCTCACCGGAAAAGGTGATTGTCGCTCGTGCAAAAGAGAACAAGGTGTGGAAAGAAGGGCCCGTTCCAACGATGTTCACCACACTGTATGAGATCAATATTAAAACAAAAGAACAAAAGCAAATCTCATTTCCAAACAATAATGAACTTGATGAAGTACCTCAAGTTGTTGGTACCTATCTTACTTGGGTTCGCAAGCATGGAGTGGGAGCTAAAGGTGATGTCTGGGTGAAGGACGGTTTAAATGGTAAAGAGCATATATGGCTAAAGAGTGTTGATGGAGCGCCAATCTTTTTTACTCCGAATTGAAGGCCATTACAATCCCATCGTTATAGAGCCCGTAGTGAAATATTACAAATTATCCGATCTAATACTTAATAAGTGAACCAAAAGAAATTCCCCTTTTTTATTATGAAGGGGAATTTTTGATTTTTAGGTAGATTAACAAAATAGAAAAATATACCTGAACGATTAAATTCCGATTGGTGGAAGAACAAATTATTAAGTTAATCACTTGAAAAAAACTAATAAAGTATTGGTTAAGTATTGGTTATGTTTGTGTTATATTATATAATAAATGGATATATGGGTATTATTAAGCCAGAACTAGGGTGAACTAAAATGATGAAAGAGAAGCGTATCAAAAAAATTCAGGAATATGTTATTGAGCATCAATCAGTGTCATTAGATGAACTGATTACAGTTTTTGAGGTATCTAAAAATACCATTAGACGAGATATTCAAGAATTAGTTGACCGTGGAGAACTGAAGAAAGTTTATGGCGGGGTTACTACCGTGCGTAAAAGACTTGAATCCTTTCAGGATAGAAAGATACGTAACAAAGGGCAAAAAGAATCAATTGTGAAAAGAGCCTCAAGTTATGTGGAAGATGGCGATATTATTTTCATTGATTCAGGAACCACGACAATCGGATTGTTTGAATTTTTAAAGGAAAGACAGCTGACCATATTTACGAATAGTATTGATTTTATTCTTCGTGCCATTCCACTTGAACATTTGAATGTCATCTCAATCGGAGGAATGCTTGATCCTAAAACCAATTCGTTTAGTAACCCACGAAGTTTGGACTTACTAAAAGATTACAATATTAAGAAAGCGTTTATGGCATCTACTGGTATATCATTAGCAAACGGTGTAACGAATGCATCCCCTCTAGAAAGTGAATTGAAAAAGACAATTGTTGACAGAAGTTCCGAGGTTTACTTATTGGTAGACCATGACAAGTTTGATAAATATGGATTAATGACCTATTGCAGTTTAGCTGAGATCGATTATCTAGTAACCGATAAGCTCCCAAGTAATTCCTATCAGGAATACGCTAGGAATAATGGCATACAACTAATCATAGCCAATTAAAAGACCCAATAAATGACTTTACATTTTTTAAAAATATAACCAAGGTTTTGGTTAGTTGTTGGTAATATATATGTTATAATTGTAAACGATAACAATTTATGATGCAGAAAACTAGGGTGAAACGGATATGATTAAAGAGAAACGTTTAAAAAAGATTCAAGAATATGTTAATGAGCACCAATCAGCGTCATTAGACGAATTAGTTACAGTTTTTAATGTATCTAAAAATACGATCAGACGCGATGTCCAAGAATTGGTGGACCGCGGGGAACTTAAAAAAGTTTATGGCGGGGTATCCGTCGTTCAAAGTAAGCTCGAATCTTTCCAAGTAAGACAAGTGCGTAACCAGGATCGGAAAGAATTAATTGCAAAAAAGGCAGCAAGTTATGTGGAAGATGGGGATTTTATTTTTATTGATTCAGGCACGACTACAATTGAAATGCTTGTATATTTAAAGGACAAACAAGTGACCGTTTTTACAAATAACATTGATTTTATAGTTGATTCACTTCCATATGAAAAAATAAATGTTATCACAATCGGTGGTATGCTTGAACGTAAAACCAAATCATTTGTAAACCCGCGAAATATGGATTTGCTAAAAGATTATAATATTAAGAAAGCCTTTATGGCTTCCACTGGGATTTCCTTAACAAATGGTGTAACCAACGCATCCCCCCTAGAAAGTGAATTGAAAAAGATCGTTGTGAATAGAAGTGCAGAGGTCTATTTATTGGTAGACCACGATAAATTTGATAAATATGGTTTAATGACCTATTGCGGTTTTGATGAAATTGACTATATTGTTACCGACGCGCTTCCGAATGAAACCTATCAAGAATATGCTAAGAAAAATGGCATACAACTTGTTATGGCAGACTAGTGGAATCTTTCAAAATCCCCTTCAATTG
Organism: Neobacillus sp. MER 74; assembly: GCF_023714155.1. NCBI lineage: Bacteria > Bacillati > Bacillota > Bacilli > Caryophanales > Bacillaceae > Neobacillus > Neobacillus sp. MER 74. Next base: position 54,332 of record NZ_JAMAUV010000010.1, read on the forward strand.
TGGCTAACGCCACGAAAGAAGGGGATTTTTTGTAAATATTAATGGTTCTCACATATTCTCATAAAAAAATAATAAAAAAATATTGATTGTAGGTACGTTTCGTATTAATATGTACTTATAGATAACCAAAAGTTACCCAACATATAATAAAAACTTTGGGTATGTGAAGGTTGTCAATCATGAGATCGCTTTGGGATTTATATTTTGCTAAAAAATATTTTGGAATGGGTAGAGAATTACATTACATATTAAGAGTAATAAAGAGTATTTACTTTTTAATAGTAATACAAAACATAATTGACATGTTGTTGCTTACAAAAGAAAGGGGAAAATGAGAATGCGTTTAGCTTACGATCCGTCACACTATCGTGACAACACCAATTTAAAAGATACTATCGATGCAGTTGCCAGATTAGGGTATGAATGGGTGGAGTTATCTCCGCGTAAAGATTTTATTTGGTTTAATCAATATCCAAAGGTTGATAAGCAGCTGATAAAAGATTTGAAAAGATATTGTTCAGATGCCGGCGTTCAAATCTCTTCCGTGCTTCCTGTTCAACAATGGTCTTCGCCAAACGAAGAAGTACGCCAGGCTGCAGTAAGGAATTGGAAACGTTGTATTGAAATCACTTCTGAATTAGGAGTTGATTTAATGAACAGCGAATTTGCCGGCGACAAAAGCCGTCCAGTTGAAAGTGAAGCTGCTTTTGTAAAATCAATGGACGAGCTAATGCCGATCTTTGAACAAGAAGGTATTAAACTAAATTTACAATCTCATCCCCATGATTTTATTGAGTTGAACACGGAAGCAATTCAAATGATTCGTGCACTTGATAAGGATTGGATTAAGTTGGTATATTCAGTAGCACATGCTTTCTTTTATGATGATGGTATTGGTGATGTTGCCAAACACTTAGATGAAGCAGGAGATTTACTCGCACATGTCCTAATTGCTGATACGCTTAATCATAAAGCGGCATTTGGATTACGTTATATCATTAATCCGCCTGATGCAAACGTAACCATCCATCAACATTTGAATCCTGGTCAAGGGGAAGTAAACTTTGATGCCTTATATCGGAAATTAAGAGAAATGAAATTTGATGGAATTGTAACAAATTCAGTATTCGCGTTTCCTGATAAACCAGAGTGGTCCAATGAGGTAACGTTGAAATCCATTAGAGAAGGATTATATATTTAATCGTGCGCAAGTAGCGTTTTAGAATATACTAGAAACTCTAGTCTGGGTCGAAAAATCTCATAAAACAAAAGCCTTTCCTCAGTGTTTGATGAGGAAAGGCTTTTTTAGATTCTATCTCTTTTAGCAAATTCCTAAAGCTAGTCAATGAATTCTCGTAGTTCCAAAAACTTTTCTTCCAAATGGCTGAATAAGTATTGACGACAGCCTGAATTAACACTATGATATAATCATAACTTAACCAAAATATACTCAATATTTGATAGTGAGTTGATAAGTTGGTTGAAATCCTACTTTTAATAGGGGGAGAGAAATATGCCGTTAATTCGCTTTGATTTAATACAGGGCCGGGATGATAAAGCTTTAAAACAATTATTAGATGCTTCCCACCGAGCCGTTGTAAAGGCTTTTGGCGTACCTGAAAGAGATCGTTACCAAATAATAAACCAACATCCTGTCAATGAATTAATCATTGAAGATACTGGATTAGGATTCGAGAGGAGCCATGATTTAGTCATTGTGAGTGTAACAAGTACCCAAAGAAGTGATCAGCAAAAGAAATCCTTTTATAAACTCTTGGTACAAGAGCTTGGTGTAAGCTGTGGAATTGCCCCAAATGATATTATGGTTTCTATTGTTACTAATGGTGCATCTGACTGGAGCTTTGGATTTGGAGAAGCACAGTTTTTAACTGGTAAATTGTAAGGAGCCTAGGCCGAAATTATGTTAATTCGATACTAAAAAAATATTAAAAAATAGTTGACTGAAAGCGTTTATAGTATTAAGATGTAATCAAAGATAACCAAAACATAACCAACAAATAACAAAAAATTAAAAGTATCTTACCAGTTAACTAGAGTCTAGATTGTTTCGAAGTTAAAAATTACTCAAAAAATGATAAGAAGTTTTTCTAAAGGAGGAAATAAGATGTCTAAAGTATTAACACAGGTAAAGAAACTAAAAAATTACATAAATGGTGAATGGCTTGAAAGTAAAGCGACTCAATTCGAAGATGTGTACGATCCTGCGAAAAAAGAAGTCATTGCCCAGGTTCCCCTTTCAACAAAAGAAGAAATTGATTATGCCATAGAAGTAGCAGCAAAAGCATTTGAAAGCTGGAAAAATGTACCCGTGCTAAAACGTACGAAAGTCCTGTTCAACTTCCAGCAGCTATTAGAAAAAAACAAGCAAGAATTGGCTAAAATCATTACAATAGAAAATGGTAAGAATCTTACAGAAGCACTTGGGGAAGTAGGGCGCGGAATTGAAAATGTGGAATTTGCATCAGGTGCTCCTACACTGATGATGGGAGATTCACTTTCAACAATTGCAACAGATGTTGAGGTCACAAATTATCGTTATCCAATCGGTGTTGTTGGCGGAATTACACCATTTAACTTCCCAATGATGGTACCATGCTGGATGTTCCCAACCGCCATTGCCGTTGGAAATACCTTTGTTCTTAAACCATCTGAAAGAACACCATTATTGGCTAATAGATTAGCAGAACTATTAGAAGAAGCTGGTCTTCCTAAGGGCGTATTTAATGTGGTTCATGGTGCACATGATGTAGTAAACGGACTGTTAGACCACCCAGAAGTAAAAGCCATTTCATTCGTAGGTTCAAAGCCAGTTGGAGAATATGTTTATAAGCGCGGAAGCCAAAATTTAAAACGTGTTCAAGCCTTAACAGGTGCGAAAAACCATTCCATCGTATTAAACGATGCAGATTTAGAACTTGCCACAACTAACGTTATATCTTCAGCGTTTGGTTCTGCTGGCGAACGTTGCATGGCTTGCGCTGTTGTAACAGTTGAAGAAGGAATTGCAGATGAATTTCTTGAGAAATTAGTCGAGAAAGCAAAAGAGATCAAAATCGGACATGGCCTTGATGAGGGTGTATTCTTAGGACCAGTTATTCGCGAACAAAATCAGCAGCGTACATTAGGATATATTCAAACAGGTATTGATGAAGGTGCTAAACTTGTATGTGATGGCCGTGAAAATGCCCCTGAAGAAGGATATTTTGTCGGACCAACGATTTTCGACGATGTGACAACTGATATGACCATTTGGAAAGATGAAATTTTCGCACCAGTCCTTTCCATCGTTCGTGTTAAACATCTAAAAGAAGCGGTTGAAACAGCCAATAAATCTGAGTTTGCAAATGGTGCATGTATCTATACTTCAAATGCATCTTCGATTCGTTACTTCCGTGAAAATATCGATGCAGGAATGCTGGGAGTTAACTTAGGTGTTCCAGCTCCAATCGCTTTCTTTCCGTTCTCAGGATGGAAATCTTCCTTCTATGGAACATTACCTGCCAACGGAAAAGACGGGGTTGAATTCTATACGCATAAAAAAGTTGTTACGGCTAATTATAAAACACCAAAATTCGAATAAGTGATAGCAACATAAAATGCTATTATCCTGTCCTCTACGGTCAGGATAATAGCTATTACATAGATAGGAGAGGATTACAAGTTGAGTAAATTGCTCCGAAAGCCCAATCAAAAAGAAACGTCACCAGGAGTTACCATCGTTCAGGAAGTAACTAGTGAAAACTCCCCGTTAGAATATGTTGGTTTTAAAGTAGTAGATTTAGCCCCAGGTGCTAAGTATACAGAAGACTTAAGCAAAGTGGAATGCTGCATCGTTGCCCTAACAGGAAAAATAAATGTGTCGGCTGGCGGAGAAGTATTTGAGAATATTGGCACAAGGGAAAGCGTTTTCGAAAAGAGACCAACCGACAGTGTCTATGTTTCAAATGATCGTTCTTTTGAGGTAGAGGGTGTTACACAAGCTCGTGTGGCTCTTTGCTACTCTCCTTCGAACAATCAACTCCCAACAAAGTTAATAAAGGCTGAAGAGAATGGAATTGAAAATAGAGGAAAATACAGCAATAAGCGTTTAGTGCATAATATCTTACCTGATTCAGATCCGTCTGCAAATAGCTTGCTAGTTGTAGAGGTATTCACAGAAAGCGGAAACTGGTCAAGCTATCCGCCGCATAAACATGATCAAGATAATTTGCCGGATGAATCTTTTTTAGAAGAAAGCTACTATCATGAAATGAACCCGCGGCAAGGATTTGTCTTCCAACGCGTCTATACAGATGACCGTTCACTTGATGAAACCATGGCAGTAGAGAATGGTGATGTTGTATTGGTACCGGCTGGATACCACCCAGTTGGTGTGCCTGATGGTTATGAGTCCTATTATTTAAATGTAATGGCAGGACCAACACGTATCTGGAAATTCTACAACGAACCTGCCCATGAATGGATTCTAAACCGAAAATAAAGGAGTGGCTTTAATCATGAAAATTCAATTTCATTCTGATAGAGAGTTCGATCTTATTGCCATCGGCCGTGCTTGCATGGACTTGAACGCAGTGGAATACAATCGTCCAATGGAAGAAACGATGACATTTAAAAAGTATGTAGGCGGTTCACCAGCAAATATCGCCATCGGTTCATCAAAGCTTGGATTAAAAGCAGGATTCATTGGGAAACTTGCCGATGATCAGCATGGCCGATTTATTGAGCAATATATGAGCGGTGTGGGTGTGGATACATCCAACATGGTGGTGGATCAAGAAGGTCATAAGACAGGCTTGGCTTTTACAGAGATTAAAAGTCCGGAAGAGTGCAGCATTCTCATGTACCGTGATGAAGTGGCTGATCTTTATTTACAGCCTTCAGAAGTAGATGAAAATTATATTAAAAGAGCAAAAGTTCTGCTTGTTTCTGGAACCGCTCTTGCCAAAAGCCCTTCTCGTGAAGCGGTGTTAAAAGCGATTCAGTTAGCAAAGAAAAATGATGTAAAAGTAGTATTCGAATTAGACTATCGCGGATATACATGGACATCTCCTGAAGAAACATCTGTTTATTATACATTAGTAGCACAGCAGTCAGATGTTGTTGTTGGTACACGCGACGAATTTGATGTCATGGAAAATGTGACTGAAGGCAGCAACGCAGCAACCATCGAACAGTTGTTTAAGCATTCTCCAGAATTAGTTGTGATCAAACATGGTGTAGAAGGTTCCTATGCCTATGCAAAGTCAGGAGAAACCTTTAGAGGCCGCGCTTACTTAACAAAAGTATTAAAAACGTTTGGTGCAGGCGACTCTTACGCATCTGCCTTCTTATACGCTTTAATCACAGGCAAGGATATTGAAACCGCTCTTAAATTCGGCAGTGCCTCTGCAGCCATTGTGGTAAGTAAACACAGTTCTTCAGAAGCGATGCCAACCGTATCTGAAATTGAACAGTTGATTGCGGAAAGATCAGAAAAAGCTGAACAAACAGTTTGAGGTGAGAATAGCCATGGGGAAAATTAGATTAACAACGGCGCAAGCATTAATTAAATTTTTAAATCAACAATATATCCATGTGGACGGAAAAGAATTTCCATTTGTTGAAGGAATCTTTAATGTATTTGGACATGGAAATGTTTTAGGAATCGGGCAGGCACTTGAGCAATACTCAGGCCATTTAAAAGTGATTCAAGGCAAAAATGAACAGGGGATGGCACATGCAGCCATCGCCTACAGTAAACAGATGCTTCGACAAAAAATTTATGCCGTAACAACTTCTGTTGGGCCAGGGTCAGCGAACTTGGCCGCAGCGGCTGGAACAGCTTTGGCTAATAACATCCCTGTATTGTTTATCCCGGGTGATACCTTTGCATCCAGACAGCCTGATCCCGTTTTACAACAAGTAGAACAGGAATACAGCTTGGCTGTAACGACAAATGATGCATTAAAACCAGTCTCTAGATATTGGGATCGGATTACACGGCCTGAACAGTTAATGCCAAGTTTGCTTCGTGCCTTTGAAGTGATGACTGACCAGGGAAAAGCTGGTCCGGCAACGATTTGTATTGCGCAAGATGTAGAAGGGGAAGCGTTTGACTATGATGAAAAATTCTTTGAAAAACGCGTCCATTATGTGGATCGTAAAGCACCAGTTGAGCGGGAACTTAAGGGAGCTGCTGAACGGATTCGTGCAAGCAAAAAACCGGTCATATTAGTTGGCGGTGGCGCAAAATACTCCCAAGCACGTGAGATTTTGGTCTCGCTTTCGGAAAAACATAATATCCCATTAGTAGAAACACAAGCCGGTAAAGCTACAATAGAATCTGATTTCAAAAATAATCTAGGTGGAATGGGGATTACTGGTACACTGGCAGCCAATAAAGCAGCACGTCAAGCCGATTTATTTATTGGAATTGGTACACGATATACCGATTTTGCGACTTCTTCCAAAACGGCCTTTGACTTTGACCGAACCAAGTTTTTAAACATCAATGTCAGCCGTCTGCAAGCATATAAAATGGATGCCTTCCAAGTTGTCGCAGATGCAAAAACAACATTAGAGCAATTGGCTCCATTATTAGAAGGATATGAAAGTGATTTTGGCAGTGAAATTGCTGAATTGAAAGCGGAATGGAATGCTGAACGCGACCGTTTGAGTCATGTAACATTCCAACGTGAAAATTTCCTTCCGGAAGTAAAAAATCATTTTTCGCAAGAAGTACTAAATGAATATGCGGACGCACTTAACACAGAGCTTGCTCAGACGACCGCATTACTAGCTGTGAATGAGACGATTTCACCTGATAGCGTGATCATCACCGCAGCTGGTTCCCTTCCAGGTGACGTACAGCGGATTTGGAATACGTCTGAACCAAATACGTACAATGTCGAGTACGGATACTCTTGCATGGGGTATGAAGTCTCCGGTGCATTAGGGGTAAAATTGGCGGAGCCAACGAAAGAAGTGTATTCTCTTGTTGGTGATGGCAGCTTCCTATTGCTGCATTCTGAATTAATCACGTCTATTCAATACGGACAAAAAATCAATGTTGTCCTCTTTGATAATTCAGGATTTGGATGTATCAATAATTTACAAATGGATCATGGCGGAGGCAGTTATTTCTGTGAATTTAGAACCCATGATAATAAAATCTTAAATATTGATTATGCAAAAGTGGCTGAAGGATATGGTGCAAAAACCTACCGCGTCAATACTGTTGAAGAATTAAAGGCTGCGTTAGAGGATGCCAAGAAGCAGGAAGTCTCTACACTAATCGATATTAAAGTCCTTCCAAAAACAATGACAGATGGCTATGATAGCTGGTGGAATGTCGGTGTGGCAGAAGTATCCGATAAAGAAAGCATCCAAAAGGCATTTGAGTTAAGGAAGCAAAAATTAGAAACTGCAAAACAATACTAAAAAAAGTTAAAACAACATGAGGTTGGATCAAATTCACTTGAATTTGATCCGCCTTAATAAATTTGAAAATTCAGATAAGAGAGGTGGGATGGAAATGATCTCAACATCGTGTTTAGTTCCGATGAAAGAAATGCTTGAGAAAGCGAAACAAGAAAAATATGCAGTGGGGCAATTTAATATCAACAGCTTTCAATGGGCAGAAGCGATGCTAGAAGCAGCTGAAGAGGAGCGGTCTCCTATCATTGTCGCTTCATCTGATAGATTAGTAGATTATTTAGGCGGATTTAAGACGATTGCTACGATGGTGAATAGAATTGTAGAGGAAAAGAAGATTACGGTACCAGTTGCCCTGCATCTTGATCATGGGAAAAGTGTGGAAAGATGTAAGGAAGCCATTGATGCTGGATATACTTCCGTGATGATTGACGGTTCGCACTATTCCATTGAAGAAAACATTGCCATGACAAAGCAAGTGACGGATTATGCCCGACTTCATGGTGTGACAGTTGAAGCGGAGGTCGGGACCGTGGGCGGTAACGAAGACGGTCTCATCGGCGGTATTAATTACGCAGATCCACAGGAATGTTTACGGCTTGTACAAGAAACAGAAGTTGATGCACTGGCAGCGGCCCTCGGCTCTGTACATGGCCCCTACCAAGGAGAACCAAAATTAGGGTTCGCTGAGATGAAAGAGATTTCAGAATTAACCAATGTGCCGCTTGTATTACATGGCGGTTCAGGCATCCCGTTACACCAAATCCATCAAGCCATTGAACTGGGGCATGCCAAAATTAATGTGAATACAGAATGCTTGCAGGCATGGACGAAAGCTGTCCGAAATGTTCTAGAGAACGATAAAGAAGTGTATGACGCCCGGGCAATCCTTACACCAGGTAAGGAAGCTGTGAAAGAAACAGTTAAAGAGAAGATTAGAGAGTTTAGATCAAGCAATAAAGCATAAAATCAACCGGGCGATCTTTGCCCGGTTTTTTCTTAAACTTTATTAACTTGGAGGTGGTATGCCTGAGTACATTACGATCAAATAGAAACAAATATCTTTTTATTGTTGTTTCCTTTCTATTGTGGTTTCCGCAATTTCTCTATGTTCCTATTTTTTCACCTTATATGGAATCGCTGGGCGGAAAGTATACTTTCATTGGAATCGTATTGAGCAGCTACGGAATCATGCAGCTTTTATGCCGACTGCCGATTGGAATCTTTTCTGATGTAAAGAAAGTGCGGAAACCGTTTATCATTTTTGGCATGTTGGTCAGCCTGTTTAGTTGTGTGATTTTTCTACTTACAGATAGTTTGGGCTGGATTCTCGCAGCCCGCGCACTTGCTGGGATTTCAGCAGCAACATGGGTGGCCTTTGCAGTTTTATATCCAAGTTATTTTGCTGCTCATGAAGTACATCGGGCAATGGGGAGTATTTCATTCATTATCGTACTTGCCCAGTTTTTAGGCATGAGTTTCAGTGGGTCAATCGTAAGTGAATGGGGTTGGAAAGCTCCATTTTGGTTGGCTGTATCTTTCAGCATTCTCGGTGTAATTCTATCCCTGTTTATCTATGAATCAAAAGAAGGAATCGAGAGAGAGCCTTTAAAGGTGAAGGAATTAGCAGCTGTTATCAAAGAACCTTCATTGTTGAAGGTGGCTCTCTTATCGATTTTGGCACATAGTATTATTTTTTCAACGATGTTTGGCTTTACATCCAACTATGGCCTCCTAATTGGCTTTACGAAAAGTGAGCTAACTTGGATCGTGTTTGCGTTTATGATCCCTCATGCCATTGCGACTCTTTTTATGGGGAGAGTCCTGGTTCCGCTATTGGGAGAATGGAAGGCCCTAAAGACGGCCTTTTTCTTTGCTTCTGTTTTTACCATACTGACTCCGTTCGTTCAGAGTAAAGGATTATTTTTGGCCGTACAGATTTTTAGCGGATTTTCTCTGGGCTTAATATTCCCGTTGCTGTTGGGATTGGCCATTGATAAAATTGCACCCGAAAAAAGGGCGACGGCGATGGGGGCCTACCAGGCGATTTATGCTGTCGGCATCTTTGCAGGGCCATTTTTTGCAGGGATCTTTAATTCGCTTATGGGAATTAAAGCAGGATTTTATTTTGTTGGGATACTTGGATTATTGGCTACGCTCCTCATCATCATTTGGGGGAAAGATCATGCTGAAATGGCAATAGAAAAATCTATTGAAGAAAGTAAGGCTCGTGCCTAGTTAATCTTTGGAAGAAGAGCTTCCCCTTTTCAAAAAAGGACAGACTCTTCAAAGGGAACGCCATAAGAAAGATTAAAGGCACAACTAGCTAAAAATCCACTAGTTGTGCCTTTTTGTGGGCAAAACTTCCGATTGTCCCCTGTAAGAACCGTCCCCAGGTCCCTAACCCGATCTTTTTCCAAGATAGGCTTCCACAATTCGAGGATCTTCTAGTAAAGTTTCTGCTTTTCCGCTGATAATTACTTTTCCTGTTTCCAATACGTAACCATAGTCAGCGACTCTCAGAGCTTGCTTGGCGTTTTGTTCAACGAGGAGCACGGTTGTGCCAGCATCTTTTATTTCTCTTATAATCTTAAATATATCCGCTACAATTAAAGGAGCAAGTCCCATAGATGGCTCATCTAAAAGTAATAGTTTTGGCCGTGAAAGTAGTGCCCTTGCGATCGCCAGCATCTGCTGCTGCCCGCCTGAAAGGGTACCTCCCAACTGGTTCTGTCTTTCTTTTAATATCGGAAAGTGTTTCATGACATCTTCAATATCTTTTCCAATCTCTTTATCGTTTCGATGGTAAGCTCCCATTTCCAGGTTTTCCATCACCGTCATACTCGATAGGATCGCTCGTCCCTCCGGTACAAGCGCAATCCCCTTTCTAAGAAGCTGGTCCGGCCTAAAACCTGTCACATCTTCTCCTAAAAACTCCACGGATCCATTCTTTGGCTTTAATAAACCGGCGATGGTTTTCATGGTCGTTGTTTTTCCTGCTCCATTGGCACCAAGAATGGTTACAATCTTGCCTTGTTCCACTTCAAGACTTACTCCTTTTAGTGCCTGAATTTTTCCATAAAAGGTCTCAATTCCTGATACTTTAAGCAATATCGTCTTCCTCCTCTTTTCCGAGGTAGGCTTCAATAACAGCTTGATTGTTTTGAATTTCCTCAGGTGTGCCCTCAGCTAGTTTCTTCCCAAAGTTTAAAACGGTAATTCGGTCGCACAGCTTCATGACAAGAGGCATGTCATGTTCAATTAAAAGAACAGTAATCCCTCTTTGTTGGACTTTTTTAATTAAATCAAATAACTCCTCTGTTTCGGTTTCATTCATTCCTGCAGCTGGCTCATCCAACAATAATAGCTTCGGATGACTTGCTAACGCTCTAGCAATCTCAAGTCTTCTTTGCTGACCATAGGCTAGGTTTTCAGCATCCACATCTTTATAAGGGGATAAACCTACCAGCTCCAGAAGTTCTTTTGCAGTTTGGTGCAGCCTTTCTTCTTCCAGGCGCTGAGACTTTGTCTGAAAGACGCCGCTCAATACTCCTGACTTACTGCGGGAATGCCCGCCAACCAATACATTTTCTAAAGCGGTCATTTGCGAGAAAAGGCGGATATTTTGAAAGGTGCGGCAAATCCCCTTATCGGTAATTTTGTAGGGTTTGAGCCCTGTTATACTTTCACCAATAAAGCTAATCTCTCCAGAAGAAGGGGGAAACATGTTGGTAATCACATTAAACATCGTTGTTTTCCCAGCGCCGTTTGGACCAATGAGCCCATAGATTTCTCCTTCATGAATGGAAAAAGTAACATCGGTTAAAGCGGAGATGCCGCCAAAGTTTTTAGATATGTTTTTGATTTCCAGTACCATGAGCGGCCCCCTTTTTTGACTTTTTAAACCATTGCATGGTGGATACATCAATCAATCCTTGCGGACGGAATGCCATCATGAAAATCAGGATAAGACCATAAATGATGTACCGGTACTCGCTAATAAATCTTAGCGCCTCAGGCATGATTGTCATAAAAGTCGCTCCAAATACGGCTCCCCAAATGACGTCACTGCCGCCAAATATGGCAAAAATCAGGATTTCCACAGCGCGGTGATAGGAGAAGTCAGCCGGACTGATGAATCCCATGACATGAGCAAATAACGCTCCGGCAAAGCCTGACAGAACAGCGCCTTGAGCAAAGGATAAAACTTTATAATAGGTAATATTGATTCCCATGGCTTCGGCAGCTTTTTCATCCATTTTGATCGACGCGAAGGCCCGTCCCACACGGGATTTATTTTGTCTGATCAAAAAACAAATAAGGAAAAGGTTAATAACTAACAAAATGATGAGGACAAGTAAATAAACAAATTGATTATTTCTTAAGCCGAGGGTACTCGGGTCAAATCCAGCCTCTCGAAAAATCCGGAATAACTCTCTGCCGATTTGCGGAATACCGGAAATTCCGATGGCTCCATTCGTAACAGATTCCCAGTTTACAAAGAATACTCGGATGACCTCTCCAAATCCCAAAGTGGCAATCGCCAAGTAAACACCTGTTAACCTAAGAGACGGTATTCCAATCAAAATGCCGACGATCCCGGCAACGACAGCACCAGCAATGATACCAAGAATAATAGGAACATCATAATGGATAGTCAATATAGCAGATGTATAGGCTCCGATTCCCATAAACCCAGCATTTCCTAAAGAGAGCTGTCCGGAAGAAAGAGTAACGTATATGCTTAAGCCAAGAATAATATTGATCAAAATAAAGGAACCGACTTGTAGGTAGTAGGGATTGATTAATTCTCCAAGCATATCATGGCCTCCCCGCTCCAGCTGTCTTTTGCCCAAAAAGTCCTTGAGGTCTTAATAAAAGAATGATGATGATGATGATAAAGGCAATTGCATCGCGATATCCCGAATCTCCATACGCTACAACCAGCGTCTCCGACAATCCAAGAATCAATCCTCCTGCCATGGCACCTTTCACATTTCCCATTCCGCCTAAAATGATAATGGCAAGCCCCTTAAGCCCCATTGATAATCCCATTTGCGGGTTAACGGAGTTGAAGGCCATACCCACTAAAATCCCAGCAATACCTCCCATTGCTGATGCAATAATCACCGTTAGCGTAATGATTCGTTTTGTATTGACCCCCAGGATACTAGCCGTTTCCAAATTTTCTGCTGTTGCCCGGAGCGCTTTTCCAGCCTTCGTTTTGGAAAGCCAATACGAAAGAGCCATCATTAAAACAATCGAAATGACAAAAATTAAGATTTGAACTGCATAAATGGTGATGGAGCCAATCTGGAAACGAATCTCAGCAAACGCATTACTGAAAGGATGATTTCCTGCTCCGAATAAGTGATGCGAAAGATTTTCAAGTAAAATCGACACGCCGATCGTACTGATTAATGGAGCAAGGTGTGAGACGCCTTGCTTCCCGCGGAGTGGTCTTAGTGCAAAGCGCTCAAGCAAATAGCCCAAAATGACCGTTACAAGGATCGCAGCGGCAAAGGCCACCCAAAGCGGCAGCCCCAGCGTACTCGTAACGATAACTCCTATAAAAGCCCCAAACATAAAAATTTCACCATGTGCCATATTAATGATGCCCAGAACCCCAAAAACCAGTGTGAACCCAAGAGCAACGATGGCGTAGATGCTTCCTAGTGTAATTCCGTTAATTAGCTGCTCTAAAAACAAGACATCTCACCCTTTACTACTTTTTTATTCAAACAGTTGGAACTTGCCGTCTTTGATGATGAGTACGGTTGGGTCCATGACAACGTCTCCCTCTTTATCAAAGGAGAATTTACCAAGTACACCGTCTAAATCTTTGATTTCAGCAAGTGCATCGCGAAATGCATCTCTGTCAGCTTCACCTGCATTCTTCAACGCTTCCGCATAAATATACAGAGCATCATAGGCTTGAGCAGCAAATTGGTCAGGTTTCTTGCCGTACTCTTTTTCAAATTTTTGAACAAAGTCCTTTACTTTCGGATCATCTTTTTCCGCAAACCATGGAGTGGCAACAATTAATCCCTCAGAAGCTTTTCCTGCAATATCAATAACCTGCGGAGAGTTAAAGCCATTTCCTCCTACAAAAGGTACATTAATCCCCATTTTTCTTGCCTGATCCATGATAACCGCACCTTCATTATACAGAGCCGAGCATAAAATCAAGTCTGGATTAAGGCCCTTGATTTTTGTTAATTGAGCATTATAGTCGGACTGTCCTTTTTGGAAGGTTTCAATCGTTAAAACATCAAGCCCCATCTTTTCTGCTTCTTTTTTCATCGTATCAAAGCCTGATTTTGTAAACACATCGTCATTACCATAAAGAATGGCAACCTTTTTCGCACCGTATTTATCGACTGCTTTTTTAATCGATGCCGGAATGGCAAGTGATTCAGGTATTGAATTTCGGAAAACATAGTCGCCAATCTGTGGAATTCCCACAGCAGTTGTTGATGTACCCATAATTGGAATTCCGTTTAAATCCGCCTCAGGCCCAACAACGTTCATTTCCGTACTTAAAGTAGGTCCTAAAAGGGCAACAATGTCATCATCACTCATTAGTTTTTGAGCTGCTGCTAAAGCTTGTTCCTGTTTACCCGCGGAGTCTTCAATCACAAGTTCAATGTTTACATCGCCCTTTGCGTTAATTTCTTTTTGTGCTAACTTAAAACCACTCGTAATTGCTTCACCATAAGCTGCACCAGGACCGCTTAAATACGTGATCACTCCTATTTTTGCTTTCAAACCCTTAGCCTGTCCCCCATCTTTCGCTGAATCCTTTCCTGAAGTTTCGGTACTTTTACCACAAGCTGCTAAAGCCACAAGTAATAGTACAGAAATCAATAGAAATGACTGTTTTACAATCTTCCTCATTACTCTACCTCCTAGTTTTTTGAAAATTTGAAATATATTTATATTAAATAACAATTATATTACAAAGTAAACGTTTTCAATGTAATTTTTAGAATTTTTGCAGAATAGTAAAAAACCATAGGGACGGTTCTTTCAGGAGACAATCGGAAGTTTTGCGCCCAAAAAGGCAGAAACTATTCTATTATTTGAAATGGCAATACGATGTGTGTAACGCACAAGGTATTCCATTACTGCTATAGGACCTGAAAAAGTTTTTTTGGTGTAACTGCACCAATTAATTAAAAATTATTAGTATTTTCTAAATTGTGTTAAAATTTTATATATTATGATTGGGGGGGAAACGATGAAAAGAAATAAGTTAGTAGTTGTGGGAGTAGGACATGTGGGCTCTTATGTTCTGGCGGATGCCATGAAATTGGGACTATTTGCCGAAATAGCTGTCATTGATATTGATAAGGAGGTTGCTTATGGCGAAGCTCTTGACCAAGAACATGCAACCGCTCTGACATATATGTCAAATACAACGGTATACGCCGGAGATTATTCCGAATGCGCAAATGCAGATGTAATCATCTGTGCTGCCGGTCCCAGCATGGTAAAAAGTGATGAAGATGCGATGCCGGACAGGGCACAATTAGCTGTTGTCAATTCAGAGGTAATTCGTGAAGTCATGACGGGAATTACGAAATACACAAAAGACGCAATCATTATTCTCATAACAAATCCATTAGATACCATGGTCTACATAGCAGAAAATGAATTTGGCTATCCAAAAGGACGATTATTCGGAACTGGAACGATGCTTGATTCTGCACGTCTTCGCAAAATAATTGCTGCTAATTATGACATCGATCCAAAAAGTGTAACAGCTTATATGATGGGCGAACACGGCCATACCGCTTTCCCGGTATTAAGCCGTTTAAGTGTGCAGGGGTTTAGTGAAAAAGAATTAGACCAAGTTTTTCAAGGAAAAGAATTATTAAGCCGGGAAGGTATTAAAAAACAAGTTGTTAAGGCAGCCTTTGATGTGTTAAATGGGAAAGGGTGGACAAATGCAGGGGTTGCCCAAGCTGCTGTTACTCTAGCAAAAGCGATTATGCTGGATGAACGTAGTGTTTATCCGGTGTCCACAACCTTACACGGACAATATGGATACGATGGAGATGTTGCATTAAGTATGCCATGTGTCATCGGGAGAAATGGAATAGAAAAACAATTAGAAATTGCTCTCGACTCCCAAGAACTTGAATGGCTTCATCAATCAGCGGAATATATTAAAGAAGCGATGAAAGTTGCAAAGTGTAGCTTTAAGCATTAGGATCAATAGCTTCTATTTATACTAGGGATCCAGATTGTGATCTAGTAGAAATTTCTAACTATTAAAATTTTATTTGCTGTTAATTAAATTTACGGGTGCGATGCTTGAAAAACAAGAGTATCACTTCCCTTGTTCAAGAAACGGGCGCCGTTGCTGAACAAAGAGCAGTGGCTTACTAGACGGATCCGAATAGTTCTATAATAATTGGATGTAAATAATTAAGAAACCCAGCTAATCTTCTCATGTGAAGGTAGCTGGGTTTTAAAGTTGTATGTGTAAAATAAATCCACTTTGTACGGACAATGCAATTGCTGTAATAAAAAACATAAGAAGGCTTCTAAATAATTCAAGATAAATCAATGAGGCTGGGACAAAACCCTCTCTAGAATCTAAAAAGCCTGTGAATTTTACTTAGAGTAAAATTTCACAGGCTTTGATTATTTTTTAAATAAAATTAAGGACCACTTCTGATAAAATAAAGTTATCACACAAAATTTTCATCGTAACGAATGATTCTATCGAAAACGTAAAATCGATATGGAGCCAGTTTTTGGATTCTTGAAGGCTAATTTGTGTTTTACTCGATTTTCTGTACGAGGAAAATCGGGGGTAGAAAACAAAATAGGACTCGCGTTAATGGCAGTAATTTTATGAAAATTCACTGCCACCAACTAAGGTAATAGAAGATTTACACGCAAAAATAATAGAAAAAGGTGAATTTGAGTGCGCTCAAATTCACCTTTTTTATTATTTAAAGCTAGTTATGTTCAAGCCTCATTTTTTGCTTTTTATGTGGATATCTAAAAGGGTAACGTTTACCCTACCCCTAAGAAATGATGAGAATATCATTTCTTAGGAAAGTTTACTTAAAAAGGTCTTTATAATTAGGATTCTCTTCTTCCTCGATTTAATAAATAAAATGTTGACTTGAGTATAAATGGATAATATAATCGTAAAAAAAGGGGTAACGTTTACCTAAAAAATATAATCATTTTCTTTCAGGTATAATCTACAATATTTTTTGCTTTAGAGGTTTAATAGATTCCTAATATTTATGAAAAAAGGAAAACGTTTTACTTAACAATAATCCAAAAAAAGGCAGGGATTTACGATGGAAAAGGTTAGGGTAGGGATTGTAGGATTAGGAAGATTAGGAAGACAACATGCAGAGAATTTAGCGTTTCGCATACCAAATTGCGAATTGTATGCTGTTTGCAGTGTGATTCTAGAAGAAGTTGAAAAAGTCCAAAAGGAATGGGATATACCATACGCATATACCAGCTATGATGAAATGCTAAAAAATAAAGAACTGGACGCAATCTTTATTGCTTCTCCGTCAGGGTTTCATTGCGAACAAATCGAGAAAGCATTACATGCAGGTTTTCATGTATTCAGTGAAAAACCGCTTGGTTTATATATGGAGGAAGCATTGCGCGTTCAAGAAGTAGTGAACAAGCATAAAGACCGAGTATTCATGCTCGGTTTTATGAGAAGATATGACAAGTCCTATGCATATGCGAAAAAGAAAATAGAGGAAGGCAAAATTGGTGAGCCATACTTAATTCGCTGTTATGGTTTTGATCCTGCAAAGGCAATACATGGATTTATGCAATTTGCAAAAAATAATTACAGTGGCGGTTTGTTTTTAGATATGGCTATTCATGATTTGGATCTTGCCAGATGGTTATTAAACGTTGAAGCTAAACAAGTTTGGGCAATTGGCGGCGCTTATGGATATCCTGAAATAGCGGAGTTGAACGATGCAGAAACAGGGACTGCCTTAGTGAAATTTGAAAAAAATAAAATGGGCGTTTTTATTGCCGGACGTAACTGTGCACATGGATATCATATTGAAACAGAAATCATTGGTACAAAAGGTACATTACGAATTGGAACCATTCCTGAAAAAAATATGGTCACGGTATTTGATGAATCTGGTGCTGTAAAGGAATGCTCGGATGGATTTTTAGAGAGATTTGAACAAGCCTATTTAAGTGAGGTCGAAGAGTTTATTTCTTGTGTCAGAGAAAAGAGACAGCCTAATGTTACGGTTGAAGATGGAGTATTATCAACAGCTCTTGGTTATGCTTGTAAAGAGTCGTTTGAAACAGGAGAATTGATAACTGTTCAATCACCTTATAAAATTTTTTCATCTAATTAAATTCATAAATAGGTTCTTTTTTTAGACAGTTTGCTTTAGGGCAGCACTGTCTATTTTTCTGATGTTCATGGCTTTAAAGTGTTATAATCACAACATAAAAAAGGTTACTGGGAAAGAAGGGTCAATTATGAAGGTAACCATTCATAGTGTCGCTCAGGAAGCAGGTGTTTCGACAACAACTGTTTCGAAGGTGATCAATCATACTGGCAGCATTAGTGAGCAGACCAGAAAAAAAGTATGGGAAGCAATGAAAAAACTTAATTATTCTCCCGATGTAGCTGCAGCCTCATTAAGGGGAAAGCGAACAAAAGCTTTCGGCCTACTAGTTCCGGATGTTTCGAATCCATTTTATGCAGAAGTTGCAAGAAGTATTGAAGACCGAAGTCATGATTTTGGATATAACGTGATGATGTGCAATACAGATAATGATTCTGAAAAAGAGAAGAGCTATTTATCGCTGTTAACCAGTCAAAGGATAGATGGTCTGGTTGTAGCATCTGCTTTCCGAAGTCCGGATTTACTTGAAGAGATGCTGGATAAAGGATTCCCGATGGTATTATTAGCTTCAGATATTCCAAAATTATCCGTAAATACTGTGACTGTGGATGACTATAAAGGGGGATATTTAGCAACTTCCCATTTACTTTCCTTGGGCCACAAAAGAATTGCAATCATCATCGAAAATGTTCGTAGTAATACCGCGCGGATGGATGCATTTAAGGAAGCAATGCTTGAAGCGGACTTACCGATACCGGATGGCTTTATTGTAAAAACAGAAGCAACCATTCGAAAAGGTTACCAAAGCGGAAAAAAAATTCTTTCAATGAAAGAGAGGCCATCAGCAATTTTTGCGAGCAATGATTTATTAGCAGCAGGGGTATTACAGGCTGCTAAGGAAGTTGGTTTAAACGTACCACAAGATTTATCGGTTGTTGGTTTTGATAACACTGTGCTTTCTACCACAACATCCCCAATGTTAACAACCATATCACAGCCGATTAAACTAATGGGAGCGAAAGCGGTTGAATTGTTAATCGGGGAAATGAAGGAGGAAAAGATGAACAAGGAACGTTTGTTACTTTCTCCGGAATTAATTATTCGACAATCAACAGCTAAATTTAACACAGCCAAAAAATAAAATTTTTCCATGAGAAACTTTAAGGCAGGGCATCACTGGCCATAAAACCATCCATTTAAAAGGTCGAATGGAGAGATATTACAATTCGTAGAAGAACGAAAGGTCATGTGAAAAACACCAGCCCATTCCCACTGTTATTTTTTGAGAATAGGCTGGTGCTCATGTTGATATATCTTTTGGTTAACTTTTGGCGAAATACTTGAAAACAAAAACATTAGTCATGTACGCGTGTAATATTCTCGAATATCTTTTTTTCCCTACTTACCGTTGTTTTTCTTGATTCATTTGGCTAAAAACAGTAAGCGTGAAACATAACCTGTTGACTTGATTTTCTTTAAGTTTATTATTTTAATAAAACTTTCAAAAAATTACAAATACTTTTAAAATAAATATTGAATTCTCTCTTGTGAGGGGTTATTATTAATAGGGAAAGCGCTTAACCTAATAAATCTGTAATATATTAATTTCTTAATAGATTTAAAATAAGGAGGAAAACTATGAGAAAAATCCGATGGGGAGTTTTAAGTGCAGCTAATATAGCATACGATGAGCTTGTCCCGGCATTACGCCGTTCAAACCGTGCAGTGGTAACTGCTATTGCTTCAAAGAGTTCTGATAAGGTTAAGCGCTTTAATTTTCCTATTGTTTATCAAAAGTATGAACAACTAATTGAGGATCCATCCATTGATGCTGTGTATATTCCACTTCCCAATTCATTGCATGCTGAATGGGCTGTAAAAACAATGAAAAATGGAAAGCACGTTCTTCTGGAGAAGCCGGCTGCATTAACAGAAGCCGAAATGGAGTCAATCCACCATGCTGCACAAGAAAATAACGTAGTTTTTTTGGAAGCGTTTATGTATCAATTTCATTGTCAGCATGACCGTGCAAAAGAGTTAATCAACTCGGGAGTCATCGGTGAATACAGTCATATCAAAGCCCATTTCTCATGGATGCTCGAGGATCAGGGGGATATTCGATTAAATCAGGAATTGGGCGGAGGTGCTATGAGGGATGTAGGCTGCTACGGACTTCATGCAGTAACTCAAATGATCGGCTTTAAACCAGTTCAAATCTCTATGAGCGGAAAGATTCATCCTGAATACGGTGTTGATACAACTTCCGTCTGTGTTTTAAAAGACGAACAAAATCGGATCGCTGAAGTGTCCGCTTCGATAGAACTCCCATTTATTAATCGCTATGAAGTAATAGGACCAAAAGGTTCCATAACAGTAGATTCCTCTTTTCGGCCTGACGTTTCTGATGATAAATGCGGAAAAATTACTATCAGAGATGAAAATAATAATGTTATTCTTTTTGAAAGATTGAAAGATGATCAATATTTAAGACAGGTTGAACATTTCCAAGACTGTATACTTAGTAAGGAAAATCCAGTATATAATTCAGATCACTCCATTCAAATGGCACACTATCTGGAAAAAGCCTACTGGTCATTGTCAAACGGATCTGTTATGACAAATATTAAACATTAGGATGGTAGTATTTTAAAATTTTTACAACATTTATCCAAAATATGTTCAAAGAATATTCAAAATATTGTTGCATATTGAGAATATGATGATATAATTTTAGATAAAGGGAAAGCGCTTACCTAAAAAGTTCTCGTTACATTTAGGGGAAAACGAAGAAAGGGGATCAGATATGGTTGTACATACAAGGAGCCTCCTCGAAATAAAAGGAATTAAAAAAAGCTTCAATCAAAACCATGTACTAAAGGGGATCGACCTCGATGTAAAAGCTGGTGAAGTTCATGTGTTGCTTGGGGAAAACGGAGCAGGCAAATCAACTTTAATCAAAATTTTAACAGGCGCTTATCAAAAGGATGCTGGAGAAATTTACTGGGAAGGGAACCTGGTTCACCTAAATAACCCGGTTGATTCAATGACATTAGGTATTGCGACAATCTATCAGGAACTGAATGTTATTCCAGAACTAAAAGTATATGAAAATATCTTTCTTGGAAGAGAATTAAAACACGGCGGCAAAATGTCCTTGCTTAACCGCAGAGCAATGCGAAAAGAAGCAGAGCGCTGTTTGGAGTTGCTTGGGCAGGACCCAAAACTTGCAGATGAGCAGCTTGGGAAACTAGGCATTGGGCAGCAACAGCTGGTTGAGATTGCGAAAGCGATCGCACTGGATGCGAAATTAATTATTATGGATGAGCCGACTTCCAGCTTAAGCGCCCAGGAAGTAGAACAGTTATATAAGGTGGTCGAAGAACTTAGGAAAAAAGGAATCGGGATTATCTTCATTTCCCATCGTCTTGAAGAAATTAGGCACCTTGGTGACAGAATTACCATTCTACGTGATGGATTCAAAATTGCAACTTTACCAGTAAAAACAACTGAAACCGACCTCTGGATAGAATTAATGGTTGGACGTTCACTGGATGAAAAATTTCCAAAGCAATCCTTTAATTTGGGAAAAGAAGGATTCCGGGTTGAAAATTTAGTTGTAGCAGGCACAAATGAGCCGGTTGATTTTTCAGTCCGATATGGCGAAATTGTAGGGATCTCAGGACTTGTTGGCGCAGGACGTACCGAATTGGCCAGAGCGATTTTCGGTGTTGATCAACATAAAGGCGGGAAGGTCTTTATTGATGGTCAGGAAATCCGGATTAAATCTCCACGGGACGCTATCAACGCAGGAATTGCCTTTATAACAGAGGATCGCAAAAGTGAAGGCCTGTTGCTTGATATGACGCTTGACTTTAATATGGCCATAGCTAATATGGATAAGTTTAAAGGAAATACAGGATTGCTCGATTTAAAAGCAATGCGTAGAGAAGCAGTAAATTATGTGAAAGAGTTAAAAATTCGTCCAGGAAACATTGAACTTCACTCTCGGAACTTGAGTGGAGGAAATCAGCAAAAGGTTGTTATCGCCAAGTGGTTATGTACCCAGGCAAAGGTATTTATTTTTGACGAACCGACAAGAGGAATAGACGTAGGTGCAAAAGTTGAAGTCTATCGTTTAATGAATCAATTAGTTGAAAACGGTTCTATCGTCATTATGATTTCATCAGACCTTCCTGAAATTCTTGGGATGTGTGATCGAGTGTTAGTTATGAGTGAGGGAAAATTAACAGCAGATTTGCCGATTAGAGAAGCTTCACAAGAGAGAATAATGAAAGCGGCTACAGGAGGATGAAAAAATGAGTCAAGTTCAAGTCGTAACAAAATCTGAAACCGAATTACCAAAAGATAAAAACACATTTAAGAAAGTAATCAGTAAGCTGGGACCTCTATTAGCTCTTATCATCTTGGTTGTAATCCTTTCTTCCCTGTCAGATAAGTTTTTAACGGTTAATAACCTCATGAATATTGCCAGTCAATCTTCCATTAATGCTCTCCTTGGGATCGGAATGCTTTTGGCAATCTTGACTGCTGGGATTGACTTGTCAGTAGGTGCAATTCTTGCAGTATCGATTATGATTATGGGAATTGTAACCGTCAACATGCACATGAACCCGATTATCGGAATCATTGTTTGTCTGGGTGTAGGCACTTTCTTCGGTTGGATAAATGGAATTTTATTAACAAAACTGCATTTACCACACCCATTCATTTCAACTCTTGGAACACAATTTATAGGCCGGGGAATTGCCCTTATTGTAACTGCGGCTGCACCAATTGCAGGTTTCCCGCTTATGATTCAATTTGCTGGAAATCAATTCGTTGGTCCGATTCCAGTAAGCTTTCTTCTAGTAATTGTTGTTTATGTAATCTTTCATATTTTCCTCACAAGAACTAAGACAGGCCGCTATATTTATGCGATTGGTGGCAATCCGGAGGCCGCTCGTCTATCAGGGATCAAGGTTGATCGTGTGCTTATGATCGTTTATTCATTAAGTGGTTTGATGGCAGGTCTTGCAGGGTTAGTAATGGTAGGACGTGTTAACTCAGCATTCCCGCTTGCAGGACTTAACTATGAATCTGATGCGATAGCAGCTGTTATCATCGGTGGCGCCAGTTTCTTTGGCGGGGTTGGTACAGTTTCAGGTACATTAATCGGTGCATTAACAATTGCTGTTCTTCGGAATGGTTTAAACCTTCTGAACGTTTCTGCAGACTCGCAAATGGCTGTAATTGGAATCGTTATCATCGCGGCAGTTTATGTAGACGTAATCCGTCAACGCAGAGCAAAGAAAAAGTAATTCTTTTGTTTGTATCTTGTTCGCCAAATATCTATACAAAACGCGACTTCTTTATCACTATGTGGTAGTCATAAAACTTCATTAAAAACAGGAAAAGTGGGGGAATACAAATGAATACGAATAAAATTAAATTAGTTGGTGCTGCTGTAGCCTTATCCTGCATGACATTTATCGCCGGTTGTTCATCAAGTACTAGTAAAAGTACCAGCGCAACCGCAAGTAATAACAGCGATAAAAGCGTCACTGTTGTATTAAAAACATTATCAAGCCCTTATTGGCAATATGTCCAGGCTGGTGCTGAGGCAGCAGGTAAGAAGCTGGGGGTTAATGTAAATGTAGTAGGACCATCAGCTGAATCACAAGTTATGGAACAAGTTAACATGATTCAAGACCAAATCAGCCAGTCACCAAGTGCAATTGTTGTATCTCCATCGCAGCCAACCACGGTTGTACCAGTATTAACCAGTGCGGTAAAAGCGAAAATACCGGTGCTTTTAATTGATTCAGACGCTACATTTGATGGCAAAACTACCTTCATCGGTACGGATAATGCAACAGCAGGTGCTCAAGCAGGTAAATTGCTTGGTTCCATGCTTCACAAAGGTGATAAAGTTGTCCTTATTGCAGGAGCACTCGGTAACCCTGCCACTGACCAACGGATTAAAGGTGCTAAGGACGAACTTATTAAAGAAGGAATAAAAGTCGTTGCACAACAGCCTGCCGATAGCGACAAAGCAAAAGCATTGTCAGTTATGGAAAATATTATTGAGAAACACAGTGACGTAAAAGGTGTATTTGCAGCTAATGATGATATGGCACTTGGAGCATTGCGTGCGGTTCAGGCAAAACACTTGGATATTAAAGTAATCGGTACTGATGGTACTCAAGAAGCAGTTCAATCAATTCTTAGCGGAGGTCTTGCTGGTACTATTGCACAAAGTCCATATAATATGGGATACCAAGGTGTTGAAAATGCTTTAAAAGTAGCTGATGGCAAAAAGATCTCAAACCGCATCGACAGTGGAATTCAAGTTATTACGAAGGATAATGCTCAAAAACAACTTGATTTCTTAAAGAGTATTTCAAAATAATTAGTCCTGGTATTACCCCCAAAATTCCTTCATGGTAAAATGGTATCAAAATAGGACAGTTTAGAAGGAGTTTGAAAGTGGATGAAGCCGACGATTTACGATGTAGCTGAAAAGGCGGGGGTCTCCATTGCAACCGTATCAAAGGTAGTTAATAATTCAGGTCGGATCAGTGAAAAAACCAGAAAAAAAGTGACTGAAATAATGCGGGAACTTGACTATCAGCCAAGCAGTGTTGCAGCGGCATTAACAGGAAAGCAAACATATACGATTGGAGTTCTTGTTCCTGATATTTCAAATGCCTTCTTTGCAGAAGTTGGGCGGGCGTTGGAAAACAATGCACGCGAGATGGGCTATGCAATTATTATGTGTAGCACTGATTACCAAATTGAGCGGGAAAAGGAATATTTGGATCTTTTATTAAAAAAGCAAGTTGACGGGATTATTATCGCGACAGAGCAGGAAGATTGGAAGGTATATAAAAATCTACAAAGAAAAAACATCCCCCATTTAATGTTTTCAATTGATAACCTCCGTTTTTCATCACACATTGTTACTACTGATGATGTACGAGGTGGATATATGGCAGGCCGTTATTTATTAGATAAAGGACATACGGATATTGCGATCATAGCCGAATTAAATCGAGCCAGCGGACGCATGCGTTTAGAGGGATTCAAACAATCGTTAGCTGGTGAAGGGATTTCGTTAGAGGAAGAATGGACGGTCAACGCGATGTCTACTATTGACGAGGCAAAAGCCGCAGCAAGGAAAATATTTTCTTTAAAGGATAGGCCTACTGCTGTGTTTGCCTCAACAGATTTGATTGCTGCTATCCTTATTAATGAGTCCCGGAAAGTAAATATTCGTATACCGCAAGATTTATCAATTGTTGGTTTCGATAATACCATTTACGCTGAATTAGCAGATCCAGGTTTAACAACAATTGCTCAGCCGAAAGAAGAATTAGCCCACTATGCGATTGATCAGCTCTTAAAATTAATGAAAGACCCAACGATGCCACAGCAGCGGATCATGCTCTCACCTATGCTGGTAGAACGGAATTCTGTAAGAAGTTTAAAAAATATTGAAGGAAAACCCAGCTAGGTCGGGGTTTTTCCCTTTTAGAGTAAGCGCTTAATCACTTTAAGTTAAAATTAAGGAAATTCAAATAACTGATCGATGAAAATATATAGAAAATGTATAATCGTTGTTAAGGAAAACGCTTAACCGAATAATATTATTGGAGGAATCATTTCATGACTTCATTGACAATTGGGATTATTGGTGCAGGACGGATTGGAAAATTACATGTAGATAATTTAAGAAAGATACCACAAATTCGCATTAAAAGTGTTTCAGATGTTTTTATAGATCACCTTGAATCATGGGCAAAAGAAAAACAAATTGAGGTTTTAACAGCTGATTATCACGAGTTGCTAAATGATCCGGAAATTCAAGCCGTTTTCATTTGTTCACCAACCAATACACACGCTACTATCATTAAAGAAGCAGCTCTTGCCGGCAAAGATATCTTCTGTGAAAAACCGGTTAGCTTTTCAGTTGAGGAAACAGAAGAGGCATTGGCAGTTGTTGAAAAAGCCGGTGTAAAACTGCAAATTGGTTTTAACCGCCGCTATGATCCTAACTTCCGCAAAATTCAAACACTTGTGAAAGACGGCCAAATTGGCGAGCCTCATATTTTAAAAATTACCTCACGTGACCCGCAGCCACCAGGTGTTGATTATGTGAAGGCTTCCGGCGGATTGTTTATGGATATGATGATCCACGATTTCGATATGGCCCGTTATGTAATGGGTAGTGAAGTAGTAGAGGTATCAGCTGCAGGGGCAGTCCTTGTTGACCCGGCAATTGGCGAAGTAGGTGATATCGATACTGCAATCGTTACGCTAAAATTTGCCAATGGAGCTTTGGGAGTCATTGATAACAGCCGCCAGGCAGTGTATGGCTATGACCAGCGTCTTGAAGTTTTCGGTGCCAAAGGGGCAGCACAAGCCGATAACAATCGTGCCACTAATGTAGAAGTATCAACAGCAGAGAGTGTTACGAAAGAAAAGCCGCTTTACTTTTTCCTTGAGCGTTATAATCAAGCATATATCGATGAAGTGGTAGAATTTGCTTCCGCTATTCTCAAAAATACAGAAGTTAACTGTACGGGCTTTGATGGCTTACAAGCTCAGAAAATTGCAAAGGCAGCAAAAGAATCGCTTGAAAAGGGTGCACCTGTTCAATTAAATCAAGCAGCTTTAGTAATTTAATAGAAATGAAGAAATAAACTACGAACCTCCTAATAGTAGAGAAAATCATCCGCTTGATCTGCCGTTTTTAGGAGGTTATGTATTACTAAATGGCAAAGAGAAGAATAGGCCATTATTACAAACTCAGAACAAGATGAAGGAGGATATGATCATGTTTAGCGCAAATCAAGTAAAATTGGCCATTGCCCCAATCGGCTGGACGAATGATGATATGCCTGAACTCGGAAGTGAAGTGACCTTCGAGCAATGCATAAGTGAAATGGCACTTTCCGGTTTTTCGGGAAGTGAAGTGGGAAACAAGTATCCGCGAGACACAGAGGTTTTAAAAAAGGCCCTTTCTTTAAGAGGATTAGAGATTGCAAGTGCTTGGTTTAGTTCCTTTTTAACTTCAAAACCATTCGATGAAACCGCAAAAGCCTTTATCGAACATCGTGATTTTCTTCATGATATGGGCGCAAAAGTAATTGTTGTCTCGGAACAAGGCAACAGCATCCAGGGCCAAATGGAAACACCGCTATTTGCAAGTAAACCTGTAAATACTGAAGAAGATTGGAAGCTCTTATCGGAAGGGCTGACTCGCCTTGGCGACCTGGCGGCTGAAAAGGGCATGAAAATTGTCTACCATCACCACATGGGTACAGGCGTGCAAACCACAACAGAAATAGACTGCTTAATGGAAGGAACCGACCCTGAAAAAGTATCCCTTCTTTACGATACAGGCCATCTGGTATTCTCCGGCGAGGATCATCTGGCAGTATTAAAAAAATACGTTTATCGGATCCATCACGTTCACTTAAAGGATGTCCGTATGGATGTTATGGAAAGAGTACATAGTGAAAAAATGAGCTTTTTGCAGGCAGTAAAAGCAGGGGTTTTCACCGTACCAGGAGACGGCGTCATTGATTTCAAACCAGTATTTGAGATCCTAAGCGAAGCAAACTATAATGGATGGTTTGTAGTTGAGGCCGAACAGGATCCGGCAATTGCCAATCCATTCGAATATGCAGTGAAAGCAAGAGAGTACATCCGGGAAACAGCCGGGCTGTAAAGAAAAGAAAATCCCTTTTTAGTCAAAATAATAATTATTAAAAGCAAATGATAGCGATGAGTAAGGGCTGAGGAAGAACTCTTAAAGGGTTCTTCCTTAAGGTGGGTCAGGGGGAAAACTGCAGCTTTGTTTGTCCAACAATCTATTGAAAAAAGTAAGTCTGCCATCTAGAATGTATTTAACCATTAAAAAAATGTACAAGGCAAGTCGGAATAATGAAGAAATCAATAGACTATAAACCTTTAATAACTAAGATAAGTTGGATAGTCCCAAGGATGTTCAGATTTAATTAAAATATCATATAAAGCGTTTACATAAATTTGGAAAAGGAGTGCTTATATTGGATTTAAATAAATACCTATCCGGAAAAACTTCTTTGAATGATTATGTCCATCGTTTAAACCAAAATGGCGCTTCTTTTCAAATTCATTATTGGGGAGTCATGCCACGGCATTATGATAATCAATTACATAAACATTCATTTTTCGAAGTGTGTTATGTAGTGGAGGGGGAAGGGACTTACCAAGATGATCAAAATACCTTTACTCTCCAAGAGAATACACTTTTTTTATCGAGACCTGAAATACCCCATCAAATAAAAAGCGAGAAGGGGCTGTCTCTCTTATATGTTGCCTTTGATTTACTTGAATCGGAGTCCAGTGAAAGCTGGATCAGAATCATGGAAACGGCCAAGCAATGCTCCGGAGTAATTTTATATGAAGAAGATGTAATAGAAACCGCCTTATTATGGAAATCGCTGCTTATTCAGGCAACAAAGCGGCAGAATGAGTTTTTTGAAGAAATGCTTTCCAATATTGCTTATTCTCTTATTCTCTCCATCTTGCAAGATTTTGTCCCTGCTTTGAATAAGAGTAATCATAAACATGATCCTGAACAGCATTCCGTCCTCCTTACGCAGGCGCAGTTATATATTCATGACAATCTATCAAATTCCTTGAAACTTACGGAAGTAGCTAAACATTTACACATTTCCGGAAGACATTTGTCACGAGTTTTTGTATCGGAATTAGGAGTAAGTTTTTCAAAGTACGTTCAAGATGAACGAATAAAAAAAGCTATGATTTTACTTAAAAAATCGAATTTATCGTTAAAAGAAATTGCTGAGGAAACGGGTTTTATGAATGTTCAATATTTTACCCGTGTTTTTACTTCTATGATGCAAATATCACCAGGAAGGTTTCGCTCTCTGTTTATAGACCAAAATACAACTACATTTTCGCATAACTGACACCCCCACCTCCTATGTTGGGGGTGTTTTTTGCTATGAAAATATAATCATTTGGAAAAAAGATGTCCTTAAAGTATAAAAACATGTCTCTATAATTTAATTACTATTCTGAATTCTTTTTATATAATTAGCTATGTAAACAAGGTCATGACAGGATAATAGAAGGTGATACATTGGAAAATACAGACATGGGAAAATGAAAGCGAATCCCCCCAAAACAGGTTGATTTGCAAGATGTCCTTAAATGTAAAAACCAAACACTTTTATTGAATAAAGGATTCAGAAATACACAGTGGTGAAAATGAGGAGGAAAGAATTCTATGAAATTATCATATGTAACAGATAGCTTAGGTCACTTGCCATTTGAAAAAATGCTCGATACGGTGGCTGAAATGGGGATTGATACTATTGAAATGACCACAGGAGGCTGGTCACCGGCTCCGCATTTACGTTTAAATGAATTGCTGGAAAGTGAAGCAAAAAGAAGTGAATTTCTAGGTGAATTAGAAAAGCGGAATATTAAGCTTTGTGCATTGAATTGTTCCGGCAATCCTTTAGATCCAGGTGAACTTGGCAAAGAGCACAGAGAAGTAACTGAAAAAACAATGGAATTATCCGGATTACTTGGTGTGAAGAAGGTCATTATGATGAGCGGTCTCCCGGCAGGAAGTCCGGAAGATAAAATTCCTAACTGGATTACCTATACAGTCAGCTGGCCTCCCGTATTAAAAGATATTTTGGATTATCAATGGAATGAAGTAGCCATTCCGTATTGGAAAGAGTTAGTGAAAAAAGCGGAAGCATGCGGTGTTGAAAAAATTGCCCTTGAAAATTTCAGTTCAATGTTGGTGTATAATCCGGAAACATTATTTAGATTACGGAATGCAGTTGGACCGATGGTTGGTTTGAATTTAGACCCAAGCCATTTAATCTGGATGGGTGCAGATCCAATTTTGTCAGCTAGAGAACTAGGAGCAGCGATTCACCATGTGCATGGTAAAGATGTAAGAATTGAAAGGCATTTATCAGCTGTTAATGGTGTATTGGAAACAAAAGAGGTTACGGACACAGCAAATAGAGCATGGAATTATGTGGCTGTCGGCTGCGGTCAAGATTTGCAATGGTGGAAAGAATTCTTCTCTGTTGTTCGCATGATGGGATATAACGGTGAAGTGTCACTAGAGATGGAAGATTTAACAATGTCCGTTGAGGCAGGAATAAGAACATCGATTGATGCTTTAAAACAAACCCTTAGCTTTTGATTTAACGGAAATTTCTGAAAAAACATTAAAAGTTATACAATTGAGAGGAGTTTTTACGATGTTAAATGGAGAGAAAAAGATTGTAAAACCACTACGCTGGGCTATGATTGGAGGCGGACGAACTGGCCAGGTTGGTTATAAACACCGCATTGGTGCCCTAAGGGATAATACAGCTTATCAATTGGTCGCGGGTGCATTTGATATTGATGCAGAAAGAGGAAAAGACTTTGGTGTTAATCTTGGTGTGGATGCGAACCGCTGCTATCCTGATTATTTAAAAATGTTTGCGGAAGAAGCGAAACGGGAAGATGGTATCGAGGTTGTCTCCATAGCCACTCCTAACGGAACCCATTTTGAAATCACGAAAGCAGCATTGGAAGCTGGATTGCATGTTATTTGTGAAAAACCTTTGTTCTTTACTGTCGAAGAGGGTGAAAAGATTAAAGCTCTAGCTGAGAAAAAAGGAAAAATTGTTGGGGTAACTTATGGTTTCTCCGGAAATCAGTTGCTGCTTCAAATGCGGGCAATGATTGAGCAAGGTAAGATCGGTGATATTCGTGTCGTTGATTTGCAGTACACACATGGTTTTAGTGCAACCGAACAAGGGGATAAATCAAATGCTGCCCAAAAATGGCGTGTAGACCCTAAGGTTGCTGGTCCAAGTTTTGTTTTGGGTGATCTTTCCACCCATACTTACTATATGTCCGAGCTGATTATGCCAAACATGAAAATTAATAAATTATTATGTGACCGACAAAGTTTTGTTGGATCCCGTGCTCCTTTAGAGGATAATGCTTTTGTTCTGATGCAATATGAAAACGGAGCAGTTGGCAGACTATGGACATCATCTATTAATGCAGGCTGTATGGACGGCCACAGAATTCGCATTGTCGGATCGAAAGCAAGCCTGGAATGGTGGGATAGCAAACCAAATGAACTAAGATACGAAGTTCAGGGAGAACCGATTCAAACGTTAATTCGTGCCATGCCTTACTTGGATGAAACCTGTAATGCGGATGAGCGTTTAGGAGCATTGCATCAAGAAGGATTATCCGAATCTTGGGCCAATATTTATCTGAAATTTGCTATTGCCATTGATGCCAAAAATCGCGGCGATGAGGAAACTTTGAAAAATCTAGTATACCCTGATATTAATGCTGGAATTGAAGGGATACGCTGGATTGAAAACTGTGTTCGTTCTGCAGACAACGGATCGGTTTGGGTAGAATATGAGAGCAAAAAACCACAGCTAGTATAAAAAAGGATACGATAAAGGCCGGGGGGCAATTACCTAGTTTGCTCCCCGGTTAGCTAAAATACATTTTTTATCTAACCGGAGAGCAAAATGAAAGCGTTTTAAATTAATCCCGAATAAGCAAGGATCTTATGGGAGTCTATTATTCCAATCTGACTTAAACAAGGAATCTAGCAGAAGAAATTGTTATAAAACAATTAAACAAAGGGGAAATTTAATATGCAAAATCTCAAAGCATCTGATGTTCCAGTTCAAATGGAACTTGATGAGAAAAAGAACCCAAAAAAGTTCTTAAAATTAATTACGACTGTATCAACATTCGGGGGTCTATTATTTGGATATGATACAGGAGTCATTAATGGGGCACTTCCATTCATGGCTAAACCAGACCAATTAAATCTGACTGCTTTTACAGAAGGGTTAGTAGCGAGTTCATTAATCCTAGGTGCGGCTTTTGGTTCAATAACGGGAGGTCGGTTATCTGATAAAAAAGGACGCAGAAGCCTAATCATGTATCTAGCAATCTTATTTTTATTTTCAACAATAGGCTGCGTTCTTGCACCAAATGCATCCATCATGATTATATTCCGATTTTTGCTTGGTCTTGCTGTCGGTGGTTCTTCCGTGATCATACCATCGTATCTTGCAGAAATGTCTCCTTCGGACCGGCGGGGCATGATGGTTACTCGAAATGAATTGATGATTGTAACTGGTCAGTTTCTAGCTTATATATTTAATGCAGTCATCGGAAATACCTTCGGTGATACAGGACATGTTTGGCGGTACATGTTAGTCATTGCAACATTACCAGCTGTGGCTTTATGGATTGGCGTGGTTATTTTACCAGAAAGTCCGCGCTGGTTAGCCTCAAAAGGAAGAATGGGCGATGCACTAAAGGTGCTTCAAATGATTCGTAATGAGAGTACAGCACAACAAGAATTAGATGAAATAAAAGCACATATCCAAGCAGAAAAGAAAATGGAAAAAGCAACACTTAAAGATTTAAGGATCCCTTGGATTCGAAAGATGGTATTAATAGGGGTTGTAATCGGGTCAGTCTCGCAGTTAGTCGGTATAAA
The DNA here is from genome assembly GCF_023714155.1 of Neobacillus sp. MER 74. NCBI lineage: Bacteria > Bacillati > Bacillota > Bacilli > Caryophanales > Bacillaceae > Neobacillus > Neobacillus sp. MER 74. The sequence continues at coordinate 86,717 of NZ_JAMAUV010000010.1, forward strand.
CTCTATTATGTATTATGGGACACAAATTCTTGAAAGTTCCGGTTTTGGAACAAAAACGGCTTTGATTGCAAACGTCGCAAATGGATTAATCGCCGTTATTGCTGTTATAGTTGGTATGTCCATCATGCACAAAGTGAATAGACGGACAATGCTGCTTACAGGTTTAACGGGTGTAACAGTTGTACTTATTACGATTGGTATTTCTACTTTCGCACTTGCTGGTTCACCTGTATTGCCATTTGTAGTATTATCACTGACAGTCCTATATTTAGCCTTCTTCCAAGGAGCGATTGGTCCTTTAGGCTGGCTGATTATTGCTGAAATTGCTCCTGCTCGCTTACGTGGTGTTGGTATGGGAATTGCTACATTATTCTTATGGCTTTGTAATTTTATAGTAGGTCTATTCTTCCCTACTCTTTTGAAGGTTGTCGGACTCTCAGGAACATTTTTCCTATTTGCTGTATTTGGGTTCATTGGGGTGGCATTTGTAGCGAAAAACTTACCAGAGACAAGAGGGCTTTCGCTTGAGCAAATAGAAGAGAACTTTAAAATGAAGGCGTAGAAAAAAATAAATGCATAACTGAAACGCGGAGATGGTCTAGAGGATCGCTCCGCGTTTTTTTGTATAGGCTTTGTTAGATGAGATTATTTCGCTTAAAGCAATCATACTTTTGTAAAAATATACGTGCTTCACCATATTGATCCATTGAATGGTTAATACATACCCTTATTTATACATTTCTTAATTAAATACAGTAAATCTAATATTATTTTAGTTTTCCTGGGTACATAATTTTATTACTATATAATGGTAATTTACTGTTAATTGAAGGAAGGGGCAGATTCTAAATTATTTCTAATAATGGAGGTTTTAAGATGCGGAAAGGTTTATTTGAAAAAACGATGAAAAATTAGTTATTTTTTCAACCATTTCTTTGTTAACGTTTACATTACTCCCTGTATCAGCGCAAAACCAGACAGAACATGATCAATCTTTTGAAACACCAATACAAATGATGGAACTGTCAGCCTGTAGCACCTCCCCCATTTGCCTTCAGAATGCTGCTGGCAACACTACCAAACTAGGAGGAAAGATCAGTGAAAAAAGCCAAACTAGCAATTGCAACAGCATTAATGATGACACTCTCAACACCTTCACTACACGCATTTGCTGGAGACGCCATGCCCCCTACAGGGGATGCTGTCTTCGGGAAGAATCAACCGGTGACTCACGGATATAGAGCTATGGACATTGAGCATTGGTCTCCAGAAACAGATCCGAATGCGGAGCGCTTAAGAGCCTTTGTGCCTTTACAAGCAAGAAACGAAGCGTTTGCTGCAACGCAAGCGAATCCAAAACTTAGTCCAGAGACCGAGTTTTTTAACTTGACAGGGGATTATGATAATTATTTCTTTGGCGCAACTCCTTATAATAACGAGTTCTCAAACTATTTATTTAACTTCTGGCAGTATACCGATTACTATGGCGGGTGGCATGGGACAGCAACAGAGGATGTGCCGCCAACCTTATATGATCCTGCAGAATCCTGGGAAAGAAGAGCATTTGAATTCGGTATCGTAGATTTACCTAATCCGGCCTATACGAATGCGGCCCATAAAAATGGTGTGAAATCCGTAGGAACTATTTTTATACCGCGCTCAGGACAACCTTATGATCTTATTCTCAAACAACGAGAAGACGGGACGTTTCCGGTAGCTGAGAAGCTCATTGAAATGAAGGAATACTTCGGCTTTGACGGGTATTTCATTAATCAGGAAAGCTCGATTAAACCTGAGCATATTAAGAAATATAAGGCATTCACCAAAACATTAATAAATGCGGGTGTGTATACACAGTGGTATGACACGGTGGACGATGAAAAGGGTAAACTGAGCTACCAGCCTTCGCTTATTCCTTCCCATAGCTCTTTCGTTCGAGATGACGAAATGGGAGGAACTGTTAATAACTCCATCTTTATGAACTACAACTGGAACTCACCGGACGGCTGGAATAACGGAGATAGTACGAATCAAGTTTATATTAAAAAATCCGTAGAAGAAGCTAAACGAAGAGGAATTGATCCTGTCAAAACAGTCTTCTCCGGTGTTGAAGCAGGAATGGGAGGCTTCGGGGGAGCTCATAACTCGACTCGAAATCTGGATGTTATTCTAGATCAAGATACAGGGAATCCTCTGACAGCACTTGCAACATTGGGAGGAAACTTTGTACAACATGCGCTAGACGAAGACCTTGGAGATCCAAGCAAGAATCTTCGAGCAGATGACGATCATCAGTGGATGATCGCTGAGCGCGAGCGTATGTGGTATACCAGCGTTAAGATTGATCCAACAGATACAGATGAACAGAAGGGGTATGCAAGACCGGATGTTGGTGTGAAAGATGCATCAGAATGGACAGGGATATCCAGGTACATCACAGAGCGTTCAATCGTTGATGGAAGTACCTTTGTTACAAACTTTAATACTGGGCACGGCATGAAATATTATATGAATGGCAAAGTTTCGGATGATGAAGAATGGTCAAACATCAATTTACAAGATATCCTTCCAACGTGGCAATGGTGGATCGATACAGAAGGAACCAAGCTGCAAGCGGATTTTGATTATGGAAACTCCGTTGAGAATGGCGATAAATTCACCTACCAGCCGATTGGCGGATATAAGGGCGGAAGCTCACTAGTCGTGAATGGAACTTTAGATGCGAAGAATTTCCTGCGCCTATATAAGACAGATCTAAATGTTAAGAGTACAACAACAGCTTCAATTACGTATAACAAAACTTCAGCTAATGATCGTTCTGAGATCCAGTTAGGAGTTATCTTTAAGGATTCTCCTGATCAAGTTGAATATATCTCTATACCACATAGCGGGAAGAGAACGAAAGGATATGTTACAACGGAATTGGATTTAAGTGCTTACGCCAATCGTGAAATTGCTGCTCTGGGACTTTCCTTTGATCCAAAGGGTAACACTGTTCAAGATTACCAGGTCAATATAGGTGAGCTTAAAATCACAGATGGGCAGGATTACACACCAAGTACACCTACAGGATTTGAAATTAATAATAGGTATCATACCAATGAACTCAATGTCGTATGGGATCGTGAAGATTATAACAAGGTAAAACAATACCATCTCTACGCACAGCTTAATAATGGCAAGGAGGAATTTTTGGGCGGCTTATATGGCGACAACTTTTATATAAAGAACTTAGATAAACATGTCGTGGCCCTTAAACTGACTGCTGTTGGGTCCGATCATTCCGAGAGTAAACCAGCTATTATATCTCTGAATCATAAGAACTTCATCTCAAATGTGAAGGTTAATGAAGATACAGAAGGATTTAATATTAGCTGGGGTAAAGAAAACAAAGGCAATAAGATCCGATTGGACTTAAGCTTTACCGATGGAAGAAAAGATACGTACACCAAGACGGTAGATAAAAAATTGGCTTCTACTAAATTTAAAGTACCTATGAAAGACAATGATCGATACCTTTTAAAAATATCTACCATGGATTCGAATGGTAAAGCCATCGATACCGTCAATTACACAGGCAAAATGAAAGATATATATTCCGAACCATTCGACGGCGGCTACTATATCGATGGAAATAAATTAGGGATTGATGTACCTTCATCAAAAGATTGGTGGCATATGTACATTACAATCAACGGCGAGGTAGTACAACCTATGAAGAAGTATAACGGCGTGGCAACTGATTACTTTATAAGGGGATATCATGATTTTAATGGACTTCCTGTACCTAAAGAGGGATCCATTATAGGTATTACATTGGAAGATTATAATGGGAATATGTCAGAGGTTAAAAAAATAACAGTAAAATAAATATGCATCACCGAGATGCATTGTTATCAAAAGTAAGCCGCATAATTGCGGCTTATTTGTTTAATATTCACCTCACGATGGAGTTTATCCATGTGCCTATAGAATAACTCCCATTCCAAGCCTAAGTAATAAAAAAGGCATAAAGGACTTTTTCTACAAAAAATCCTTTATGCCTTACGATCAATTATGAACAGATTGATTATGATAGTACTTTTCCAATACTTTTAAGGTTGTTTCTTTTGCCTTTTTGATGACTTCTTCCGGATCCATTTGATAATATTCTGGTCGGAATAACTCAACGGATGCGACAAAATCATAATTCAATTCTTTTAATCGTTTTAAATGTGCTCCTAAATCAATCACACCGTGCCCAGGCCATACTCTATCACTATCACGCATTTGGCCAATCGGATAACCCTCCACATCATTGATATGGAAGATAAACAGTTTATCTGCTGTTTCATCTGTTACATCTTCTAATCTTGACCCCATTCCAGTAAATTGGAACGTATCATACACGAGACCTACATTATCTCGATCAACCGTTTTTACAATACTGTATGCTTGTGCGAATGTGTTCACTGTATTTTCCTGAATTCCAATAAACTCAATCGCAATCTTTACTCCGTATGGTTCGGCTAAATCAGATAGATGGGTTAAAACTCGAATACAACTTGCATTTACTTCTTCCGTCAATGTCTTTCCTTTTTCCGTCACATCGATATTAGAAGGGACCACGCAAATATACGGACAATCTATTTTTTTGCAAATCTCTAAGTATTCCTTGAACTCCTCAATAATCTTCTCTTCATCTTCTTTCGTACGGTTATTAAAAAAGCATAATGCGTTCAAAGAAAGTGGTTTAATATGGTGGGTGTCAAAAAAGGCCTTTAAATCATCTAATGTATATTCTTTAAGATAATCTTTTAACTGATCAATGGAGCGAATTTCAATAAAGTCGTAACCGTGTTTTTCACAAAACTCTAAATTCTGTTGAAGAGAAGCACTTTCGAATGTTGTTCCTTCATTAAATGATAATTTCATAGGTAAACCTCCATTTAATTACTTATGTATGCGATTTCAGTTTAATGGAAATTTTCCATGTTTACTCTATATAATCTTGCTTTAAAATTGTATTTTGGTGCTATTTTTTATTTCGTTTTGAAAATATTGGTAGTTTATTATAGACACTTCGGGATATTCAGAGAATATTCTCTGTGCTATTCTATAAAGTATTCGAATAGTTCCAAAAAATAGACCATTATCCTTTGAGTCAGTATAAAATATACTATAGGTATTTATTTTAATTAGTGTTTACCATTAGTGAGAGGTGAAAAAGTGAACTTCTATATTCCAAAAGTAGAACCTGGCATCAAGTCAAAAAAGGGATTATATTTTTATGAACCTTCTGCTTTAACGAAAGAATTATATCATTATGTCCTCTGGGGAGGGGAATATATAGTAGATGTTCCCTACAGCATTCAGCGTGATTACATGAATGCCTTTCTCTTTTTTTATATAAAAAAAGGATCGATGCAATTCCACTATCTTGACCAATCATTTGTAGCCTCGAAAGATGATATTGTTCTTCTAGATTGTAAAGAAAAAAATAACTACTATGCACTGGAAGAGACGACCTTCCAATTTATTCACTTTACAGGTAGTCAAACGCAAGCTATGTATAACGAGTTATACAAAAGAAAGGGTTGTATTTATAGACTGCCTACTGAAAAAAACAATATTCCTACTATTTTATCCCTAATAGAGTCGAAACAGGAAATTGATTTTAAAATATCATTAGAAATTTATGAACTGCTGGGTAATTTAGTAGAAAGTACCCGAAATACGTTTGAAAACAGAGATGCAAATGTGGCAAAAGCAGTACCAAACGAAATGCAAGCCGTCCTGACTTATATAAGTAAGAATTACTCATCTAAAATTAGCGTCGAGCAGCTGAGTGAAATATCCAATTTGAGTACCTATCATTTTTGTCGTACGTTTAAAAAGTATATAGGAACCAGTCCCCACCAATATGTACTAAATTACAGATTGATCCAGGCTAAGAATCAATTGGTGGAAACCAATCTCTCAGTTGAGCAAATAAGCATGGAATGTGGATTTAATAGTATTGGTCATTTTATTAAGGTGTTCTCCCAATCATCTGGAGGTATTACTCCTGGAAAGTTTAGAAAACTTTGTTTTTAATTAAATGTTTTAAAAAGATACCCTTTTCTTTGGGTATCTTTTTATTAAATGTTGATACTATTTAAGTAATTTAGCAAGAAATGATAATTTGATAGCAATTATATATAATACATCGATTCTTCATAATTTATAAAATAAGGTCAACCGGTTAAACAGTCCTACTTTAAAAAGGAAGAGGGTTAAACGATGGAAAATAAAAAAATCACATGGGGGATCGCTCCAATTGGATGGCGAAATGATGATATCCCGGAAATTGGCGCAGAGAATACCTTGTCTCACTTACTCAGTGATATTGTAGTGGCAGGATTTGAGGGAACAGAAGTTGGCGGCTTTTTTCCAGAACCGAAAGTATTGAACAAAGAACTTCAACTTCGCAACTTAAAAATTGCCGGACAATGGTTTAGCAGTTTTATTATTCGCGACGGTGTGGAAGCAGCATCACAAGCTTTCCATAAACATTGCGAGTATTTGAAAGCGGTTAACGCGGCTGTTGCTGTTGTATCAGAACAAACCTATAGTATTCAAGGAACAGAGAAAAATGTGTTTAAAGAAAAACCATCCTTCACAGATAAAGAATGGGATCAGTTATGCCAGGGACTCAATGAATTAGGAAAAATTGCCGAAGGCTATGGTTTGAAGCTAGTTTTTCACCATCATATGGGGACGGGCGTACAAACATTAGCCGAAATTGATCGTCTGATGGAAAACACGGATCCGAATCACGTTCATTTGCTGTATGATACCGGCCATATCTTTGTATCCGATGCTGATTATATGACTTTATTAACTAGCCATATCAATCGTATTCAACACGTTCATTTTAAAGATGTGCGTCCAGCCGTAAAAGAACAATGTGAAAAAGAAGGAAAGTCTTTCTTACAATCCTTTCTGGCAGGAATGTTTACCGTTCCTGGTGATGGCTGCATCGATTTTACAGAAGTATACAATCAGCTTTTGGAAACAAATTATTCAGGCTGGATTGTCATTGAAGCAGAACAAGACCCCTCAGTTGCACATCCGTTGGAGTATGCGTTGAAAGCCCGTCATTACATTAATGAAGAGTTACTTCCATTAGAAAATAGTTCATTAATCAAAGGTTAAAAAAACGAACCCTGGGGAGGGAAATTATGAGTAATCAGGCGATTGAAAGACCACGTGATTACAAAAAGGCTTTAAAGAAGATTACAGTTATATCCACTTTCGGAGGGCTTCTCTTCGGATATGACACAGGTGTTATCAACGGTGCATTACCATTTATGGCTAAATCTGACCAGCTAAATCTAACCCCTGCTACTGAAGGTCTCGTTACAAGTTCACTTCTTTTCGGTGCGGCACTTGGATCAGTATTTGGCGGGCGCTTATCAGACCGTTTTGGACGCCGCAAAATGATTCTTAATCTTGCATTACTATTTTTTATAGCAGCAATAGGATGTACCCTTTCACCGTCTGCTGGTGTGATGATTGTCTTCCGATTCTTACTGGGTTTAGCGGTTGGGGCTGCATCCGTCATGGTACCATCCTTTTTAGCTGAAATGTCTCCGGCCGAGATGCGGGGAAGAATGGTTACCCAGAACGAATTAATGATCGTTTCCGGTCAATTGTTAGCGTTTGTATTTAATGCCATTCTTGGAAATACAGTTGGTGAAGGGGTTTCACATGTTTGGCGTTATATGTTAGTGATTGCGTCCCTTCCGGCTGTGATCTTATGGTTTGGAATGTTAGCGGTTCCAGAGAGCCCGCGCTGGCTGGCGTCAAAAGGAAAACTGGGCGATGCGCTTAGAGTCCTTAATGAAATACGTGATGCAAACCGTGCCCAATCGGAACTTGATGAAATTAAAAATAATATTGCACAAGAGACAGGGACTCAGCATGCAACATTTAAGGATTTAAATGTACCGTGGGTCCGCCGGATTATCGGGATTGGAATTGGTATTGCGATTGTCCAACAAATAACGGGTGTTAATTCCATCATGTATTATGGAACTCAAATTCTTCAAAAATCAGGTTTTTCAACAAATGCAGCACTGATTGGAAATATTGCTAATGGTGTCATCTCAGTAGTAGCAACTATTGTCGGGATCTGGCTATTAGGAAAAATTGGTCGACGTCCGATGCTTATTGCTGGATTGACGGGAACAACAGCAGCTCTTGCCTTAATTGGAGTATTCTCGTTAGTACTTAAGGGATCTCCAGCACTTCCATTTGTTGTTCTCGCCTTGACTGTTACCTTCCTTGCATTCCAACAGGGAGCTATTTCTCCGGTCACCTGGCTCATGTTATCGGAAATCTTCCCGCAAAAATTACGCGGACTTGGAATGGGTGTTACGGTTTTCTGCTTATGGATCACAAACTTCCTTGTTGGGCTATTTTTCCCAATATTACTAAGTGCAGTGGGCTTATCGATCACCTTCTTCCTTTTCGCTGTGTGTGGAATTGCCGCCATTCTATTTGTGAATAAAATTTTGCCAGAGACAAGAGGAAAGTCACTTGAGCAGTTAGAAAGTTATTTCCGTAACTATGGACAAGAAAGCCATCAACAAGCTTCCAATCAATAATCTTTTAAAAAAATATTTGAATGATGAATTAACTAGTAAATGAAAGCGTTGTCTAGTTGTAATACATTAATTACGTAAACATAAAGGAGAGTATCAACATGACTTTAAGATTTGGTGTAGTAGGAACAGGTGCAATTGGAAGAGAACATATTGATAGAATTACCAATAAATTATCAGGTGGAAAAATTGTTGCTGTAACAGATGTCAATCAAGAATCTGCTAAACAAACAGTTGATGCCTATCAATTAGATGCAGTCGTCTATCCTGATGACAAAGCGCTAATTGCGGATGAGAATGTGGATGCCATCTTGGTTACAAGCTGGGGTCCTGCACACGAAGCAACAGTAGTAGCTGCTGTTGAGGCTGGTAAATATGTATTTTGTGAAAAACCATTAGCTACTACTGCTGCAGGCTGTATGAGAATTGTAGAAGCAGAAATGAAGCAGGGTAAGAAGTTGGTTCAAGTTGGTTTCATGCGCCGTTATGATAGCGGATATGTTCAATTAAAACAAGTGATTGACAACAATGAAATTGGTGAACCATTAATGATTCGTGCTGTACACCGTAACCCGGCAGTTGATGAAAACTATGTGACTGAAATGGCCGTTCAAGATACATTAATCCATGAAATTGATGTTCTTCACTGGTTGGTTAATGATGACTATAAATCCGTTCAAGTAGTTTTTCCAAGGAAAACCAAATATTCACATGAAAAATTACAAGATCCGCAATTATTTACAATTGAAACAATTGGGGGCATTGTAATGAATGTGGAAGTATTTGTGAATTGCAGATATGGCTACGACATTCAATGTGAAGTTATTGGTGAAGATGGAATCGCGAAATTGCCGGAAGTTCCAAGTGTTGTTATGCGCAAAGATGCAAAATTAAGCACAGCGATCTTAACTGATTGGAAATACCGTTTTATGGACGCATATGATGTTGAAATCCAGGACTTTATTGATTCAATTACTAAAAAAGGTCAGCCTCAAGGACCAACTTCATGGGATGGCTACATAGCAGCAGTAACATCTGATGCATGTGTCAAAGCCCAGAAAACAGGTGAGAAAGAATCTATTGAACTTCAAGAAAGACCGGCATTTTATGGTGAAAAAGAACTTCAAACGGTATAAATTTTTATTAAACACAATATCTCTTTCGAAAAAGAGTAGAACACTATTTTACTAAAGAAAAAGCCCGATTTTCCTACCACTAAGGAAAGTCGGGTTTTTCTTCCTTTATTTTAGATATTTGCTGGATAATCATTTGAAATCACTTCAAACTGGGGATTCATATGACCTATTTAAGAGATTCATAATATAATTCAGGAAACATACGATTTATTTTACGGCATTCTTTGGAAAAATATAGGGATCGTTGTAAGTAGAGATACATATGACAGAACCGTCCCCTTGGTCTCCACTTGGGAAAAAATATCATTAAAAACCATATGGAAAGACTTCTCGCTTTTCAATACCTTTTAAATAATTTAAAATTGTCATATAATAATAGTAGATATATTAATATTAAATAATGTTATAGATTATGAGTTTGGAATACTTTTGAGACAGAAAAGGTGTGTGATTAGATCGCGCATTACCTTGGTGTAACACCTACATCTTTTTTGCCAAATTTCAGGGGATAAGGTGGGTTAAAATGAACAACGGGGAAACAAAAACAGACGTCATTTTAATTGGTGCCGGAATCATGAGTGCGACTATTGGGACACTCTTGAAAGAATTAGTACCAGAATGGGAAATTACTGTGTATGAGAAACTCGAGAACGCGGGTGAGGAAAGCTCTAACGAATGGAATAATGCAGGAACAGGGCATGCGGCACTTTGTGAACTTAATTACACAGTTGAAAAACCAGATGGATCTTTAGATATTAGTAAAGCGATAAGAATTAATGAACAGTTTCAGGTTTCCATGCAATTTTGGTCTTATCTAGTAAAAAACAATTTGATTGATAATCCACAGGACTTTATTAGACGCTTGCCACATATGAGTTTAGTACAAGGGGAAGAAAATCTAGCTTTTTTGAAGAAACGTTTTGAAGCGCTGTCAAAAAATCCTTTATTTCAAGGAATGGAGTTCTCTGAAGATCATGAAAAACTGATTGAATGGATTCCGCTGATCATGGAAGGCCGTAAATTGAATGAACCGATTGCTGCAACAAAAATTGACTCTGGAACAGATGTCAACTTTGGTGCATTAACACGCATGTTGTTTGACCACTTAGAAACTAAAAATGTCCAGATAAACTATAATCATAATGTTAACGGTATCAAGCGTACTAACGACGGCCAATGGGAATTGAAAGTACAGAATCAATTTAGTGGTACAGTCAAACGCCATACCGCAAAATTCGTCTTTATCGGTGGCGGCGGAGGAAGCCTGCATTTACTGCAAAAATCGGGCATTCCAGAAGGAAAACATGTCGGAGGATTCCCAGTAAGCGGACTATTCATGGTATGTAACAATCCAGAAGTTGTAGAACAGCATCATGCAAAAGTATACGGCAAAGCTAAGGTTGGTGCTCCGCCAATGTCTGTTCCGCATCTTGACACGAGATTTATCGATAATAAAAAATCGCTGCTATTTGGACCATTTGCCGGTTTCACACCAAAGTTCTTAAAAACTGGTTCAAATATGGATTTAATTACTTCTGTCAAACCTAATAATGTTTTGACTATGTTATCTGCAGGCGCAAAAGAGATGGCACTAACAAAATACCTGATTCAACAAGTAATGTTAACGAAAGAACAGCGTATGGAAGAGTTACGAGAGTTTATCCCGAATGCTAAAACAGAGGATTGGGATATAGTAGTAGCCGGCCAACGTGTACAAGTAATCAAAGATACCGAAGCAGGCGGCAAAGGAACACTGCAATTTGGTACGGAAGTGATTACTGCCGCTGATGGCTCAATTGCAGCGTTGCTAGGTGCTTCACCGGGTGCTTCTACTGCCGTTCACGTCATGCTTGAGGTCATCAAAAAATGCTTCCCAGAACATATCAAAGAGTGGGAATCGAAAATCAAAGAAATGATCCCTTCTTATGGCATGTCATTAATGGAAAATCCAAACCTTCTGGATGAAATTCATACTACCACAGAGCAGACACTTGGACTAAGAGAAAAAGAGCTGGTCTTTAGTTAATTCTTTGAAGTAGCAACCAAGGTAAAAAAATACCGAACCTTTAATCTAACTTTGGATTGAAGGTTCTTTTTGTTATGATGTTAAAATGGAATTATAAGAATATGGATAGCCCATATTCTGGGGCCTGTTTATCGCCAGAATATCGGTATGACATTAGAATAACGGAGGAATTAAAAAATCAATAGAAATAAAAATGAACACGGGACTAGGCTTCCGTGTTCATTTTCATAATTAGTATTGGACTTCCAAAGTACTTTTTTGAAGAGGTTCGGAAGATAGACTATACGCGATGACCTTCTTCTTGTACTGTTTGACGACATCAATGCGATCGTTGTAACTGTAAACAAATAATCGAACCTCTTTTTTGCCGCTTTTCGTATCAATAACCAATGGAGGCTGACTATTTTCAGGATGTAAAAATAATTCCTCCGTCCCTGGGTAGATATAATGCTGCTTTAAAAAGACAGCTTCGTTAAAGTAATGAATCAATTGAAGTTTGTCTTCACCTGTTAAGTTTTTTCCGTCAATGGTTATGGTGGCGTCTGTTTCATTTAGTTTTGAGTGAATTTCAAATTTCCTTATAAGCCATTCCACTGGCCCGGTTGGAAGACAAGTCATTAATATTTTAATCGTACTTACGATAATTATCGAAACCACAGCCCAGGTCATTTTCATCATCTCCATTAAAGATTAATAGGTTAATAGGTTTATAATAGCTCAACTGGATCAATCATTAACCATCCAATTGGATTAAAAACACACCATCCACTTTCATCAATTTCGTAAAAATAGAACATGGCCGCCCTTTCGGCAGCCATGTTAATGAGAGTTACCAAGTCATTAAGACAAACTTGATGATAAGTTTTGTTCGACCACTTTCTTCTTTAACCATGGTTTGGAGACCCAGCGCTTTAGGGCAAAAAAACCTCGGATACATTCATCCAATCCTTGGGCAAGCCAAATTCCTAACAGTCCCAAACCAAGTGTAATTCCGAAAAAGTAACTTAAGACGACGGCAATTCCCCACATACTGATGATACCGATGACAACAGGGAAGCGTACATCACCGACTGATTTTAAAGAACCCATGAGAACGATATTCATGGCCCGGCCCGGTTCAATGAACACAATCGCCCACAATACTGGGAGAGCGATCGCGATTATGTCAGCATCGCTTGTAAAAATAGTTAAAATTGGCTTGCCGATTAAAGCAACCGCAAGTGATACCGATGCCGAAATAATCACGGCAATTTTTAAAGTCTTCAGGCCCCTTTTTAGGGCCCGGTCATATTGCTTGGCTCCGATATAACGGGCAATCAACAGTTGTGTCCCTTGGCCAATGGCAAATGTAAATAGGAAGCAAACCATGGATATATTTAAAATATACACCCGTGCTGCTAACCCAGCATCCCCAGTTAGTGCTACAAAGCTTGTAATCACCACTTGTGAAAATTGATAAGAGAGGTTTTCTCCAGCAGATGGGATCCCAATCGAAAGTAGCCCCTTAACATCCTTTTTATTAATTTTAAACAAATCTTTCATATGAAACTTTAAAGCTAGTTGCCTATAAACAAAATAAAAAAGTGCTGCAATGATAAAAATTCGGGCAGCCAACATGGCATAGGCAACCCCGGCAACACCTGTTACAGGGAGGCCGAACCATCCTTTAATGGCAATAAAGGAACCGACCATACTAATCACATTCATGATAACCGTAACAACCATAGTTTCTTTTGTGTGTCCGTAGCTGCGCAAAACAGCACTTAATGCTAATGCAATGGCTTCGAGGAATAGAGACATCCCTATGATAGATAGGAAGGTGTAAGCAAAATCGTAAACTTCCCCGCTCAGGCCGTAAAAGTTTAAAAATACACCGCCAAATGCCACTACAACGATGGTCATCACAATACCAATCCAGAAGTTCACCCCAAATGCAGATCTTGCAAGGCGTCGTGCCCGGTCTAATCGGTTCGCCCCCAAATTTTGACCGATTAGAATGGTTGCTCCGATGGCTGTGACATTAAATACTAAAATAAATATATTAATAATCTGATTGGCTACGCCAACTCCTGCCACTGCGTTATCAGAATATCCGCTTAAAATTAACGTAGCAACAATTCCCATACCCATATGGAGCGATATTTCGATAAAAAGAGGCCACGTGATGCTAAATAATGATTGGTCCTGGTACTTATTGTTTTCTGTAGTCAATAGATTTTCCTTCTTTACTTAAAGTCATATAAAATCTATTCTAACTATATTTGTACGAATTTAAAATAGATATTTCTAAAATTTAGGAGGTCTATTTTGATTAATGGATTAGTAAGTTTTCAATTTTGCTTTTCCTTGATCTTTTCACGGATTTCTTCCAGTTCTTTTAATGACAGTTCACCTAGAGATTCTTTAATTTCTTCCTCCAGTTGTTTTTTATTACTTTCTCGATATTGATCCCACCAATCCCGTAACCCTTCTGTATCATCTAAAAGGTATTCAATGTCAAGTTCCTCTAATTCATCATCCGATAGATAACTCATTACAGCACCTAACATACGTGAAAGTTTATCGATATCATCCTCTTTTTTTTGGTTAGTTTGCGATACAACATTCTCTTCGGTGTCAGGCACCTCGTTATTTAGTGAAGCTTTTCGTGGCATTGTTTACCACTCCTTACCTATTTTACTTTTATCGAATATATTTTAGTATTACCATTAAAAATTGGATTGATGAACGGTATTGAATTTTTCTTATTGAGGACTAAGCTATTATTAATAAATCATTGTAAAAAAAGGATAAATTTGTAATATAATAATATTAACTTGTTTGAGAGGTAAGGAGGTATGCGAGAGAGATTGCATTTAAAAACCGGACCTCCCACGATGAAAGCTAAATTAATCGAAAAAGAAAAGTAAAAAAAAGACAGGAGTTAATTAAGATGATCAAAGGTTTTGGTGGAGTATTTTGGAGGACAAAGAATCTTGAGGCTGTAAAAAAATGGTACAGTGAAGTGTTAAAGATCGAAATAGATAATTGGAATGGAACTATTATTAAACCCCAATTAGGAAATGAGACTGTTTTTTCTTTCTTTGCCGAGAATGACAGTTATTTTCCAACAGAACAACAAGTGATGTTAAACTTTCAAGTACATAATCTAAACGAGACCATTAAGCATCTTGAGCAAATTGGTGTACCTTTCGCTAAGGAAGAAGAGGTTAGTGATTATGGCAAGTTTATTTGGATTAAGGATCCTGAAGGTCGACTGGTCGAGCTTTGGGAGAAATAGCGGGTTGTAATTTATTTGCTGCTGAGTGATTGGCTGCATAGTTGAATATGACATAGAAAAAGACCAAATCGGTCTTTTTTTCTGGCTGTTTTCGGAATAATTGTTGTTTTTGGAACCGATTTAATCATAAAAACCTAAAGAAGGAATTATCATTCGGACATGATTGCCTTTGAAATCGCCAAAGCTGTCCGAAGGCGACCGAAGTTCGGACATGATTGCCTTTGGAATCCCCAAAGCTGTCCGAAGGCGACCGAAGTTCGGACATGATTGCCTTTGAAATCGCCAGAGCTGTCCGAAGGCGACCGAAGTTCGGACATGATTGCCTATGAAAACACCAGAGCTGTCCGAAGACGACCGGAGTTCGGACATGATTGCCTATGAAAACACCAGAGCTGTCCGAAGACGACCGGAGTTCGGACATGATTGCCTTTGAAATCGCCAGAGCTGTCCGAAGGCGACCGAAGTTCGGACATGATTGCCTTTGGAATCACCAAAGCTGTCCGAAGACGACCGGAGTTCGGACATGATTGCCTTTGAAATCACCAGAGCTGTCCGAAGACGACCGAAGTTCGGACATGATTGCCTTTGGAATCCCCAAAGCTGTCCGAAGGCGACCGAAGTTCGGACATGATTGCCTTTGGAATCACCAAAGCTGTCCGAAGACGACCGGAGTTCGGACAAGCTTGCCTTTGAAATCACCAGAGCTGTCCGAATAGTCCACGAATCGAATACAGCAACAAAGTTTACGATAAGAGCCTTTTTTTAAGTTATAAACACCTATTGATTCTTTCATAGTCCTCTCATCCATATAAATGGGGTAGAGGGGGGGAGAGCATTGCAAAGAAATATGATTTCCGTATGGGATGAACATTTATTTTGGTTAGAAGTTTTACAGGATCATGCGTATTTTGTGAGAGACAATCTTTCTGTTAGCGAAGCTGAATACGTTAACACTGCGCAACAATATATTAATTTATTTGGGGATTTAATTGCATCATTAGACAATATTCCACGTTCAAGTAACTATACAGACGAAGCTATGATCTATTTTTCCCAAAGAGCATGGCCTGTTGCAAAAGGATATTTTGAATTTGAAGGGAAATTGCAGGCGCTTAGAATTGATAATAAGGTGAATTTAAATTTATCGCCAACCTACCTGAACGGAACATTAGCTGAAAATCAAGAATATTTGCGGTTTTTAAGTCTGTTGGTTTATGGAAGAGAGCCTGTACCTCTTCCATTACCAGACCTAATGGATTTATGGCTTGAAGATCAACTGGGACACGCCGTTCTGTTTAAGAATATTATTGACCCCATTGAAATCATGGCCAGTACTCAAGCGGAAATGTATATCAACAAATTTCAAGTTTATATCGTTCAAAATCACCACTTAAAGGGTTATTTGCGGTTCAAAGAGCCAGGGTTCGCCCGTCAAACTGAATTTGCTGATGAAGTGGGAAAAACAACTCTAGAGATGAGCCAATTTGTCTACAACATGGTGATTAAATATAAGGAAAATAAATTGCTTAATAAAACAACCTTACGATTTTTAGAGCATCATTTTCCAGAAACCTGTTACTTTATAAAAAAGCTTAGCTTCTTCGCTCCGAATTTACAGGATGCAGCAAGTAAATGCTCTTTAAAAAGACCATCTTATCAATAAAAATGGGGGCCATCATGACGGCCCCCACAAATCTTATAACACCGATTTACTTTCCAATGATGCTGACTTCATTTGAGACTTAGGCCATTTAACGTTCGCGGCCATAATCCCCCCTAAAATAAGGACAACTCCAAGCCATTGTGACAAGTTAACATTCTCGGCTAGAACGATAGCAGACAAGATAACAGCAATCGGTAGCTCAGAGGCTGTTAAGATGGTTCCGAGGCTTGGTCCGACATGCTTCATTCCAATAGAAAATAAAAGCGGCGGCAAGGCGACGCCTAGTAATCCTAGGAACAATCCATAAGGAGCCACTCCCATCATTACGGGTAAATGAAGTAAATTTGTTGGCTGAAAAATCAATAAAACTGTGATTAATCCGCCAGTGGACATGAGTGCACTTTTCTGTACTGGCGGTGTACCCTCTCCCACAGAACTGCTGAGAAAGATAAAAGCAGTATATGAAATCGCGGAAAGCAGTCCCCACACTGTTCCCTGCAAGGTTAGATCTACGCCGCCTTCAGTAATAATGCCAGCAGCAAGAATCGAGCCAATGATTAGAATCCCAATTGAAGCCATTTTCCCCATACTAGGTATTTTTTTATAAACCATCCATTCAATAAAAGTGCCAATCCATACAAATTGAAATAAAAAGATAATCGCAAGTGAAGCATCAAGGGTCTGCAGGGATTGATAATAAAATATGCCCGTCAACCCAACTGGAATTCCTGCTAAAAGCAATCTACCTATGTTCAGCAGTGTAAGTTTTGCCTTCTTTGAAAACAGTGCGACGATCCAGATGAGTAAGGTACCGAGTATGAATTGACTCCCTGTAACCTCTTTTACCGTAAACCCAGCAGAGTAAGCAAGCTTAACAAAGGTCGATAATACACCGTAACAGCATCCTCCTAAAAAAACAATCAATGCATAGTGCCAAGTTTTCATTTTTTCTACCCCTTTTTGATTTTTTTAATCCTTCGATCAAGTTTCCAAACAACAAAAAAGCCACACAGCTCTCACGTGGGAACTGTGTGGCGAAAATAGAGATATTTCTCTAGAAAAGTCCACAAACAAATGAATTTTGTTATTTAATTATTGCCTTTGTTACTTTAAAACAATTGTCATGAAATGTCAATAACTTTGAATGTTTTATTTCCTACGCCATATGACCAGATTTTTTTACTTTCGTCTGTAAGTATTTTTCGTTGTACTCGGAGATATCGCCCCAAAGAGGAGTTCGTCCAGAAACTGTTGCACCTGCTGCTTTTAAGGCCTTAAGCTTTTTCGGATTGTTCGTGATGAGGGTGACGGGTTTGCTTCTTAGCGCTTTAAGCACTTCAATGGCATCCTCGTAATTCCGTGAATCATCTGGAAAACCAAGTCCTTCATTAGCCTCGACTGTATCGTAGCCATTTTCTTGTAGAATATAGGCCATTGCCTTGCTAAATAAGCCTATTCCTCGGCCTTCATGATTGGCTAAATAAAATAACGCTCCGGTTCCATGCTCGGCAATCATTTTCATCGATTGTTTCAGTTGAAAACCACAATCACAGCGCTTGCTTCCAAAAATATCTCCAGTATGACAAATCGAATGCATTCTGATAAGAGCATCCTCACCATATTCAAAATCCCCATAAACGAGGACACTGGATTGTTGGTATTCAGCTAAATTCGCTGAACTTAATTGATCAATGACTTGCTGGAAATCTTCTGTTACATGTTCACTCTTCAGCCAGCTGTACCACTTAAATTCAACCGTTTCCCCGTATAAATTGACCGGAAGCTTGATCGGTCCCACTAGGTAAATCGCTTCCTCACCTTTTTTAACTAACTTTATTTTATCCTCTAAAAAAGAGAGAGTATCTGCTTTTAATTGAATTTGTTCCACTATGAATTCCCCCAATCCATATTTTCATAGATTCCTGCTGCCATTTCTGTCAAGAAAGGACTGGCACGGCAAAATTATCCCGATAGTTTTTTTCTTTCTCTCGTTGCTGTTGTTGCAGCTTTTCTGTATGATCCCGTCGTTCGTGTTCGAATCTTTTTAATTGTGCCGCACTATGGTTCTGTTTGTCGAGTGCTTCGCTCAGTACATCAGCTAATACATCTGCATCTAATAGTGCACAATTGATCCCAAATGCACCAGTTGGACTCATCGTATGTGCGGCATCGCCCATGATCACCAACCCGTCTTTCACCCATGTTGGAGAATGTGAGCTTTGCACTTTTAATAAAATAAAATCGTCCCAGGATTGAATCTGGGTACGGATGGTTTCGGTTAACTCTGGAAATGCATCTATCACTTGTTTGATAAAAGGTTCACATGATTGCTTTTTTAAAGATGGATACGAATCTTCTTCAATATTCCAGCCTATTTGAATGAACCCGCCTGCCTGGGTAAACAAAGCCAGCTGATTTTCATTCACTAAAGTGTTTTTAATAGTTGGCTCCCAATTAGCTGGGCTTTGAATTTTCGCCCATAACAAATCGTATCCATGTGTTTTCTTTGTAAAAGGCATCTCAGCCAGTTTCCTTACTGTTGAGAATCTGCCATCAGCACCGACAACAATCTTGCTGTTTATTGTTACTTCTTGCTCGCCATATAGTGCTTTTAAACCAGTTACATAACCCATATCATTAAACATTAATTCTATCACCTTTGTCCCCATCATCAGTTTGAAATTCTGATAAGGTTCAGATGCCTGAATTAGCACGCTTAACAAATTCTTTTGCGGGACATGGATGCCGACATGCTGCTCCCCAGCACCAGGTGTGATGGTCTTTATTGCCTTTCCGTCCTGCCAATATTCCACTCGTTCCATTAATAATAACCCAGCAGCTTCTACTTGGTCATAAAGATTATATTTTTTTAATACTCGTTCTCCGTCCTGATTGAGATGTTCACCACGGAATTCTTTATCAATCCCTTTGTGGCGTTCGAGTACAATCGTTGAAATTCCTTTTTTGGCAAGCAAATATCCTAGTAACGCGCCTCCGGGACCTGCACCTACAATACAAACATCTGCCTCAAGGTTCATGTTAGAAAACCACCTTATTCTATCTGATGTATTGACGAACCATAAATGGTTAAAGTAAAATATTCATAGTTAATAATTATTTGTTAGTCAGTTACTTTATGTAAGTAATTATATTTTTAAAAATCGATTGTGTCAAATAAATATATATTTTGCAAGGTAATTATGTTGCTAATTGCGAAGAGGGGGAAAGGTCAATGGATGAGTCAGTCATTTGTCCTCGATTTGAAAAAGCGATGGGGATGTTAAGCCAGCGTTGGACAGGATTAGTTATTTATCAACTGCTATCAGGCCCAAAACGCTTCTGCAGCTTGGAATCTTCAATGGGGATTAGCGGAAGAGTCCTTTCCGAGCGGCTCAAGGATTTAGAAGGTCAGGGGATTGTGAAACGAGAGGTGTTTCCGGAAACACCTGTCCGAATTGAGTATTCTCTTACAGAAAAGGGACTTTCTTTAAAACCAATCATACAAGAACTTGAAAAATGGTCACAAACCTGGCTGACCATGGAATAAATGATATTAGGCAGCCTTGGCCAAGGTTGCCTGTTTTTTGCTGTAAGCTATTTAAAAGCATGAATAGAGCCGGCCGGAAATTAAAAGAATCAGGCTGATTGACGACTGGGAATAATAAAAATGGGGCAACAAGGTAGTCAATAGCTATTTGTTTAACCCCTATGGCTGCTATAATCAATCCTTTTGTTTGTTGAGAAAATTCGTGAATCAAATCGCATAGCCCGCAAAAAAGTTAGCAAACTAAAATGGCGGGTGTCGATTTATTAATTGGCATCTTGAATTAGGAAACGACAAGGGTGGTGAACGTATGGCTAAAAATAAGAATAACCAATTGAAGAACAATAAAAATGCTCAACCAAATGATCAAGAGTTTGCAGGAGAAAATGGACTTGAAAAGGTAGTTAGACAAGCCCAAAAAAAGCCGAAATAAGTTATGGACTGTAAAAGATCGTCATTTTGGCGGTCTTTTTATATTTGGCATTTAACACAATTTTATAGTTGAGGACATATGTCCTATTCAAACAAGCGTGTGATACCTTTTAATATAGACAGAAATAAAAATTAGGGGAGAAGAGAGAATGAAGGGAATTATCTTTGCGTTTTTAGGCGGGGCATTTATTACCTTGCAAGGAATTGCTAATACACGAATTAGTCAAGATATAGGTACATGGCAGGCAGCAACCATTACCCAGCTTACGGGTTTTGTAATGGCTTTTATCATCTTAATGTTCGTTCGGGACGCCAATTGGTATGGCTTCAAACAAGTGAAGCCCTTATATTTGATCGGTGGCGCTTTTGCAGCGATTGTTATCTTTAGTAATGTCAAATCGATTGAGGAAATCGGTGTAACCCTTAGTATATCGGCTATTCTGATTTCGCAGTTAACATTAACTTTTATTATCGATAGTAGCGGATGGTTCGGCCTGGAAAAGCAAAAGATGAAACTGCCACAGTTTATTGGTATCGGGATGATGATTGCAGGTGTGGTCATCCTAAGGTCTTAAGTCTCGCAAGATGCAGTTAAAAACAGAGGTGAAACCGAGTGAGGGAACAAAAGAATCAGGAGCAATTGCTCGCCTATATCCAAACATACCAACTAGATTCGATATTTCATGAACCATTGATTCCTCATTTGTCGCTGTACAGTTTTGACCAAGGAGAACTGATTTGCTCCCAGGGGGAAGCTTCACAGTATTTGTATGTTCTGGTTAAAGGAAAGGTCAAAATCTATACTAGTTCGCCGGAAGGTAAAACACTCATTCTCTCTTTTAAGAAACCGATTGAAGTGATCGGGGATATTGAGTATGTCCGCTGCATTGATATTATTAACACGGTGGAGGCGGTATCACCGGTTTGGATGATTGGAATTCATTATCGCTGGTTGAAGCAATATGGAAGTGACCACGCGCCATTTCTGCAATTTTTATTGGATATTATCACCAGGAAGTTTCAGCTAAAAAACAATTTAATGACCTTTAATATTATGTATCCGGTCGAAGTTCGTTTGGCTAGTTACCTTTTGTCGGTTTCCTTTGATGAAGCTGATTCACACGATAAAGACCAACTGAGTATCAGCATTAAGGATGCGGCCAATTTAATCGGAACGAGTTATCGTCATTTGAATCGAGTCATCACACAATTTTGTGAAGAGGGTCTGATTGAACGGAAGAGAGGTTCCATTTTAGTTAAGGACAGAAATGGATTGAAAGGTCTCGCAGGCGATAATATTTATGAATAAGTTTGAAAAAAATCAACACAAGGGAGAGAAAGCGGATGATTTTGGGATTATTATTTGCAATTATTGCCGGTTCGCTGGTAGCCTTGCAAAATATTTTCAACAGTAAAGTCAATGAACGAGCGGGGTCATGGGCGACGACGACCTTAGTATTAGGGATGGGTTTTCTTGCCTCACTGACTTTCGGCCTCATCTTTGAGGGAAGAGGATTATTCCACCTAGAAAATATGAAGACGTGGTACTGGTTTAGCGGGATGATCGGCGTAGGAGTAGTTGTTTGTCTTGTTCAAGGAATCAAACGGCTCGGACCAACCTATGCCATTGCAATCGCGTTAACATCACAGTTGTTGTTTGCCCTGCTGGGGGACTCACTAGGCTGGCTAGGTCTGAATAAGGTTCCGTTTACGTTCAATCAGTTGATTGGCGTGCTGGTCATCGTCGGCGGAATTGTTGTGTTTAAATTTGCAGGCAGCGGTGAGGGCCAGAAAGTGTTTGCTTGGCCATTTGCGAAAGGGAATAAAGTGCCGGAATATCAACAGAGAGAAAGCTAAAATGTGCTGAGAACTGGGCAGCAGAGTCTTAGTAGAAGACGGAAATAGTTTAACTTTCATAGGGATCTAAAAAGCAGAATGGCCAGTTGAGCATTCTGTTTTTTTTATTTGCTAAAAAAACTTATCGCCCTTATAAAAGTAACCATTTTCGCTAAAAGACGGCTATTTTTTCTTAACAAACCGACTGGACAAATAATTTTATACTTTTTTTAGAATTGGTTTAGAAGTGGTTTATCATTCGCGGTTATGATAAATAACAGTAGCAGATGAATTATTGTATGAGGAATAAATGCGTTAAGGAGATTTGCTCATGTCAATCAAGACGAGACTTTTGCTTTCCTATATGGCCATGACCTTCATGCCCATCGTGTTGTTCGCCTTTATTGCAGCAACACTTGTTTCCACTTTTTATAAGGATATGGCAGGAACCATGGATGGGAAGGGAATACCAGCCTTTTGGGAAACGACCAATGAACGCCGAGATTTGATTGCCGGCGTGAAATTTATGTCACAAAATGACCCAGACCGATTCAATGACATCCGATTCTTGAAAAACACAGACGAACAATTAAATGGTGTTCATTCAGGAATCGTAGTGATGAAAAATAATCAAGTGAGCTTCACTTCCTCTTTTGTGAACAGCCTTGATATAGATGCTTCAGAGATTCAGAAAATGCAAAGCAGTCAGACTCAAGACCGCTGGGGAAAAACTCGTTTTTTAGTTGAAGCATTCAATATCACCCTTAGCGATCACACTACAGGTACGGTATATGTACTTTCTGATCTATATCCCTTTTTCAAGGAAGTAAGAAAGTTTTTCCCACTGCTAGTATTGTCGCTGCTACTTGTTATTGGATTAACGAACGGTGTCCTTACCTATTTAGTTTCCCGGAGCTTTATTAAACCCTTGTTTACTTTAAAACATGCTGCAGAACAAATTAAAAAAGGGAATCTGGACCATGGAGTGGAGTTGGAACGCAAAGATGAATTCGGAGAATTAGGAGCTTCCTTTGAAGAAATGCGCGTTCGTTTGAGAGAGTCAATCCATCTTCAACTACAGTATGAAGAGAACCGGAAAGAGCTAATTTCAAATATTTCACATGATCTGAAAACGCCGATTACGGGAATTAAAGCCTGTGTTCAAGGTATTCAAGATGGAATCGCAGATACTGTTTCGAAAAAGGAAAAATATATAAATATGATTGCAAAAAAAGCGGATGATATGGACCATTTGATTGATGAATTAATGCTGTATTCCAAGCTGGATTTAAATCAACTGCCATTTCATATGGAGCCTTTGGACATTCGGGCATACTTACGGAATTATATAGAGGAATTACGTCACGACCCGCGGATGGATAACATTAAGATTACGTTTTCTTCTGGCAGGGCCAGTCCGGTTCGTGTTATGGCAGACCACGAAAAGTTGAGCAGAGTCATAATAAACATTATTGAGAACAGCTTAAAATATATGGACAAGGCACATAAGGAAATTAATGTGGAATTGTTTGACGACGAGGCAAAGGCAACAATACACATCCAGGATAACGGAACGGGAATTGACAGCAATGAACTGTTCCATATTTTCAATCGTTTTTATCGGACAGAACCTTCGAGGAATACAGATACGGGAGGCACGGGTC
The DNA here is from genome assembly GCF_023714155.1 of Neobacillus sp. MER 74. NCBI lineage: Bacteria > Bacillati > Bacillota > Bacilli > Caryophanales > Bacillaceae > Neobacillus > Neobacillus sp. MER 74. The sequence continues at coordinate 110,925 of NZ_JAMAUV010000010.1, forward strand.
TTGGTCTTGCTATTGTCAAACAGATAGTAGAAGGCCAAGGTGGGACCGTTTGGGCTGAAAGTCAATTAGGAGAAGGGACCAGCATATATTTTACGCTGTCAAAGATCAATCATGAGGGTGAGGACGAGTGAAACGAATTTTAATCATAGAGGACGATCAGGTCATTTCGGAAGTGGAAAAAGATTATTTAGAGGCAAGCGGCTATGAGGTAGAAATTGCCGCAAGTGGGGACCTAGGTCTGAAAAAGGCCTTAGAAAATGAATATGATTTGATTATTCTTGATCTCATGCTTCCAAATACAGATGGATTTGAAATCTGCCGGCGAGTCCGACAAGCGAAAAACATCCCAATTTTAATGGTATCCGCTAAAAGGGAAGAAATCGATAAGATACGAGGCCTCGGTCTCGGTGCAGATGATTTTGTGACCAAGCCCTTCAGTGTGGGTGAGCTGATGGCCAGGGTCAAAGCGCATCTTGCCCGCTATGACCGATTAATATCAAATAATGTTGGGACACACAAAGAAGAAATTCAAATCCGAGGTATTCGTATTGATAAGTTATCTAGAAAAGTGTTCGTAAATGAAACTGAAATTCCTTTTACATCGAAGGAGTTTGACTTGCTGCTATTTTTGACCACCCATCCGAATCGGGTGTTCAGCAAAGACGAACTATTTGAGAAAATCTGGGGATTGGATTCCAACGGGGACAATGCCACGGTAACAGTTTTTATTGGTAAATTGCGTGAAAAAATTGAAACGAATCCCTCAAACCCGAAATATATTGAAACCATTTGGGGTGTAGGGTATCGGTTTAATGTGTGACAAGGGGGGAATGGTATGAGGAAATTGAATCTTACCCAGAGAAGATGGCTGCTTATCTTACATTTATTATTTGCAGCAATTATGTTCGGGGTGGCCATTGTTTTTTTAATTCTGAGTATAACTGCCGCAAACACGAACGATGCCGGTATGCTCAAGGCATGTTATACAAGTATGCATGTTCTTGCTAAAACTTCCGTTCGTGCTTCAACAATTGACAGGGATATTACTATCTGTGCTAACGCAATGGGGATTGTTTAAATATTACTGGATAATCGTTAAGGAAGGGTTGACGCTCCTCTCGATTCTATTGGGACCCTTCGCTATGTATACCTTAACACTCAAGGCGGTAACATTGACATCCAAGGGAGGAATGAACACTCTTTTGAACCCATCGTTTACTGTAAACCAGTGGCAGCTCTGGATTGGAATTATCCTTCAGATTATTTCGCTTGGTGCGATGTTTGTAATTTCGGTGTTTAAACCATGGGGTCAGCGAAAACAGAGGAAAGCGGCGAACCAGGCCTGAAGAAGAAAGGGAGAAGAGACTTAAATGACTTCCCTTCCCGGCGGGAGAGAAAAGATGATCGAGGAAGTTCTGAATGTGAATATCTGGGCAGGGTTGAGCGTCAATTTCATAATCGTTGAGTGGAGAATCCTTCGTAAAAACGAAAGACTTAAGGTGTCAGGCACCGTGTGAAAAAATTCACATGGTGCCTGACACCAATCTTTTGACTATCAACAGGTTTTTTAGATTTTTTCATTGACAGGATCCATCGGAGGATGTTACTATCCTAATAAGTAATCATATGGGTATTATTGGAATTAGATAAAATGATTTAATCTTTAACAAGTCAGTTAATTAATAATCGTTACCAGACAACTGGAGACACAAATCAATGTGTCTCCTTTTTGACTATAAAAATTCATTTCACTAGTCGACTATTCTGATAGAGACTTCTCCCTCCCGTGAGAAGTCTTTTTTTATTCAAATTGAAGGAGCTGATTCTATTCTAAGACTTCTTTTTTCATTAAACATTGTTGATTTTGAATTCGCTCAATAATACACTTGATTCGCTCATTGATGCTAATAATTCGCTCATTGCCCCCCTGAATTCGCTCACAAAACTCAAAAATTCGCTCATAACAGGGAAAAGTCGATAAAAATCCAAAAGGTTGAGTGTAAAATGACAAAAAATATGATATCTCGGTGGTATTAATAAGTAACTCTTATCAAAACACAAGCAAACTGACAAAGGGAGAGGATGGTATGGAGAATATCCTTCGGAATGCTGTAGAACAAAGAAGGAAAACATTAATAAATATATTGCTTACCTTTAAAGTATATGAAAATGAGGAGCAGCTTTCGAAGTTTTCTTTAACTGAATTAGAGAATGAATACAAACGATTAAAGTCGAATAGTCATCCTCACAGTGATAGCGGATCAATTAAATGGAAGAAGTAAATATAAAAAGATGGCGCACAGTGAATGTCACCGTGCGCCAAGTATTTAATCTAGTATTCCCCACTATTACACATATTTGTCACGGCCGGACATCATCCCGAACAGCATAACGATGAAAGAGATTATGATTAAGGTAATTAGTGGAATCATCCACATATGGGTGAAATCATACAAAAATCCAATAAACAAGGGACCTACTGCTGCTAAGATATAACCCGTTGATTGTGCCATCCCAGATAAATCGGCAGCCTCGCCGGCACTCTTAGAGCGGAGGCCAATATAACTTAGAGCTAGTGGAAAAGTTCCTCCCAATGCGATTCCAATAATGATAATACTTACGATTAAAATCGGATAAGAAGAGCCTAACAGTAATCCTCCATAACCAATGATAGAGCATATGCCTAACACAAAAGATATCCATACTTGTGAACGATACCGTCCAGCAATTACAGGGATGAAGAAACTAGCCGGTAATCCGACAATTTGACTAAATGACAAGAGCCAGCCTGCTGTTTCCATACTCAATCCATGGCTATGTAAGATTTCAGGTAACCAGGAAATGGTTACATAAAATAAAAAAGATTGAAACCCCATAAATATAGCGATTTGCCAGGCAAGCGGCGATCGCCAGATATGATTCGAGCTCGGAGTGACTTTTCTAATCTCCTTTTGTTTTCCTTGATTAAATTTAGAAAGGAATATCCACACCAAAATCGCTGCGACAGCGGGAATCCCCCAAACGTTTAAGGCACCCTTCCACCCCAGGTTCATTCCCACTGCTAACGGAACACTAACTCCGGATGCTAAGGAGGCAACTAATCCCATGGATGTTGAATAAACACTTGTCATCAGCCCAAATTGGTCTGGGAATTTGTCCTTTGCAATCGCAGGTAATAAGACATTTCCAATCGCTATCCCGACCCCAATAAACAAAGTCCCCGAGAAAAGAAAAAACGCCATGGGAATAGATCGAATGACAATGCCTAATAAAAGAGAGATCAAACCAACTACTAAAGCTGTCTCATTTGTTAAACGGTTGGCGAGCTTTGGTACAATTGGTGACATGATGGCAAAAACAATTAAAGGCAAACTCATTAATAAACCCGCGCTCCAATGGGCTAGTCCTACATCTTTCTGAATCATTCCAACTAACGGTCCTACTGATGTAATCGCAGGACGCAAATTAAAGGCAATTAGTACAATCCCAATAATGAGCCATATGTTATAAGTCGATTTCGAATAGGTATTTGATTTTAGTAACTCCACTACTTAAACCTCCACTGTAGAACAAACTTTCTAAAGTATAACACAATTAAAGTTGTGAGGCGCAACACGGGCTAGAAAGATCATCTATTGAAATGGAGTCTTAAAGATAGGAGAATAATAGGATTAAAAAAGGGTCAGCCTTCCATTACGGTGAAGTAGTGGGAGTCTGACCTTTTTTGGAGATTTTTAATTCCAGCTTTTCGCTCAAGAACGTGGAGCCTAAGACAAAAGCACCGCCTATCATTTGAATTAGTGACATGCCTTCGTTTAAGAAAATCGCGGCAATAATCACGGCTGATATCGGATCGATATAGCTGAGTACGGCAATCGTTTGCCCCTTTAGTTCTTGGAGAGAAGTAAAGTATAAAAAATAGGCAAAACCAGTATGTACAATCCCTAGAATTAAGATGAAAATAATGGAGGTTGTGTCTAAACTACCCAGGTTTAAATTACCCTGCCAGAGTACATATGGAAGCAGAACCAGAGCTCCTGCCATTAATTGCACTACCGTTGTTTCAAAACCTGATAAATTTTTGATGAATTTGTTCATTAGGACCACACTGGCATAAAATGCTGCCGCTAAAAGGCCGTAAAAAATCCCTAACGTATGATTCTGTGATCCGCTTGTGCCGCCAGCACCAGGATTAACGATTAAAAACAAACCGATCATTGCCAAAGCAATGCAAATAATCTTCACACTTGTCAATTTTTCTTTAAGAATCCATGGTGCTAAGATCATCACAAAAATCGGTGCGAAGTAATAGCTTATCGTGGCATTGGATATAGTCGTATAGCGATAGGACTCAAAAAGAAAAATCCAATTGAATCCAATTGCTGCACCCGATAATAGAAGCAGAAGCGCATTTTCTTTAAGTGCTTGAAAAGATGGCTTATGTTTGACAAGGAAACTAGCAATAAGCAGAAACAGACATCCGATGACACCCCGTAAGAAGGCAGTTTCACTTGAAGACAGGTCAATTTTTCTTACAAAAACCCCGATACTCCCAAAAATAAGCATCGTCATGATGAGTCGCATTTTCCCTTTCATATAGATCCCCCTCGTTCTTAATCAAATATTCCTGTTTGCTCAGCTGCTGTTTTCAGCAGGGGGCACTATCTTATTATGTTATAAACTGGAATAACGTAAAAATCAACCATTAAATAAGATTCCTAGTTTACTACAATATGAAACGAGGAGAAGTGCTCAAAGCACCCGAACTACGCTTCTCAATACCATGCTCCTATAATCGAAAGTCTGGCAGAGTCCTCGTCTGTCATTTCAAGGATATCACTAAATAGAAAAGTCAAACTAGATCCACCACCCATTTTCCCTTTTGACCAACTGTGAAAATATAGTTGCGTATTTTAACAATATATACATAAGGCCCCTAAAACAGGAAAACAATATAAAAATTAGGGGGTGGTTCATTTTGCAGAAAAAAATCTTAAAGCAGTTTTTTAAGAAGCTCAATCCAGAACCACAATTTAGTGAACAGTCTAATACACAGGAAATTGAATTAAAAAAACAAGATATTAGCAGTAGTTACGATCAAAATTTAGCAACATTTAAGTCCATTTTCAGTATACCAAAGAATATCGATATCAAGGTACGTGAGTTTACCATCGGTTCACTTAACCTCCGTGCTTTTATCATTTACATAACTACAATGGTCGACGCACAAAGCATTCAAGAAGGCATCATGGAAAAATTAATTGGTAATGTTCAGCCGTCAGGTAAGATTCAAAACATTACTTCCTACCCAAGTGAAAGAACCGCAACAAATATTGGGGAAATTACGGAATTTATTACAGGTGGAGTCACTGCACTCTTTGTGGATGGCGATACTCAATGCTACCTATTTGAAACGACGAAAATTACAGGCCGTCCCATAGAGAAATCCGATAATGAAGTGATTGTAAAAGGGGCAAAGGAAGCTTTTAACGAAAAGGTAATGGATAATATTTCCTTGCTTCGTAAAAAGATAAGAAATGAAAATCTTATTGTTGAGGCAAAGGTTATTTCGAAACGATCCAGAAACGATGTATTTTTGGTTTATGAAAAAGACCTAGTAAATGATGGATTGCTTCAAACGATAAAAGACAAGTTAGCTTCTCTCGATACGGATAGAATTCTTGATCTAAGTATTTTAGAGCAATACTTAGAAGAGCGCCCAAGATCATTATTTCCGTCCATATTATATACAGAACGTCCTGACCGGGCGAGCTCCTTTATCGAGGAAGGTCACATCGTTTTATTAATGACAAATTCTTCAAGTTGTCTGGTACTGCCTGCTACCTTTTGGGCAATGTTTCATTCGCCGGAAGATCATTATCTACGCACACCCTATGGGAATTTCATCAGGTTTTTGCGATTTCAAGCTTTGTTTGTCGCCATGTTTGCTTCGCCCTTATATATTGCGATTACAAATTATCATGTAGGGATGATTCCGCCTGATTTGTTAATGGCCATTGCCGGGACAAGGGAACGTGTCCCTTTTCCATCGACCGTTGAAATCTTAATGATGGAAATCGCCTTTGAACTCATTCGAGAAGCGGGACTACGTGTACCAACCCCTATTGGTCCAACGATTGGGATTGTCGGTGCATTAATTTTAGGACAGGCTGCTGTTCAAGCGAATATTATTAGTCCGATTGTCATCATTGTTATTGCCTTAAGCGGCTTAAGCTCTTTTATTATCAGTGATGTGAGCATGAATTTTGCTATTCGCATATCGCGGTTTTTATTTATTCTAGCGGCAACCTTTATGGGGATTTATGGCGCAGTCGCTCTATTTATACCGGGACTTTTTTATTTAGCTTCATTAAAATCATTTGGAGTTCCTTACTTTGCACCCATGACGCCGCATTTTATTTCTTCAAAAGACTTAATTATTCGTCATGTCCCCATGAAAGAAAGGTTTCGCCCAGGGTATTTAAATCCAAAGGATACTGTCAAACAAAGAAAGGGATAAAAAAACCTATGAAGCAGCAACCTGGAAAAATAGGGATCCGTGAATATCTGTCCATCGCCATTTTAATGGTTGGTGCCAAAGTAACTGAAGACACACCGACTGCGCTGTTTCAAAAGGTCCAAAACGCAGCATGGATGATCCCGATCATAACAGCCGCAATCTCCTTTATCCCGCTCTTTTTATTACTAAAGACCATGTCGTTGTATCAAAACAAAAATCTATTTTCTGTTATTCAAAAGTTACTCGGAAAATATCTGGGGTTTTTTGTCTGTTTTCTAATATTTATTATCAATGTATTTTCCATTTCGTTCGATTCAAGAACGTATACAACGATCATAAGGACGTTTTATTTTAATAGGACACCGATGGTCATCATCTATGCCATCTTAATGGGCGTTTGTGTATATGGTGCGAAAAAGGGAATTCAGCATATCGGATCAGTTGCCTATCTGGTTGTTTACTATGCAGTCGTTTTCTTGTTCCTTTCGTTCGTAATAAGTACTCAAGATAGCAGTATTCAATCTCTATTCCCCATTTGGGGTCCTGGAAAACTTGAAATATTGAAGCAAAGCACCCTAAATCTATCCCTTTTTTCTGAGTTTTTTCTGTTTGCCTTGATTATACCGTCTATCACCTCATACAAAGATTTTCGAAAAGGCACGTGGATTGCCTTAGTTTACGTCAGCATCCAATTAAGTGTGGGTATTATCATTTTCATTTGTATGTTTGATGTCTCTTTAAGAGGAGTTGGTTATCCATTCCACACAGCGATTCGTTTTATTTCAATTGGGACTTTTTTTCCGAATATCGAGATTGTATTTTTCGTTACTTGGTTAATGGCGGCATTTATTCGTTTTTCCGCATTTTTGTACATAAATGCACTTATGTTCGGTCAACTATTTAAAATTAAAAATTTTGAATTCCTCATTCCAGCACTGGCAGCAATTTATTTATTGATTGGATCCATTCCGGAATCACCTTATGACATAAGTCTCCAACTGAAACCGATTTTAAGAAGTGCTATTGGTCCTACATTTTTGGTTGTTTCGATCACTTTATGGCTGGCTGCACTGCTAAAGGGAGAATTTAAACATGAAAAAAACAGAGGCAGTATGTAGAATATTGTTGTTTTTCCTCATTGTTTGTTTATTAACAGGTTGTTGGGATCGTCAAGAAATTGAAGACAAAGCCTATGTGATCGGACTAGGATTAGATCGCTCCAAAGTTGAAGGGAAAATCAAAGTCACCATGTTATTAGCCAATGCGGAAGTAGGCAGTATTCAAGGCGGTGGCGGGTCAACCGAAAAGCCGCGGGAAATTGTCACGTTTGATGCCAATGATTTCATTGCGGCGAAGGCTACAGGCAATTCCGTAATCTCCCGGGATATTAGTTATGAACTATTAAAGATTATTGTTGTCTCCGAGGAATATGCACATGACAAAGATTTTATTAAGAAGTTTTACGACATCTTAAAGGATAAAGACATTCGCTTGGATTGCTATTTAGCCATATCTAAAGAAAAGGCAAGTGAGTATTTTATACGTAATCGGCCGAAAATGGAAACAAGACCACATAAATACTTTCAATTCATGATTGATCACGGAATTGATAATGGGTTCATCCCAGATTCCACCCTCTTTCGTTTTTTTAAAACGCTGGAAAGAGGGACAGATTTCTATTTGGCGATGTACACAACAGCCAATAAGGAAAAGAATCCCGAGGTAAGAAGTGAAGATGAATACATGGCAGGGCAATTGAATGCTACAGGCGAAGTGGGAGCTACACAGTTTATTGGGTCAGCTGTCTTCAAGAATGGCGTGATGATTAATAAGCTAACCGGTCAAGAAACACGCAATATTAATATTCTAGATGATTCAACAAGTATCCAAGATATATTGGTTGATATACCTGATCCTTTTTCAAAAGACAAGTTGCAGTTTGCAGCAAGAATCATGAAAACAGAAAATAATAAAGTGAAGATGGACTTAAAGGGTCAAAGGCCAAAGATTTTTATAACCATTCCTTTAAAGATAGAAATTATATCAAACCCATCTATGGTTAACTATACGGAGAAAAAAAATCAACTAATCGTAAAAAAACAAATAGCTGCTCATATAGAAACACTGAACGAAAAGTTGTTAAAAAAAACACAAACAAAATTTAAAGGTGTACCCTATCCATTATCCATGTATGCCCGAAAATACTTTGGGACGATTCAAGAATATAAAAAATTCAATTGGGGAAAATCATATCAGAAAGCGGACATTCATGTGAAAGTAGATGTTGAAATTATTGATTATGGTAAAAGAACAAAAAAACCTCCAAGGGTGGGGGCATAGTTGAAAATATTTATTTACATGAGTCTATTTTTAATTATTGTTTATACCATAGGATTCGGCGTTTCCATGTGGAAGGACAAAGAAAAAATAGGTGCAATGGCCATATTTTTTCTTTGTCTTTGCTTAATCATCCTGCCATTCTTCTCGAATATTTAAGACTAATTTCAATTTCTAATAATAAAACAAAAACGAGGGCTGGATAATCAGTCCTTTTATTAATAATTGGTTTGTTGTTTGGATAAACTAATTAAATATATTAATTCAAGCGTTTTTTACAATAGAAATGTAATTTAACTTACAATTGATTTATAATAGTAATAAATGACCAGAATAAAATGGTGGCTTAATTCAAGCATTATACAAACGGGGTGTAAACTTTTGATGATCGCGGATCAAATCTTAGTAAAAAAAATGAACCAGAAGGTATTACTGAATGAAATTGTTTCTAATTCTCCCATCTCGAGGGCAAGATTATCAGAAATAACAGGATTAAATAAATCGACTGTATCTTCCCAAGTTAATACATTAATAGAAAAGAAACTGATTTTTGAAATTGGACAAGGGCAATCCAGCGGCGGAAGAAAGCCTGTGATGCTTGTTTTTAATAAAAATGCCGGTTATTCCATCGGAATTGATATCGGCGTTGAATCTATCAATGGAATTCTAACAGATTTAAAAGGAAACATCGTCGCAAATCAATTTCATCATCTAAAGGAACCTTCTCTTGATTCCAACAAAGATTTATTATTTTCAATGATTAAGGAACTTAGCAATCAAATCCCAGAATCTCCTTATGGTTTGATTGGTATTGGGGTATGCGTACCTGGTCTAGTCAGTACAGAGCAAAAGGTTATTTTCACACCGAACATTGATTGGAATTATCAACTAGACTTAAAAGCTGATATCGAAAAGGAATTTCAAGTACCTGTTTTTATTGAAAATGAAGCGAATGCCGGTGCCTATGGAGAAAAAGTCTTTGGGGCAGCTAAAAATTACGAGAACTTAATCTATGTGAGCATCGGGACGGGAATCGGAATTGGTATTGTCATTAATCATGATATATATCGAGGGGTTAATGGGTTCGCTGGTGAAATGGGTCATCTAACCATCGATTATAACGGACTCAAATGCAGTTGCGGCAACAAAGGGTGCTGGGAATTATACGCCTCCGAAAAAGCATTACTGCAGCCTTTTCAACAAAATAATCGCGTCACTTCCAGCCAGGACCTAATTAATCGCGCTAACCAAAATGATCCAGATATATTAATGGGATTACAAAACTTCGGTTTCTACCTTGGAATTGGATTAACAAGTATTATAAATACATTTAACCCGAAAGCAGTTATTATCCGGAATGACATTGTTGAAGCCCTGCCTATGGTTATGAACTCGATTCGAAACTCTATTTCCTCAAGGAGTAATGACATGTTTAGCAACAATCAGGAACTATTGCTCTCTTCCTTAGGAAAAAATGCTCCCGCACTAGGGATGTCTTCGCTTGTTATTGAACATTTCTTAGAAATGTTTACAGCTTAAATCATGTGTATGCTGAAAGGTGGAGGTATTTTTGAAAAAAACGATTTATATTACGAGAAAACTCCCCGGGGATATTATTGATAAACTCTCAAGTCAATTTCATGTGAAGATGTGGCATGAAGAAAATGTTCCGGTTCCTCGGGAGGTGTTATTAAAAGAAATAGAAGAAGTAGACGGGCTGATCTGTCTATTAACAGAAAAGATTGACGTAGAGGTGCTAAATCAAGCGAAACAGTTACAAGTCATTAGTAACATTGCGGTTGGCTATAATAATATCGATATTCAAGCCTCAACGGAGAGGGGAATTGTCGTTACCAACACGCCTGGTGTTTTAACCGAAACGACCGCTGATTTAACGTTTGCCCTATTAATGGCTTCAGCACGAAGAGTCGTTGAGGGATCTGAATACTTACGCAGTGGGGAATGGGGCGCCTGGTCCCTTATGCAAATGACTGGACAGGATATTTATGGAGCTACCCTGGGAATTATTGGATTAGGCAGAATTGGCGAAGCTCTCGTTAAGCGGGCTCAAGGTTTTGATATGAACATTCTTTATCATAATCGGACACGGAAACGGGAAACGGAGGAAAAGCTCGGGATTCACTACCGAGAAATGAAGGACTTGTTGCAGCAATCTGATTTTGTGTGCCTGCTGCTGCCATACAGTCCTGAAGTCCACCACTTAATCGGTAAAGAAGAATTGTCGCTTATGAAAAAAGAAGCCATTCTGATCAATACCGCAAGAGGGGGGATCGTTGATGAAGAAGCATTATATCATTCATTGAAAAATGGAGAGATTTGGGGCGCCGGACTGGATGTGTTTGAACAAGAGCCCGTACCAACGGATCATCCATTATTAACGCTGCCGAATGTGGTAACCCTGCCTCACATTGGAAGTGCAAGTGTAAAAACTAGAATGAAGATGGCTCATTTGGCAGCGGACAATATGCTGGGTGTTTTAACAGGTAGTGAAGCACTTACTCCGGTTATTCTTAATAAATAAATGTAAAACACGATACTTTTTTGAAATATTTGTTAAGAACGATGCTCTTTGCAAGAGGTGTCAATATTAATTCTCACTATAATTATTAGAAGTTATTCCTTAATTTGGAAAAAGTGTAAAAAGAACTGTTTTACCTTGATAGAGAAAGAGACTTAAAGAATAAGGAGTTAGCTTGAGATAAAGTTTCTACTAGAATGGATCATACATTCTGTTGTAAAATCCTTCCTCAAATATGACAAAAATCATATGTTACGATGAATTTGTGGAAAAACGGCAAATTGTCGAAATAGGAGGAAGAATCAATGATGAAGAAAAAAGCAATTCTTACTGTTGCAGCTGCAGCGGCATTAATGATGTCAAATCCGGTCTTAAATAAAGCCCACGCTGCCACTAATAGCCCTTCGGTACAGGAAAAAGTCTATGTATACCAAGGGACAAATTTGAACGAGCTTACTAGTGTCATGGAGAAATATCTTGCTAGTTTAGGATTTACTATTTCACAAAATACCGAAAAGCAGCCAACTCAAACTCAACCGAATCAAACGGTCGAAACAAAGGAGCCTGCTCAAACTGCTCCACAGTCTGTGCAGCAACAACCGGCAACTGAGACAGCTACTACACAAACTACAAGTACCTTAAGTGCTTATGAGCAAAAAGTAGTTGATTTAACCAATCAAGAACGAGCTAAAAATGGCTTGCCGGCCCTTAAAGTAGATGTAACACTTAGCAAAATGGCTCATGAAAAATCACGTGATATGTCTGCAAATGGTTACTTTAGCCATACAAGCCCAACATACGGTTCACCATTTGATATGATGAAGAAGTATGGGATTACCTATCGTTATGCAGGTGAAAATATTGCCATGGGCCAGCGAACTCCTGAAGAAGTAGTCAAAGCTTGGATGAATAGTGAAGGACACCGTAAGAATATTCTCAGCCCGAACTACAATTATATTGGGGTAGGATATGTCGCACAGGGGAACTATTGGACACAGGAATTTATCGGTAAATAGTGAAAATGAGAGCTTGGGGATTATGATCCTCAAGCTTTTTTTGTTTTAAACTATAAAAATCATTTAGTGACAGGAATTAGTTGAATGAATCTTGAATTATTAAAGGGGTAAATTAAAAGGTATAGTATTTAAATTTAAGAGGTGGAAAAATGAAAGTATTAGGATTTGGCGGCATCTTTTGGAGATCAAAAAATATAGAAACTTTAAAAAAATGGTATAACGACGTTCTAGGTATCCCTATGGACAATGATTGGAATATGACAATCATTACTCCTGGAGCAGAGAATAAAACAGCCTTTTCATTTTTTACAGAGGATAACGAATATTTTCCTCAAGAGCAATCTGTTATGTTGAATTTTCAAATTGACAATATGGCTGAGTGTCTTGAGCATCTTAACCAATGCGGGGTTCCTCTTTTGAAGGAGCCGGAGCAAAGTGAATTTGGAACATTTATTTGGATTTCTGATCCTGAAGGCAGATGGATTGAACTGTGGGAAAAACCCACTGACGTTCAGGAAAAGAGTTAACAGGCAACGAATGTTTGTTTCATTCAAACAAACGGAGCCATTTTGAAAACTAATCAAACGTTTGATTAAAACGTGGTCATCCATTATGTAGGGGTGAACTAACTAATCAAACGTTTGATGGAATAAACTTCTTCTTTGCCAATAAAAAAGAACACACCTCCTTCTATGAAGAGGTGCACTCCCGTTGAGTTTTCGTATTTACAAATAAGGAAGTAATAGACTACATATTTAAGGGAGCAACTGTTTAGCTGGAGCTCTTCCTAAGGTATCGGCTCCGCCTACGCCTAATACCATGATAGCCACGCGTGCTATCCCCTCTAATAAATACTATATCTCCATATTATTAATAAAATATGAACTAAATATTAATCATTAGTAAATTTTTGGTTAAAGACTAATCAAACGTCTGATCAAATCGCCGGAATCCTTGGTATACCTGGCTTGGAGAGCTAACCAAACGTTTAATCAGAAACATATTCTTTATTTTATAGGAATCCAGATTTCAGAGTAGTAATCAGGGCTCCAAGGATCTCCGGCGGAATAGACTTCTAAATCAGGTGTGCCAGCATGCTTGTAATGACTGGAAGGGAACCATTCGCTATATATTTGTTGCCACACTTTTTGTATAGCATCGGGCATTGCGCCGTGAACTTCAAATACGGCCCATTTAGAAGCAGGTATCTCAAGATTCAATAAACCTTCAGGCGTTTCACCAGTATGTTCCGTAGCAATCCAGTAATCCATTAATTGCACCTGAGTGCCTCGTTTTTCAGCACATACACCAAGGACGCCATTAATTTCCCCATTATTAACCTTGATTAATAAATCGTTCGTTCCATCAGTATGAACATCAGCCCACATTTTGGGGATCTCCGTTAAGTTCTCACCATTCTCACATGATAATTCGCGTTTGATTCCAACAACTTTAAAACGATCTCTTTCAATAATCTTATATTTCATAGGTTCCGTTCCTTTCAATGTACCCTGTATGGCCAGGCGATTATATGATTTCAGTTTAGGATGTGTTTTGCGTGCCCGCTGTAATGATTCAACCCATCCCATTTTGCTGAAAAATGAGATCTATATCTTAATTATGCTGGCTGTTGCCTATTTGGCATTTTTCCTATTTCCGAAAAGATTACCTACATCGATTACCATTTTATTTTTAGTGTGGGGATTCGCAAGCTCTACCTTGTTTGATTTCACAATCGGCGGAGGGTTGCTTGATTATTATAAAGTCAATGATTCCAACAAATATGAACTATTCGATTTGATTAGAAAGTAGGTATTTCAGTTACTCGGACAGGAGAAGCGAAAAATCGGAAAAGGCTGTCCGAATGTCATGCTGACAACTGTTGTAATTACGGCCGGAAAAATTGTAAAACGGCACCTTTACCTGCGGCGACTTCCACTTCAGCATATGCCCCATTAATAAAGGTGATTTGTGGTGGGAGATGCCCGCAATCAATATCATAAATTATTGGTATTTTAAGCTCATAAGCAAGGTCTTGATAAAGATCTTCCTTCGTATAGTTTTCCACAGGCTTATTGGCATCACTACGGCCAAACATCAGTCCTGAACAGTTTTTAAACCAACCAGCTAACCTCATTTGTACCAAGGATCTCCACAAATCAGCAGTATTCATTTCACAATTCTCTAAATACCAAATAACCGGTTCTTCATGTATATGTTTTTTTCTAAAAGCATCTACATCACCGAAGGGGGTCCCAATTAGATGCCGAATGATGTCTATACATCCGCCGAGCAAGCGTCCTTCCATTTTAACAGGTTTGTTCCCGACAACTTTCCAAACAGTCTTTTCGGTTAAATGAAAGACACAGGGAGTAGGATTCGCATGATGCCATTCTTTCTGAAAGTGGTCTGAGGAATACTGAGCAATTGAGTCGCTTGTGTTCGTTGCTAACACAGACTCCCACATGGAGGTCGTTTCATCCATCAATTCTCCTCTTAAATCTACGAGATTTGTTCCATGACCGGTAGCGATACCTGTTTTCAAGGTAATCGCAAGCAAAAGCGCACTTACATCGGAATAGCCCAGAACCCACTTGTTTTTAATATTTTCAAAGTCTATATGTTCGAGAATTTCGATTAATAATTCTCCGCCCCAGGGTGGAATGATAATGTCAATATCACTGTTTTGCATCATTAAGTTAAATTCAGCTGCACGGATCAATGCTGGAGCAGATTTAGCTTTGTCTTGAGTCCAAGTTGTTTCTCCACAAACCACCTTGAATCCTCTTTGCTCCATCCGGCTGCATGCTTGTTTAATGACTTCATGTAGTGGTGCGGGCACACCTGAAGACGGTGCAGTTACTCCAATGGCAGCTCCCTTTTTTAAATGCGGGTAGGTAATCATAATAAAAATCCTCCAAAAATACTTTTACATGATTTTACCAAAAATTCTGGTAATAATCATCAAAATATAAAATTCACAATTTTGACAAATTACTACTAGCCATTTGCAAATGAAAACGCTATAATTAAATTATGAAACATCGTACCACGATGTGGAACAAAAAATATTCAAGAGAAAACCTATTAAATATAAGGAAGTGGATATTGTGGAAACAAGGTACTCAACACACCCAGACCATGCAAAAACATTTACGACCGAGGAACTTCGCAAACACTATCTAATTGAAGAATTATTTGTGCCAGGCGAAATCAAACTTGTATATACGATGGAAGACCGCGCCATCGTTGGGGGCATCACACCGATGGGAGAGACGATTTCTTTAGAGGGGTATGACCAAATCAAAGCTGATTACTTCTTGGAGCGCAGAGAAGTGGGTATTTTCAATGTCGGTGGAAGCGGGAAGATCACTGTGGATGGCGAACCATATCAAATGGACAACAAAGATTGCTTATATGTTGGATTAGGAAAGAAAGAGTTACTGTTCACGAGTGAATCCACTGTAAGCCCAGCGAAGTATTATTTATTCTCTGCACCAGCTCATAAAGAGTATCCCGTCCAACACGCAGCCTTTAAAGATATTGAAGGCGACCGATTAGGGTCACTAGAAAATGCAAACGATCGAGTGATTCGCCGCATGATACATAATGAGGGAATCCAAAGCTGCCAGGTTGTGATGGGCTTGACGCAATTAAATACGGGAAGCGTATGGAATTCGATGCCAACACATACACATGACCGCAGAATGGAAGTCTACCTATATATTGATTTGGACGAAAATGCAAGAATGTTCCATATGATGGGGGAACCAACCGAAACACGTCATCTGGTAATGAAGAACGAACAAGCGGTTATTTCACCGCCATGGTCGATTCATTGCGGCAGTGCAACTAGTAATTATACTTTTATCTGGGCAATGGCCGGAGAAAATAAAACCTATAACGATATGGATCAAGTAACCATGGATCAACTTAGATAACTTGTAACTGCCAATGAGAAGACAAAAAAGAAGAGGTGCTAACTAATGAGTTTGAGAGATTTTTCACTAGACTTTTTTTCATTAACAGGTAAGGTTGCAATTGTGACGGGGGGAAATACCGGACTTGGTCAAGGCTATGCGATTGCATTGGCGAAAGCGGGAGCAGATTTATTTGTTGTTTCCCACAATACAGACTGGGATGAAACTAGAGCTATAACCGAAGAGACTGGACGCACAGTTCATTTTCATCAAGCAGACTTAACGGTAAGAGAAAATATTAAAAATATCGTAGATGAGTGTCTGAACGTCTATGGGAAAATAGATATTCTCGTAAATAATGCAGGTACCATCCGTCGTACGCCATTACTAGATTACAAACAAGAGGATTGGGATGCGGTTATGGATATTAACCTGAACGCAGTCTATTTTCTAAGTCAAGAGGTTGCTAGAGTGATGGCTAAGCAAGAAAGCGGAAAAATTATCAACATTGGTTCGATGCTGTCTTTCCAAGGTGGTAAATTTATTCCTCCATACACAGCAAGTAAGCACGGGGTTGCGGGTCTTACAAAGGCATTCGCCAACGAATTAGGACATTACAATATCCAAATCAATGCGATTGCCCCAGGATATATCGCTACGGCCAATACAGCGCCAATTCGTGCAGATGAGGGTCGGAATGCAGAAATACTCTCTCGTATTCCAGCTGGAAGATGGGCTGACCCGTCAGATCTTATGGGTGTAGTTGTCTTCTTATCTAGTAAAGCCTCCGATTATATGAATGGACATATTCTAGCAGTTGACGGTGGTTGGTTAGCCCGTTAAGCCGGGAAAAGGAATTAGTGATTTAAAGACAGAGGCGGTTCAAAGTCAATATCGTTTAAATCCAGCCGCCTTTGATTGTCATGATTTGTTTCAGGAACATAACACAGCATGTCTCGACACTTTTTTACTAAAAAAATTACCCATTATAAACCGAAAGGTATGGTATGCCATTATGAAAATTATGAAGACGATTGAAAAAATTCCTGGTGGTCTTATGCTGGTTCCGTTATTTTTAGGTGCAATTATTCATACGCTTGCACCAAAGTCAGGTGAGTATTTTGGTTCATTTACGAATGGGTTAATGACCGGTACTGTACCAATTCTAGCTGTTTGGTTTTTCTGCATGGGTGCAGGAATCAATATTAAGGCAACAGGTACGGTTTTACGGAAATCAGGAACACTTGTGTTAACAAAGATAGCGGTTGCATGGATCGTTGCCATCGTTGCTGCTATGTTTATCCCAGATGGCGGGATTCAAACTGGCTTTTTTGCAGGATTCTCTGTTCTCGCTTTAATCGCGTGCATGGATATGACAAACGGAGGCTTATATGCTTCCATTATGCAGCAGTACGGCAGTAAAGAGGAAGCCGGAGCGTTTGTCCTAATGTCACTTGAATCAGGTCCACTAGTGACCATGTTAATTCTGGGTTCAACTGGGTTGGCCGCATTCCAACCTCAAGCATTTGTAGGAGCTGTCTTACCTTTCTTAGTAGGGTTTATTCTTGGTAACTTGGATAAAGATTTCCGTGAATTTTTCAGTAAAGCGACACATACCATGATTCCATTCTTTGGTTTTGCTCTAGGTAACTCGATTGATTTGACGGTAATTGCGAAGACAGGTCTGGCAGGAATTTTATTGGGTCTTCTTGTAATCGTTATCACAGGCATTCCATTAATGCTTGCTGATAAGTTTATCGGTGGCGGAAACGGTACGGCAGGACTTGCGGCATCAAGTACAGCAGGTGCTGCAGTAGCCAATCCAATGATCATTGCTACGATGAAACCTGAATTTCTGCCAGTTGCACAATCGGCAACGGCGTTGTGTGCAGCGTCTGTTATCGTAACGTCGATATTAGTTCCAATTTTAACGGCCTATTGGTCGCAATACATGAAAAAGAAAAAAAATGAACCAGTTATGCCGGGCGGAAATAAAGCCACGGCTTGATAAGTAAATCAAGGGAGACATAATGTATGTCTCTCTTTCAATTAAGGGGAGGATCGTATGAGTAGAATTATGACTGTTGGAGAACCGATGGCACTATTTGTAGCAGACCAAGAGGGTTCCCTAGAAACTGTTGATCGATTTGATCGTTTTGTGGCAGGTGCAGAGGTTAACTTTTCTATTGGGATGTCACGCTTGGGGCATGAAGTCACCTATATTACCCAATTAGGGCTGGACCCGTTTGGCAAAAATATTGAAACATTTCTGAAGCAGAATGCGATTGATACCACATATGTGACGTATCACGCAGACTATTTAACTGGAATGCAGTGGAAGGAAAAGGTAGTGAGCGGTGACCCAGAAGTGTTTTCAGCGCGAAAGAATTCAGCAGCTTCGCATATGAACTTGGAAACAATCGCTCATTTGAATTGGGATGGATTTGACCATATTCATTTAACGGGTATTCCCCCCGCATTATCAGCAGGGTGTAGAGAGATGGTTTATGAGCTCTTGAAGGTGGCTCGTGAGCGCGGTGTGCAAATTTCGTATGATCCTAACTTGCGTCCGGGCCTTTGGGCAGACAAACAAGAAATGGTTCGGGTCATTAACGACTTGGCCTGCCGTTCAGACATTGTTCTTCCAGGCATTGAGGAAGGGAAACTGTTAACGGGAAAAGAAGACGTTCATGAGATAGCAGCTTATTATCACGCCGCCGGTGTAAAAACTGTCGTGATTAAGCTCGGGGCCGCAGGGGCGTTCACCAGTTCACAAGGTGAGCAATTCTACACCGAGGGTTTTCCGGTAAAGAAAGTCGTTGATACGGTAGGTGCTGGTGACGGATTTGCCGTTGGAGTGGTCAGCGGGATATTAGAATGTTTGCCTTTGAAGGAAGCGGTAAAACGCGGAGCAGCTATCGGTGCGCTTGCGGTAATGTCCCCTGGGGATAACGATGGATTACCGAATCGAGATAACTTAGAAGCCTTTATTGAAGAATCCTTGGAGAAGCTTTAATAGAAGAGATGAAAAAAGGTAAAGAAAACCAGAAAAATCGGATTTTCTTTACCTTTAAATTATCTTGTTTAAGAACCTGTATACCCAAGGTTTCTTGAAATGGCGATACTATACTGTTTCATTTTGTCTATTAATGTATCGTTAATTAAATCCATCGTTACTCGATTATTAGGACCTGAAATACTAAAACTGGCAATTATCTTGCCTTTATGGTCGTAAATAGGCGAGGCAATACATCTTAATACTTCTTCATTCTCGGCATTATCTAATGCATAACCTTTGGCCTTCACCGTTTCGATTTCTTTAATCAATTCTTCTTTTGATGTGATTGTTGTTGGTGTCTTAGGAATGAAGGTAATGTTTGAAACGAGTTCTTCAAATTTGTCCTGATTCATATCAGAAAGTAATATTTTTCCGACAGCGGTACAGTACATAGGAGCTCTGCTGCCAATGCGCGAATACATTCGAATGGTTTGATTGCTTTCAATTTTATCAATATAAATTACTTCGCCGCGGTCTTCTATGCATAAATGAACGGTTTCATTCACTTCTTGTGATAATTTTTCTAAAAATGGTTTAGCAATCGTGACAATATTTGAGTTGTTTAAAAGGTTTCTTGAAAGAAAGAGGACTTGTAAGCCAAGTTTATATTTGTCGGTCTCTTCATCTTTAACAACATAATTCATATTCGATAATGTAGATAACAATCGATGAAGGGTACCTTTTGTCAGTCCAACCTGCTCCGCTAGCCGGGTAATCTGGATGCCGTCGGGATATTCAGAAAGCTTGTTTAATATGGTAAGTGCTCTTTCAAGGGATTGAACATTAGACATGATTTCTACCTCTTTTAAATGTTTTTCAGTTCATATTTTTGGAACGCTGTTCTATTATATGATACGATAAGAGTGTGATTTTGTAAATTTAAATAAGAATAATGAAAACTATTTGAAAATACTTTTTTGAAAAGAAAATAAGTAGAAAGAATGTGATTCCGATGATGAAAAAAATCAATATCTTAACGAAAATTGCGGAATGTGGTGTGGTTGCGGTTGTAAGGGCAGACTCAAAAGAAGAGGCTGTTAACATATCAGAAGCCTGTGTAGAAGGCGGTATTCAAGGGATTGAGGTTACCTTCACCGTCCAAGGCGCAGATGAAGTGATTAAAGAATTAGCAGCCCTTTATCAAGATAATAATGATGTAGTGATTGGCGCAGGAACCGTACTTGACGCAGCGACAGCTCGGATTGCCATTTTAGCGGGGGCACAGTTTGTAGTGAGTCCAGCCTTTGACCAGGAAACGGCAACATTATGCAATCTTTATCAAGTTCCATATATGCCTGGCTGTATGACCCTCACCGAAATGAAACGTGCATTAGAAGCGGGAGTTGATATTGTGAAACTATTCCCTGGCAGTGCCTTTGGTCCAGATTTTGTTAAAGCAGTAAAAGCGCCGCTTCCACAAATAAATATTATGCCAACTGGTGGAGTCAGCTTAGACAATGTTGAACAGTGGATTAAGAATGGGTGCGTAGCCGTTGGAGTAGGTGGTAATCTATTGGCACCAGCAAAAACAGGGGATTTTAACAAAATTACTGAGTATGCAAAACAGTATATTGAAAAAGTTCAAGCCGCTAGAGGAAGATAAACTGTAACCCATAGAGCTGTTTTCTAGTATCGAAACAAAGACCCTTCGTCTTTTTTTCGATTTTTAATAAAGGTTGTGTTAGAGGTTAATGTTGATTTTTGCACTCTGTTGATTGGAGTGGAAGGCACGAAGACTCCTGCGGGAGTACGGGGCAGGGGAGACCCCGCAGGAGCAAAGCGACGAGGAGGCTCCCCGGCACGCCCGCGGAAAGCGAAGTGCCTGGAACGGAAAGCAACAGACAATTTTACACAGCCATAATAAAAAGGAGGAATAGTTGATGCCAACAAATTTAAAAGACACTACTACATTACATAATGGTGTAAAAATGCCATGGGTGGGGTTAGGTGTATTCAAAGTGAATGAAGGAGAAGAGGTCGTTCAATCCGTTAAAGCAGCCATTAAGAATGGCTATATTAGTATTGATACTGCCGCTATTTATAAAAATGAAGAAGGCGTAGGTCAGGCCATTAAAGAATCAGGCGTGCCGCGTGAAGAATTATTTATCACCTCTAAGGTATGGAATTCTGATCAAGGCTATGAATCGACGTTAGCAGCCTTTGAAACTAGTCTTAACAAGCTCGGACTTGAATATTTGGATCTGTATTTAATCCACTGGCCTGGAAAAAATAAGTATAAAGATACATGGAAGGCATTGGAAAAACTCTATAAAGATGGCCGTGTCCGCGCCATTGGTGTAAGTAACTTCCTTGTTCATCATCTAGAAGATTTAATCAGTACCGCAGAGATTAAACCAATGGTAAACCAAGTAGAATTCCATCCACATTTAACCCAAAAAGAATTGCTGGCTTACTGTAAAAAGGAAGGCATTCAAATGGAAGCATGGTCCCCGTTAAAACAAGGGCAGCTTCTAAATGAACCAGTTTTGGAAGACCTTGCCCATAAATATAATAAATCTGTTGCTCAAGTGATCTTGCGCTGGGATCTGCAGCATGGTGTAGTGACTATACCAAAATCGATCAAAGAACATCGCATTATCGAAAATGCCGATCTTTTTGATTTTGAATTATCCGCTGAGGATATGGAAAAAATCGATGGATTAAATCAAGATAGCCGCGCAGGTTCTCATCCGGATACAATGAGAGTTGGTTTTGAAGAATAGATTTTCATAATTAAGCGTCTGCCCTCCGTTCTATAAGGGCAGGCGTTTTTTCATTCAAAAGTAAAGGCAGTTTTCATGAATAAAGTTGTTACAAAGCAATGAGTAAATCACAAAAAAAGAAATATTGTGTAAAATTACACTTAAAATTTTGAAAGTTCAGGATTTTTTTATGGTTTATCCAGTCTATGAGCGAATTTTAGAGTTCTATGAGCTAATATTGGGCTTCTACGAGCGAATATTAGGCTTTAACAAGCGAATCTCGGGTTTCAATGAGCGAATCTATGGAAGCAACAATCTTTTAGAGAAGAGAGAAAGTGAAAATGTAGTTATGCTATAATGTTCTATAAATCTTAATGGGGGCAGAGCCCAAACCTCAGGAGGGAGCAGGACACTTGAACGTAACATTATCTCATAAACGGATTAAAGAAATGTGTGGCACTGTCTCCTTCAAACGGGGAGAGTATTTTTATCAAACAAATAAAGTTATATTTCATCAATATCTGCCACATCGCTGTCAGGCAACCGTGAGAGGTGATGAAGATTTTCATGTAACCATTGAGATTGGTCCAGATGATGATCTTCGAACGGAATGCAGCTGCCCGAAGCTGGCTTCTTTTTCGAAGGATTGTCAGCATATTGCCGCCGTTTTATTAGCCATTTACGAGCATCAACAAAAAGGAACGATCCCGAGCACGAGCGCCGCTCATTCAACCAATCAGGAACTCACTGAAGGGTTATTGAATATTTTTACCGACCGGCCGGTCCGGTCTAGCAGTCATCAACTGCATTTTGAAAAAAGAACCGTGCTGGATATTGGGTTTATCTTGAAACCCGTTGATATAGGCAATGGAAGCCATTTATTTACGATTGAAGTTACACTCGAATCCGTCATAATACAAAACATCCGTGTCTTTCTGGAACAGTTGAGAGCAGGAAAGAACTTCAAACTCTCCAATTCATTTAATTTTGACCCAAATCAGCACTGCTTTCAAAAAGAATACAATGACGTACTCGAGCAACTCTGCCAAGTAGTCCTTGATGAAAAAGTTTATATGGATGCGGTGCCTGACACCAATAACAATATCAATACACAGCAAATGCTATTTATTCCATCTTCCGCATGGGGACGCCTGCTTTCTTTCCTACGAAAGATAACTAAGGTGCTGGTGGAGTATGAGGGCCGAGTCTATCAGGGACTGCATGTGTCTGACGAAGGGCTGCCTTTACAGTTTGATTTTGTTAGAGCGGATGGAAATGGCTATCAGCTGAGAGTCAAAAATCTGCAGCGAATGATTTTCTTTGAAGCTTATCATTCTGTTTTATTTGAAGGGAAAATAAAACAACTGGTAGAGCAGGACTTTAAACGTCTTTTCGACCTGAAAAGGATGCTTGATGCCTCGGGAATGAGTCAAATACCGATTCCTGAAGAGCAAATCCAGTTTTTTTTAGAAAAGGTGGCGCCTGGATTAAAAAGATTAGGCAAAGTTACGATCGCCGAAGCAATCATGAAGCAATGGATGACCACACCTCTTGTAGCCAAACTCTACTTGGATCGTGTGAAAAACCGCCTGCTTGCTGGGCTCGAATTTCATTATGAAAATACAATCATTAATCCTTTAGAAAATAGAGATCTCCCGACAGGATCGTTAGTGATCCGTGACGTGGAAAAGGAAGAGGAAATCCTGCAGATTTTTGAGGATAGCGCGTTTGCCAGGACGGACGGGGGATATTTTCTTCATAATGAAGAACTGGAATATGATTTTTTAACGTACGTCGTCCCCAAACTCCAAAACCTTGTCCGGATTTACGCAACGACAGGTGTTCGAAATCGGATTTCGAGAGAGAATTTTCGTCCGCAGGTAAGGGTAAGGGTCAAAAGGGAACGGACCAACTGGCTTGAATTCAAATTTGAAATGGACGGTATTCCTGAGAGACAAATACGTGAAGTTTTGGCGGCTTTAGAGGAAAAGCGGAAATATTATCGTCTGCCAAACGGGTCGCTGCTCTCGCTTCAGACAAGAGAATTTGAAGAAATCCAACGTTTTCTTTATTCACCACTAGCCAAAAATAGGGATCTTGCCAGTGGATTGGATTTACCAATCGAGCAAAGTCTTCAACTCCTTGATACGGTTGAGATTAGTGATGCCTTCAAACTAGAGGACTCCTTTCGGCAGTTTCTGGATCACCTGCACCATCCAGGCAAGTTAGAGTTTGAGGTGCCTTCAAGTGTAGATCCGATTCTCAAAGAGTATCAAAAACACGGGTTTAAATGGATGAAAACTCTGGCTTACTATGGTTTCGGAGGAATATTGGCGGATGATATGGGACTTGGAAAAACGATTCAAAGCATCGCGTATATTGTATCGGTCCAGTCTGATATTCGAAAAAATAGGCAGCCGGCCCTTGTTGTTTGTCCATCATCGTTAACCTATAACTGGCTGAGTGAATGCAGGAAATTCGCTCCTCAGTTGAACGCCATTGTCATTGATGGAACGAAAGCAGAGCGGACCCAACTCCTGAAAGAACAGGCAAATGTTGATGTTATGATAATCTCTTACCCATTGCTGCGTCGCGAGATCAACTGGTTTGAGAAACAAATGTTTCATACCGTGTTTTTCGATGAAGCACAAGCTTTTAAAAACTCGTTGACCCAAACTGCCCGAGCAGTAAAAAAACTGCAGTCCCAGCATCGCTTTGCGCTAACAGGTACACCAGTGGAAAATGCCTTAGAGGAGTTATGGTCAATTTTTCATGTTGTTTTTCCAGAACTGTTTCTCGGGTTAAAGGAATATAGTAAGCTTTCAAGAAAAACGATTGCGCGTAGAATCCGTCCTTTTTTACTGCGCAGGTTAAAAGAAGATGTCCTCGCTGAACTTCCTGGAAAAATGGAGTCTTTGGAATCGGTTGAACTATTCCCAGAACAAAAGAAATTGTATGCTGCCTATTTGGCGAAACTAAGGCACGACACGTTAAAGCATCTTGACAAAGATACGATTCGCAAAAATCGAATCAGAATATTGGCAGGTTTGACGCGGCTCCGGCAGATTTGTTGTCATCCTGGTTTGTTTGTAGATGGTTATCAAGGAAATTCGGCGAAATTTGAACAGCTCTTGCAGATTGTCGAAGAATCAAAGCTCTCTGGAAGACGTGTGTTAATTTTTTCTCAATTTACGAAGATGCTCGAACTTATCGGCCGGGAGTTAACGGTAAAAGGGCTGAACTACTTTTATCTGGATGGACAGACCCCATCAGAAGAACGAGTCAACATCTGCGACCGATTTAATCGAGGGGAACGTGATTTGTTCCTCATTTCCTTGAAAGCAGGAGGAACCGGCTTGAATTTAATGAGTGCAGATACCGTCATTTTATATGACACATGGTGGAATCCTGCTGTTGAGGAGCAGGCGGCCGACCGGGCCCATCGAATGGGTCAGAAAAATGTCGTCCAGGTCATCAAGCTGGTAGCACGCGGTACGATTGAGGAAAAAATGAATGAACTGCAGGAAAAGAAGAGGCACCTTATCGAAGAAATTATTGATTCGGATGAGAAAGTCATGTCTACCCTTACTGAAGAGGATATAAGGGAAATATTGATGATATAGAAAAAAGGAGCTGCAGCGCAGCTCTTTTTTTTGTCTTATACACCAATAACATTCAATGATTGGCGAAGACCTTCGATTGCAAATCTCCGGATAAATTGAAAGGCAAATAATGCAATAATTGGTGAAAAATCAATTGGACCAAGTGGTGGAATAAACCTTCTGAACAAGCCTAAATAAGGTTCGACCAACTTGCCAATCCAGATCCCAAGTTTGGTTTCTTGAAACTTAGGAAACCAAGAACCAAAAATGGATATTAAAATTAACCAATAATAAGCCTCAAAAACATAATGTCCAATAAGTAAAATATTAGAGCCCAATATCGATCTTCCGTTCTATCATAATTTTTTTTATTCTGCCATTCATCCTACCTATATATACTTGTACGAATGAAATTCAATAAAGTTTCAAAATTTTAATAAAAACCTAAAGGCGGTTTAGAACTTCAGGAATAAAATCGGCATAGCTGTCAATATGAAAATCCGCCTCAATGTTTTGATTCTGAAAGGCGCATGTTTTAATCTTTAATTTGCGAGCGGGAATTAAGTCTAACTTACGGTCACCGACAACCAAATCAATTTGGTAACTTTTTAATACATATTCATATGAGGAGCTGTGTGGTTTTCGTGTAAATCCTTGTTCCTCCACGGAAACAATGTCTTTAAAGTAGTCTTTTAATTGGTATTTCTCAAGCAGAAATACAGTGGATTCCTTATCACGATGTGTCACAATAATATTATTCTCCACAGAGGATAATGCTTCCTTTAAGTGTTCAAATGGCTTGCTTTCTGTCTTTGAATAATAATTATGTAAAGTTTGGTATTCAAGTCTCTGCTCCTCACCGATTCCATAATGCTTAAAGGCAGTCTTGGAATCAATTTTAAGCCATTTAAGAACCTCATCACGGTCCAAATCTTGTTGGCTTAAGCGGATGAATCCAGAGACAAGTGCTGGATAGGTGTCAAAAAGAGTTCCGTCAAAATCCCATAATACGTTCATAATAATCCCCCGTTTCCAAAACGTTTTCATTTTTCTTTTAAGAGAGTACCATAACTTGAAATTAAAGAAAAATCATTAGGACAACAAAGGGGAAAAATTTGTTATACTTTACAAAGGGAATGTACATCTTAATAGATAGAAATGAGGGATAACCATGCCATTTGATAGTTCAACACTTGGATTGCCATATTTTAGCTTAGAAGCAGCAGCAGTGGACAAAAGTCCAAGTGAATTAGTCATCAGTGACGAAAGTAAGGAAAACTATTACATAGTTTCTCGCGAAGTATACGAGGACGGCCCGCAGCAACATGGATATATCATAGTTGTAGAAGAAGGAGAGTAGAGCTGCTCTCCTTTTTTATTTGGAGAAAAAGCAACAAAATAGCAGGAAAGGAAGGATTGAAAGAGTATTAATTAATACAAAAGCCTGTTATTTGTCCTTCATACCAATATTCACTAAAATATAACAAAGGAGTGAACCAATTGAGTTATCAACAAAAAACAAAAGAAACTGAGCACAGTGTCATTGAGTTTATTGAACAAGTAGACAATCCGAAAAAGCGTGAAGATGCGTATAAATTAATTGATATCTTTACTGAAACGACAGGTTATGAGGCAAAAATGTGGGGGCCAAGTATCATTGGTTTTGGTTCTTATCACTATAAATATGAATCTGGTCATGAGGGAGATGCCCCTTTGGTTGGCTTTTCACCACGTAAGGCAAAAATTAGTTTGTATTTTGCACCTGGTGAGACGAAGCGTGAGGAATTACTTAAAAACTTTGGGAAATATACAACTGGGAAAGCGTGTGTTTATATCAATAAAGTTGCCGATATTGATGTTTCTGTATTAAAAGAGCTCATTACCGAGTCAATCCAATTTTTACAAAAGGCATATCCCCAACAATAATAATGAACGCTTCCCACTATTTATGTAGGAAGCGTTTGTTTTATTCTAGCCAATGAAATTAGCCAATTCCTGGGTAAACTTCTTCTGCTCTTCCCAGAACAACCCATGCCCGCTATGTTCAAACCAAACCAGTTTAGAATTCTGTATGCCTTGGTGAAGGACGGAAGCCAGCGGCGGCAGGCAAATTTGATCGTGTTTCCCATGAAGAATCAATGTAGGCACTTGAATCCTTTTGATATCATCGAATAAGGTTTCATCTCTTAAGGAATTAAGTAAACCTGCGGTGGAATGACCTGCAGCTTGGAGTCCTAATTGAAAAAACCAGTCTGAAAATGGTTTGGTGATTGCCTGATGGAAGAACATGTTCGTGAAGTCTGCGAGCATTTTCGGACGATCGTTATAAATTTGTCCCAGTAATGTATTGACATCCTTCGCTTCTAACCCAAAAGGGAAGCCGGGCCGCTTGGTAAAACTAGGGGCAGCCGCACCGAATAGGGCTAATTTTGAAACCCCATAGCCGCTATGACGCTCCATATATCTAATTACAATCGCTCCACCTACTGAATGGCCAGCGAGTGTGAAATGCTGTAAACGAAGCGCTTTCACAACTTGGCGAATATCATCAGCCATTCTGTCGTAAGAGTAGCCTTTCCATGGTTTATCTGATTTGCCAAATCCTCTAAGATCAATCCCAATACATCGATATCCCATGGAAGGAAGGACATTAAACTGATATTCAAATAAATTATGATTTGCAGGCCAGCCATGGACAAAGAGGACGGTCTTATGGCTCTTGGGATTAATATCTTCTACATAAATGTTGACTTGAGAGGCAACCTTTACATAATACCCCATTTTGACCCCTCCTATATAAAAGTATGGAAAACCATCTACAACTAGGCTATTCATCAATAGCTAGGCTAATACGTAGGGAACCTTT
The DNA here is from genome assembly GCF_023714155.1 of Neobacillus sp. MER 74. Taxonomy (NCBI): domain Bacteria; kingdom Bacillati; phylum Bacillota; class Bacilli; order Caryophanales; family Bacillaceae; genus Neobacillus; species Neobacillus sp. MER 74. The sequence goes on from NZ_JAMAUV010000010.1 coordinate 139,485, forward strand.
TCGTACAGGTTGTAAATCTTCATTATTCTTATACTTTTCAGATAGGAATTTTTCGATTATATTAGGAAAAAAGTCTTGGTAAATAAGGGATATTGTTATTCTGATATTACAAATAGGAGTAATTTCCATGAAGAAAATTGTTGTTATATGAGGAGAATTTATATAATATAAACTAAGTATAACTGAATAGAGAAAATAATATTTCATTTTATAAGTCAGAGTTGATTCATTATAGTAATCAACTTTTATTATATTGAAAAGGAGAAATGCAAATGAAGAAGATTAGTTTAGCGTGGCAGATTTTCATTGGGCTCATTCTCGGTGTCATTGTCGGTGCGGTTTTTTATGGTAATCCACATGTGGCAAGTTACCTGCAGCCGATTGGCGATATATTTATTCGTTTAATTAAAATGATTGTTGTTCCCATTGTTATTTCTAGTTTAATCGTGGGTGTTGCTGGTACTGGAGATATGAAGTCATTGGGGAAACTGGGTGGTAAAACCCTGCTTTATTTTGAAGTGATCACTACGATTGCGATTGTTTTAGGACTTCTATTTGCAAACGTATTCCAGCCAGGTGCAGGTGTAGATAAATCAAAACTTGCGAAAACAGATATAAACAGCTATGTAAGCACAGCGGAACAAACTGAATCTCATTCAATGATTGATACTGTTGTAAACATTGTTCCTACAAACATCATTCAGTCTCTCGCAAACGGGGAAATGCTGCCAATCATTTTCTTCTCCGTTATGTTCGGGCTTGGAGTTGCGGCAATTGGGGAGAAAGGGATTCCAATCATTAATTTCTTTAGAGGAACTGCCGATGCGATGTTCTATGTTACCAACCAAATCATGAAGTTAGCGCCATTCGGTGTGTTCGCATTAATTGGTGTGACTGTATCAAAATTTGGTGTTGCTTCATTAATACCATTGGGTAAACTAGTTCTTGTTGTATACGGAGCCATGTTTTTCTTCATTTTAGTTGTCCTAGGTTTAACAGCAAAACTTGTTGGATTTAACATTATCCATCTCATTAAGTATCTAAAAGATGAATTAATTTTAGGCTACTCAACAGCAAGTTCGGAAGCAGTTCTTCCAAAGATCATGGAAAAGATGGAGAAACTTGGCTGTCCTAAGGCGATTACATCTTTTGTTATTCCAACAGGATATTCCTTCAATCTTGATGGATCTACCCTTTACCAAGCGATCGCAGCGCTGTTTATTGCGCAGATGTATGGTATTCATATGAGTATTGGCCATCAGATCACCTTAGTACTTGTATTGATGTTAACCTCTAAAGGAATTGCGGGGGTACCAGGCGTATCATTTGTAGTTCTTCTTGCTACATTAGGAAGCGTAGGAATTCCTGTAGAAGGTTTAGCGTTTATTGCCGGGATTGATAGGATCCTTGATATGGCACGAACTTGTGTTAATATTGTCGGAAACTCTTTGGCTGCCATTGTTATTACTAGATGGGAAGGCCACAAGCTTAAACCTTATCAAGAACAAAAAGCAGCTTAATAGCGGAGAAAGGACATCTTCAACATGGAGATGTCCTTTTTCGTTTGAAGGGGATCGCTTTAGGAGTATAGATTCTGAATATTAAATGAAGTCAGATAATATTATTGACTTATACAGATTGATTAATCATACTAAAATTAATAAAACCGATAGAATTACTTAGAATTTAATATTTATTAGAGGGGATTCATTTATGTCACGAGATGATCAGGGAATATATAAAAGTCCAAAAGAGATTACTGCAGATGGTGCGTTTAATCGTCAAAAAAATAGATTTACTACGCCTTTCGGTCAAAACGATGGGGAACTGCCAGTTGAAGCCGGGCGTTACCGATTATTATGGTCTGCTGTCTGCCCATGGGCCCATCGGTCGGTTATTGTCCGCAGTGTTCTCGGGTTAGAGGAAGTAATCAGTTTAGGGATAGCTAGTCCTATGCGGCCGAATCTTCCCCACGTGGATTGGGAGTTTTCTTTAGATGAGGACGGCATTGACCCAGTATTAGGAATTAGGTATATGAGTGAAATTTATTTAAAAACAGCTGCAGATTATACTGGCAGGCCAACGGTGCCTGTCTTCGTGGATGTGAAGGAACAAAAGGTCGTTAATAATGATTATTTTAAACTGACAAACTATCTCGAAACGGTCTGGGCTCCTTTTCACAAAGAGCATGCACCTGATTTGTATCCGGAACATTTACGTGCGGAAATTGATGCAATAAATGATCTCATTTTCCATGAGGTCAACAATGGCGTCTATAAATGTGGATTCGCCCAATCACAAGAGGCCTACGAACAGGCATATGACACTTTATTTGCAAGATTGGATGAGCTGGAGGAGCGTTTGTCGAAACAGCGGTTCTTATTTGGTGATTTTATTACGGATTCTGATGTTCGGTTGTATGCTACGTTAATTCGCTTCGATGCTGCCTATTATTCTGCCTTCAAGGCCAATCGAAATCGGATAGTCGATTTTCCTAATCTATGGGGCTATTTAAGGGATCTTTATCAGACTCCTGGGTTTGGTGATACGACAGATTTTGATGCGATTAAACGGCACTACCATTTGTCAAACCATATTGCGAGTAATGATCAAAAGGGATATACTATTTTGCCGAAAGGCCCTGATCTATCTGGTTTGACATCGGAACATCATCGAGAAGCTTTAAGTAAAAACGCTGAGAAATTCTTAATAGACTGAGAAAAAAATTTGATTAAAAGCAGGTGGAAAAATGAATATACGTGATGCTGCAGCGGATGAATTCCCATTTATTCGCGAGCAAAGAGTTCACTCCTATGAAGAACATGCCCAAAGCATTCCACAAGAGCATTGGCAGGCTCTTAAACAAGCCATTTCGTCAGAAGCAGATTTGCAGGAAAATGTGGAACGGATTGTTGCGGAGTTGGATGGGAGTATCGTAGGTAGTGTTGCCTTATTTCCAGCCAAAACTGATGCTTATGAAGGATTGGTGGGTGAGTTGGATTATCCCGAGATCCGGATGCTCGCAGTCACACCGCACGCTCGAGGAAAAGGAGTAGCAGCTGCCTTAATCTCAGAATGTATGAAGCGTGCAAAAGCACAGGGATATCCAGCGATTGGCCTGCACACAGCGGATTTTATGGTAAGTGCGATGAATCTATATGAACGAATGGGTTTCGAGCGGTTACCCCAATACGACTTCGAGCCTGCCGATGATGGTATTATCGTAAAAGCTTTTCGACTTATTTTAAAATAATTCAAATGGGTTTTAAAAACCCACTTGACAGGTAGGAAAAGTCAGAATAAAATGTAAATAATTAAAATATATCGTAAACGTTAAATTAAGCTGATTGGAAAACCAAAGGCTTATACTCTTAGAAATAATAAAGGGGTATAGGCCTCTTTTGTTAGGAAGGTGACTGATCATGAATTTTCCAATAAGTAAGTGCAGTCCACATTGTTGTCTGTCATTGGATCATTTTTTTTTTACAATAAAACCAAGTATTCTTATATGAAATTGGTAGAATAAGAGAGGATGATATGATGGCATTCGTGGATCAAGCAAAAGCAAATTATATACTGTCGATACTTAAAGGGCTGGAGTATGGATCTGTGGTGATAACAGTACATGATGGCAGCATTACCCAAATTGATAAAACAGAGAAAACTAGATTTGCACAACAAAAAAAGTACATCCCGAAAGAACAAAAGTAATAACACTTATTATCTCGTTCATTTTAAAAATATTGCCGATCAGTCCACTGAAGGCTACTTATTCTCTAGACAATCCGAAGGATGACCATTTCTGACGGGTCTTTTACTAAGGCCGTAACGCAGAAATTCATTCAAAAGGAATGGTCTAGGATTAAGTAGTCTTTTTCGTTTATAAAAGGGGGAAATTACTAATGAAAATAACTTACAAATTCACAACTGTACTTATTCTAATCGCTCTTATTTTGGCCGGATGCGGTACACAGGCAAGCAACCAAAGTTCTGAGAAAAAGGATGGAGGAACCAAACAAGAAGCTGCAAAAACGAAGGAACCTGTCCAATTATTGAATGTCTCATATGACCCAACCCGAGAACTTTATGAAGAATTTAACGGAGAATTCGCTAAGTACTGGGAAAACGAAAAAGGGCAAAAAGTGACGATTCAACAATCACATGGCGGTTCTGGGAAGCAAGGCCGTGCCGTTATCGATGGACTTGAGGCAGATGTGGTGACATTAGCATTGGCCTATGACATTGATGAAATTGCGAATCTAGGAGGCTTACTCTCTAAGGATTGGCAGAAGAACCTAAAGGATAACTCCACACCATATACGTCGACGATTGTGTTTCTTGTTAGAAAGGGAAATCCTAAGGGAATTAAGGATTGGGACGATTTAACGAAAAAAGGTACTTCCGTCATCACCCCGAATCCAAAGACGTCAGGTGGTGCCCGCTGGAATTACTTAGCTGCTTGGGCCTATGCAAAAGATAAATTTAATGGTGATGAAACGAAAGTTAAGAAATTTATGAGCCAACTATATAAAAATGTAGAAGTTTTAGATTCTGGAGCCCGCGGCGCAACTACGACGTTCGTGGAAAGAGGAATTGGTGATGTCTTGGTTGCCTGGGAGAACGAAGCCTTCTTGACCCTAAATGAATTAGGAAAAGACAAGTTTGAGATTGTCGTCCCATCCATCAGTATTCTTGCCGAACCACCAGTTGCAGTTGTGGATAAGAACGTCGAGAAAAAGGGAACAAAAGAGGTGGCTGAAGCCTATTTGAACTATCTATACAGTGATGTGGGACAGGAAATAATCGCTAAGAACTATTATCGTCCTCGCAATCAAACGATTCTTGATAAATATGCAGATGTCTTTCCAAAAATTAATCTAGTGACCATTGACGACGATTTTGGGGGATGGAAAAAAGCACAAGAGACGCATTTTAATGATGGGGGAACGTTTGATCAGATTTACCAGCCGTAAAAGTTGTTCAGTGGGACGGGTGTCCTCTATCAAGTGTGATGGAGGGCGCCCTACATGTATATTATTTGGAAGGGGTCAACCTCATGGCTCGATTAGCAAGTATGAAAATGAAAAGAAAAAGTGTTCTGCCGGGATTCGGCCTGTCGTTAGGGTTTACGATGTTTTATATAAGCATTCTTGTTATTCTGCCATTATCAATGATTTTTATTAATTCAGTGACAGTTGAGTGGTCAAAAATTTGGGGGACGATTTCAGATCCAAGGGTGGTTGCCTCCTATAAATTGAGCTTTGGTGCAGCGTTTTCCGCCGCGTTTATTAATGTTATTTTTGGCGTATTAATCGCATGGGTGCTAGTCCGTTATCCATTTCCGGGCCGACGAATTATTGATGGACTAGTTGATTTGCCGTTTGCCCTGCCAACAGCAATTGCTGGAATTGCCTTAACGACATTGTATACAGAGAATGGCTGGATTGGACAGTTTTTAGGTTTTAAGGTGGCGTTTACTCCGCTTGGAATTACACTGGCATTAACCTTTATTGGTCTGCCCTTTGTGGTACGTACCGTCCAGCCCGTCTTGCAAAGCTTGGAGAAAGAAATAGAAGAAGCATCGGCAAGCTTAGGGGCAAACCGTTCGCAAACATTTGTAAAAGTAATATTTCCAGAAATAATGCCGGCTGCGTTGACTGGTTTCGCGCTCGCCTTCGCTCGGGCCCTGGGGGAATACGGTTCGGTAGTTTTTATTGCAGGAAATATGCCGATGCGGACAGAGATTACCCCACTTTTAATCATGACGAAATTAGAACAGTATGATTATGCAGGTGCAACAGCCATTGCGGCCGTGATGTTGATCTTTTCTTTCACGACCTTACTTATTATTAACGTATTGCAGTGGTGGACGAATCGGAAATTTATTTAGTATTTTAATTGTTTTTGAGGAAGGCGAATTTACCGGTTCAATCGGCGAATTTACCGGTTCAATCGGCGAATTTACCGGTTCTATCAGCGAATTTACTGATTCTATCAGCGAATTTACCGGTTCTATCAGCGAATCTAAAAATAGCAAACTACAGATGAAAAAGAACAGGTCTAGAAGGGGGTCCTTATGGCAGGAAATGTCTCATTGCAGTATTCAACAGCACCGGTCCAAGCTTCGTCCAGCAACTCTGAACCACGCCTTGTGCGCTGGGTACTCATCACACTCGCTTTAGCATTCTTAGGGTTGTTTTTGGTGTTGCCACTGGTTGCTATTTTTATCAAAGCCTTTGATAAAGGGGCGGCAGTTTTTCTAGAGGCTATTAGCAATCCAGACGCATTATCGGCTATTAAGCTAACACTGATAATTACCTTAATTACTGTTCCCCTAAATGCCATCTTTGGAGTCGCTGCGGCATGGGCGGTTACCAAGTTCAATTTTAAGGGAAAAAGTCTATTGATTACGATTATTGATCTTCCATTTGCCATTTCCCCAGTGATTGCGGGATTGGTGTTTGTTTTATTATTTAGTGCCCATGGTTTATTTGGACAATGGTTAATTGATCATAATATCAAAATCATCTTTGCAGTACCAGGAATTGCGCTGGCCACGCTTTTAGTGACACTGCCATTCGTCGCCAGGGAGCTGATTCCATTAATGCAAACGCAGGGAACGGCCGATGAAGAAGCATCTCTGACGCTAGGGGCGAGCGGCTGGAAAACATTCTTTTTGGTAACTTTACCGAATATTAAGTGGGGACTACTATATGGGGTTATTCTCTGCAGTGCGCGGGCGATTGGAGAGTTTGGGGCAGTATCGGTTGTTTCGGGACATATCCGGGGCCTGACCAATACGATGCCGCTTCATATCGAAATTTTATACAATGAGTATCAATTTTCCGCTGCCTTTGCGGTGGCTTCCTTAATGTCATTGTTTGCCATCATTACACTGATTGTAAAAAATTTCATTGAGTGGAAAGCAAGAAAGTCATTTGAATCAGAAGAAGGAGCGCATTAAGATGAGTATTCAAATCCAAAATATCTCAAAATCATTTGGAAATTTCCAAGCTCTTGATCAAATAAATCTTGATATTCAAACGGGGGAGCTCGTTGCACTGCTTGGTCCGTCTGGTTCTGGAAAAACATCGCTGCTGAGGATTATCGCGGGCTTAGAAGCAGCCAATCAAGGTGCGATTCTGTTTGGGGAAGAAGACATTACGCACATCAGTACAAAGGAACGAAAAGTAGGATTTGTCTTTCAGCATTATGCTTTGTTTCGCCATATGACTGTTTTTGATAATGTTGCTTATGGATTAAAAGTGCGGCCCAGAAAATTACGGCCTTCCAAAAACGAAATAAGAGAAAAGGTCATGGAATTACTAAAGTTAGTAAAACTAGAGGCCTTTGCCGATCGATATCCATCCAATTTGTCTGGGGGTCAACGGCAGAGGGTCGCATTAGCACGGGCATTAGCGGTGGAGCCTAAGGTGCTATTGTTAGATGAACCATTTGGAGCCTTAGATGCCAAGGTCCGGAAAGATCTTCGCAGATGGTTAAGAAAACTTCATGATGATTATCAGATTACCAGTATATTTGTGACCCATGACCAAGAGGAGGCGCTGGATGTTGCCGATCGTGTGGTCGTGATGAATGAAGGGAAGATTGAGCAAATTGGAACACCAGAAGAGGTTTATGAAAATCCAAACAGTCCTTTTGTTTATCACTTTTTAGGAAATGTGAATTTGTTTAAAGGTCGTCTGCATAACGGGAAATTACGGAATGGGCATTTTGAAGTCGATGCTCCAGAATTTTCGGAGATAGAGAATACCGAGGCAGTTGGTTATGTTCGTCCGCATGATATTAGTATCGAAAGGGAAGCCAGTCAGGATTCAGTTTCTGCCAAAATTAATTATATTCATTTAGTTGGGGCAGCTGTCCAACTTGAACTAATTCGAAAGGATAACGGGGACTACCTAGAAGTAGAATTAAGAAAGGAGCAATTTCGCAGCCTTAATCTAAAGACAGGCGAAGAAGTGTTTGTAAAGCCGCAACAATTAAAAGTCTTTATCCCCCAAGATTATTCCATTTAATAGTATAGTTTAATCAGTAAAAATCAGATAAGATTACTGTTAGTATTCCTATCTGATTTTTACAGGGGGAGTAGGTTTGAGAGGTTTTATACATAGTGAGGCAATCAAGCAGGAAGATTAGCTTCCTGCTTGATTGCCTTCTGCCTTAGCTGCATCAACCATTAGAATAACTGCAGAGATAATATGCATAACCATTCCTAAAAACGGAATCCAGCCTATACATGAAGTTATGATTCCAAGGACACTACCTGTAATGGACCCGCTGCCCTCTTTTTTGGTAATCACCAACGTAACAATATGTAATATTAACATAATTGCTAGAGGGGTCCATACAAGACTGATAACGATCGTACCTCCAAGTACAGGAATTCCCAGTAATGCTTCAAGCCCACCTGAAACCCATTTCAGTATTCTTGATGTTGACATAAAATCCCTCCTATAATTAGTTGGCTTTTCTTTCCATAATCCTTTCGTTTCATTCTATTCACACTCTATCTAAAAATAGAACAAAGTCCTATACTCAATAACGAGTATAGGACTTTGTGATTGATTAAAGATTAGTTCCAGTCAGTGTGAAAAACACCATCCATATCGATTCGCTCATAAGTATGGGCACCGAAATAATCCCGTTGAGCCTGTAAAAGGCTGGCATTGGAATGGCCTCTTCGATAGCTATCTAAATAGGAAAGGGAAGCACTTAAGCAAGGAAAGGGGATTCCAGAATTAATTCCCTCACATACGATTTTCCTTAAACCTGATTGATACTCTTTTACTTTTTCAGCGAAAAAAGGAGCAATTAATAAATTCTTCAAATTTGCTTGTGTTTGATAGGCTTCACTTATTACGTTTAAGAACTCAGCACGAATGATACACCCGCCGCGGAAAATAAGTGCAATTTCCTCCAATGGTAAGTTCCAGTCATAGAGGTCAGAGGTCATTTTATATTGTGTAAACCCTTGCGCATAGGCACAAACTTTACCCATATATAAAGCCTGTCTAATATGCTCAATCCACAAATCTTTATCTTCTATTGACAGCTCCACTTCCGGTCCAGCTAAAATTTCTTCTGCAAAAACACGTTCTTCTTTTAAAGATGATACATAACGGGAGAATAATGACTCCGTAATGATGGATAAGGGAATCCCATTATCGATAGCTTGCATACTTGTCCATTTACCCGTCCCTTTTTGCCCTACTTTATCAAGAATGACATCTATCAATGGCAGGCCTGTTTTTTCATCCTTCTTCTTTAAAATTTCGGCTGTGATTTCGATAAGGTAGCTTTTCAGTTCACCCTGATTCCATTTTTCAAAGGTATCGGCAATTTCATTCACAGATAATTGTAATCTTTCCCTTAAAAAGGTATAGGCTTCAGCGATCAATTGCATATCAGCATATTCGATGCCATTGTGGACCATTTTCACAAAATGCCCTGCACCTTTTGGACCAATATATGTACAACATGGGGTACCATCCACTTGGGCAGCTATTTTGGTGAGGATGGGCGCTACTTTTTCATAAGCATCTTTCTCCCCGCCAGGCATAATCGAAGGACCATTTAAAGCGCCAACCTCTCCACCAGAAATGCCAATCCCTAAATACTCAATTTCTTTCGACTTCAGATCCTCATATCTTCTGGCCGTATCTTCATAATGGGAGTTCCCGCCGTCCATAATAATGTCCCCAGGCTCAAGAAAAGGAACTAACGATGAAATCACTGAATCGATGGCTGCCCCAGCGGTCACCATAAGGAAGATCTTCCTAGGGGTTTCCAAGGATTGAACAAAACTTTGTACGTCGTAATACGGGGCGATCGTTTCACAGTCAATTCTTTGTAAAAGTTTATCTGTGAGATCCCTCGTGTAATTATAGACCGCTACTTTTTCACCATTGTTTGCCATATTTAAGGCAATATTGCTGCCCATTACACCTAATCCAATAACTCCAATTGTATTGTCCATTTCACTTTCTTCTCCTTTAAACTGCCAATAGTGGGGAACATAAATCCCCCACTATTGGCTTTATCTTAAACAAATAAACTTAGTATTAAAATAAAACCTAAACCACAAACGGAGATGATTGTCTCAAGTAATGTCCAGGTTGCAAATGTTTCTTTCATGGTTAAACCAAAATACTCTTTAAACATCCAGAAACCGGCATCGTTAACGTGCGAGGCAATTAAACTACCCGCTCCAGTGGCTAGGACGACTAAGGCAAGGTTCACGTCTGTTTGACCTAACATTGGAATCACTAACCCAGCAGTGGTTAAAGCAGCAACTGTCGCAGATCCTAAGGCAATACGTAAAATAGCTGCGATGATCCATGCTAGAATAATTGGTGATAATGAAGTACCTTTAAATAATTCAGCTACATAGTCTCCTACATGACCATTAATTAATACTTGTTTGAAGGCACCGCCGCCACCGATAATTAATAGCATCATCCCAATATGTGAGATGGCTGTTGAACAAGAATCCATCACTGTTTTAATAGGAATATTTCTTGCTAACCCCATTGTATAAATAGCGAATAATAACGAGATCACCATGGCAGGCGATGCACCGCCGACAAAACGGATAATGGCAAGTAAAGTGTTATCTGCAAATCCCATTGTTTTTTGAAGCAAAGTAATAATTGTAGCGATCGACATTAGAATTACAGGAAGCATTGCAGTAAATACACTGATTCCAAATCCAGGGGTGTCTTCCATTTTGAATGTTTTTTGCTCACCTAAAGAGGCGATATCTCCAGTTCTCGTAAAGGATGCAGGAACCAATCTTTTCGCTATCTTTGTAAACAAAGGTCCAGCAATAAAGACAGTTGGAATGGAAATAATAAAGCCGTAAAGTAATACTTCCCCAATATCTGCACCATATTCACCTGCGATGGTTGTTGGTCCAGGATGTGGAGGTAAAAATCCGTGTGTTACAGATAAAGCTGCTGCCATTGGAATACCAAGAAATAGAATAGAAACCTTTAATTGTTTAGAAATCGCAAATACGATTGGAATTAATAAAACTAATCCTACTTCAAAGAATAAAGCAATTCCGATAATGAATGATGCGACCACTACAGCCCACTGAATATTCTTTTCACCAAATTTATTAACAAGAGTCATCGCAATCCGCTGCGCTCCTCCTGAATCTGCAACTAATTTACCAAGCATTGCACCAAGCCCGAAAATGAGTGCTATATGTCCAAGTGTCCCGCCTAGCCCGGCTTCAATTGTTGCGATGATTTCATCTAATTTCATTCCAAGTGCAATGGCCACACCGAATGAGACAATGATAAGTGAAACAAAGGTGTTTAATTTAAAGCCCATGATTAAAATCAGTAATGCTATGATCCCAATTGCAACTATAACTAATGGCATGAAAATTCCCCCAAAATTTATTTATTTCTATTAATTAATCCTCTTTGATAATTGGCAATCCGTGTATAATCTTCTTCTAAAACTCTCGATAAGTTTATAAAGATTGGCAGTAATTCTCTATACTCTCTTGCTGCCTCTTCTTTAGGCGTATGTTTGTGTGTACTTCCAACCATTTCAGAAACAACATCAAACGAATCGATTTTTCCCGTAGCATATAAACCTAAGATACAAGCACCCAGGCATGAACTTTCGTAGCTTTCTGGAACAACTACTTCGAGGTCGAAAATATCGGACATCATTTGACGCCAAACCTCTGACCTCGCAAATCCTCCTGTTGCTTGGATTCGTGTCACTGAACCTTCCATGCATTCAATTAATGCTAGAAATACTGTATATAAATTGTAAATAACTCCTTCCAGGGCAGCGCGAATCATATGTTCTTTCTTGTGCGCCATCGTTAAGCCGAAAAATGATCCGCGTACATCTGGATTCCATAATGGCGCCCGTTCACCCGCTAGATATGGATGAAATATCAATCCATCTGCTCCCGGCCGTACACCTTCTGCGATTTTTGTTAGTACTTCATATGGATCAATGCCTAATCTTTTGGCGGTTTCCACCTCGGAAGCGGCAAATTCATCCCGTACCCAGCGGAAAATCATCCCGCCATTGTTAACGGGCCCGCCAATTACCCAATGTTTTTCTGTTAATGCGTAGCAAAAAATGCGACCCTTCTCATCGGTATGCGGCTGATCAATAATAGTCCGAATTGCACCGCTTGTCCCTATAGTGACCGCAATCTCCCCTTTTCGAATCGCATTTACCCCAAGATTGGAAAGGACTCCATCACTGGCACCAATCACAAAAGGTGTTTGAGGATCTATCCCCATTTGGTGTGCTAATTCTGGGTCACAGTTGGTAAAAATCTCAGTTGTTGAGACAAGCCTAGATAACTGTTCACGTGAAATTCCAGCGATTTTTAATGCTTCCTGGTCCCAATCTAGTTTTTTGAGATCCATCATGCACATGGCTGAAGCAAGGGAATGATCGACAACGTATTGGTCAAAAAACTTTTTAAAGATATATTCCTTTATCCCGATATATTTTTTCGCTTTTTTAGCTATCTCTGGACGATCATTCACAATCCAAGTAATTTTGCTTAATGGCGACATCGGGTGAATCGGCGTTCCTGTCCGTTTGTAGACCTCATGTCCATTTAATTCCTCTTTTATTTTATGGCTCCAGGCCTCACTGCGATTATCTGCCCATGTGATGCACGGTGTCAGCGGTTGATCATTTTCATCCATAGCAATGAGACTATGCATGGCACTGCTAAAAGAAATAAACGAAATTTCTTTTTGTGGGTGATGCTTCATAATATTTGAAATCGCTTTTACTACAGCCGCAAAAATCTCTTCTGGGTCCTGCTCAGCTGTTGAAATATCAGGTGTATAGAGTGGGTAACCAATATTCTCTTGTTGGATGACTTCACCTTTTTCACTAAATAAAACGGCTTTTGTGCTAGTCGTGCCGATGTCTAACCCCAACATATAGTTTGTCATTATTCTTGCTCGACTCCTTTAGAAAGCATTTGTTGAGACCGCCACAGGTCTTCTACTTTTCCTTGAACATCATCGAAATTTTGATGTAAGGATAGAATCATGAGGTCTCTATTTTTTGCATCGATCGCATCAATATATAATTGATGATTTTCCACAATGCGCGGAAAGTCTTCGTATTTTTCCTTGAACCGGGACCGCATCGATAAAAGGATGAAAGCCTCCATTACTGGTTTGGCATTATTCCAGATCATCGTGATGTAAGAATGATTGATTGCCCGAATAATTGTTTCGTGGAATAGGAGATCTTGATAGGCAAACTCATCTGCATCGTGATATTTGATGGCTATTTTCATCATCTCGAGTATTTTACTCAGTTCCTTAACTAATGATGTAGTGTCTAATTTTACAAGACGTTCATATACAAACGATTCAATCAGTAATCGGACATCATAAATTTCAACTATTTCTTTGCTGGTTAAACCAATGACAACCGCACCCATTCGCTCTAACCGGATTAAATTTTCAGAAGCAAGGGTTTTTAATGCTTCGCGAATCGGTGATCGACTCACATTAAAATCAGCGGCTAACTTATTTTCTGATAGGATGGTGCCGCTTTCAATTAGACCAGAAATAATCTGCATCCTTAGCTCATATGTTACCCGATCTCCGACTGAAGCTTTCGTGAGCCATTTGGTCGGATATAATAAATCCTTTGATTCTATCATCGCTACACCTTCTTTATTGAATACGAGTACACTTGTATACAAGTATTATAGGCCGAATTTGAAAAAATGCAAGCGCTTTTTTTTTTTTTCGCTAATAAAAAGGGAGGAAGGTGTATTCATTATTCTTAACGAATTTAATAAAAATAATGTCAGCAAAAAGGAAGGATATGATGGGGAATCTAGCTATTCGGAGCAGGGGATTTGAGGCTATGAGGAACTGTAGCCAAAAGGTATCTTTGGCAATTGGGATAATCTTTTATCAATAATTTCTGTCAGCATGAGGAGCAGAATTGATAAACCTACATAATAGGGGATGTCCCACCAGACCAGGCTACGAAGAATTCCAGCATTAATAAGCATTAGATTCACTACATACATAAGGAAACCCGTGAAAATATATTTGATCCAATTCCTTTTTAAGCTAAGTTTCGTCAATAGACAATAATACAGACTGTCACATAAATAGAAAATGGCACCCAAGGCAATCGAGTCACGGCCAGGATTTTCGAACCAACCAGGGGAGTATATTCGATTCGAGAAAAAAATGATGGGCAATACATGTGCACTTGCAGAGAGTGAGCCAGTTATTAAATAAAGGATCCAATAATGTTGGAATCCTTTGGAAGGACGCAGAATCCAGTGATAATAAATCTTGGCCATAGCAAAATAGAATGGGAGCCCCAGTCCTGTATAGGCTAATCTCCACCAATTATGGGAGTAAATATGCAGCTTTAAAAACAACCACTCAATTCCTACAAATAATCCCGAGAAAAAAATAATCCATATCCAATTTAAATGAAAAACAGCAATTAAGGTGGCCACAACCGGTAAAGCAAAGGCATTTGAAACAAACGCGCCCAAATTGTTGTCATAGAATTCATTAGCCTTGATAAAATTCGGATTATAATTGTAACAGGCTAAGAAATTATAGATGACAGTCTCAATCAGAAAAGCCCCACCTATATTTGTTAATAATAAGTATAGTGATTGAGTGTTTCTTTTTTTGAATAGTATAAAACTAAATAAACTGATGCTTAGAACAAGTAAAGCATAATACCAATATGAGTTATGCATAACATTCACTCCGATTAACTGGTTAATTTAGTTTGTTCCTAAGAATTGGAATCTATGCAATTCTGCCAAAAAGCAAAGAACCACTAAGAGTTGAAGACTCTTAGTGGTTCTCTGTTTTTGATTCAATATTATTGATTAATCCGGTCAAACCCAACAACCGTCCAAATCCCTGTAGAATCTTGTCTTACAAGTCGTTTTAGGTACACCCGTCCAGCCATAAATTCTAAATGTAGGAAGGTGAGTTGAGCCATCTTCTCGAATTTTTATAAATGAATTTAAGGAGGTCATTTAAGCTGATTTTTAAATGAGGAGTTTTTGAAGATATAAAAGAGGTGAAGTGGATTGGAGCAATTGAAAGAAGGACTGGTTAGAAATGAATTTTCAAGCATTCCGTATTCATGGATTCATCATGAGAAACTGAATAAAAGTATTTACATCATGCTGCCGGGCCTTGGATATACGACCCAACGTCCACTTTTCCATTACACAACTGGTATGTGTTTGAATAACAATATAGATATTCTCCATGTTAATTACCAGTTTGCCAAGAATAAACATTTTACATCAGTTAGCCAGGAAGATCAGGAACGTTGGATGTATGAAGACGTACATCTGTTGTCGAAGAAATCTTAACATAATTTGATTCTCTTTTTTTGAAAAAGTACTATCTTGAGGTCTCCTGAAAAGTGATCTTGACGACTTTTTCCGTCGATTTATTAAATTCTATATTGACGAAGACACCGAATTCTTTATTCTTATCTTTTAACCAAAGCTTAAACTTTTCGGTGGAGGTTTGCGGTCCGCTTGTTCTTCCAATGTGAAGATAATCAATGATCTTGGCTTGCGGATACTTTTTATGGGTTTCCTTCAACGCCAATGTACCCCACTTTGCATATGGAGGAATCGGTTTTTGTTGCGCAGATCCTATATTTATGGCTGTCAGTGGACTTATACTTCCAGAGAAGCAGAGGATAGAAATAAATAAACCAATTAAAACTTTTTTCATGAGATAACCTTCTTTGTTTTTGCTCTTATCATTTCTTTTTAGATAATAACTTATGTAGAATTTTATTAAGCACTATTTGTTAAATTTCAACAGAAAAGTACTGAGCCAGGATGTGGTCGAGTTCTTGGCTGTTAGATTTGCGGAGGGGATTATTATGGAGTTTAAATTACTAACTGCTTCTGATGCAGAAAGCTATTGGGCGCTAAGGTTGGAAGCACTAAAGCAGAATCCGGAAGCGTTCTTAACGAGTTACGAAGATGCTTTAAAAAGAGAAAATCCGATTGACCAAGTTGTCCGTAATTTTAATGCTGAAGGGAATTATACATTTGGTGCATTTGAACAAAAGAGTCTAATTGGAGTTGTCACTTTATTACATGAGAATGCTGAAAAAATTCAGCATCGGGCCAATATTTTTGCGATGTATGTTACCCCTAAGAAGCAAGGTAGGGGTGTGGGGAAAGCATTAATGACTGAGGCCATAAATAAAGCCAAATCGATTCCAGCGATTGAAAAAATAAATTTATCTGTGATGGCAAGCAATGATAAAGCAAAACAACTTTATCGTAAATTAGGTTTTCAAGTATATGGATTCGAGGAAAATGCCTTCAAAGTTAATGGAATCGATTATAATGACGAACATATGGTATTGCATTTAAGAGCAAGAGAAGAAAAGTCTGTCTTTAAAGGTGAAAAAATCTATATTAGACCGTTCTCTAAAGAAGATGCCGTACCACTCCTTCAATTAAATAAAGATAATCGCCATTTTTTTGAAATGTTTTCAATGGAGCGAAGTGAAGATTTCTATACAGTCGAAACTCAACTGCAGCGAATTCAGGTTTATCAAGATGAAATCAGCCATGATCAAAGTTATATGTTCGGAATTTTTACAAATGAGGGCTGCTTAATTGGAACGATAAATTTATTTCACGTTCTTAGAGGCTCACTTCATAGTGCGTTTATCGGATATTTTTTAGATGAAAAGCATAATGGGAGAGGCTTTACAACAGAGGCGGTTAAGTTGATGGTGGATTATGCATTTAAGGAATTGAAATTACACAGGATAGAGGCCGGCGTCATGCCGCACAATATTGGTTCCATTCGTGTATTAGAGAAATCTGGTTTCCATAAAGAAGGATTAGCTGTGAAAAATGTGAAAATAAACGGAAAATGGGAAGATCATCAGGTATTGGCCATTATTAACCCGAATGATTAGGAGGCTAAAAAGGGAGGTCCCGGTTAAAGGACCTCTTTTTTTGTTTATGATATAATAAAGTCATGAAGGTAAAATGTTTTAATAGCTGTATATTACGATAGGGGGCAGATGCAGAATGGATAACAATCAAATAATGCCAACCGAAATTTCGATAAAAAATAAAAAACATATGGTAAAAGGAAATGTAATAAGGGCCGCCGTATATGCAAGGAGTAAGGTAATCCAACTTAGTACGGTAGATCAAGAAAGATATTATCTTATTTACTATAATAATGCCCTTATTTTTGGTGGAAAGCTCGACCAAGTCGAGAAAGGAACATTTATATATAAAGCGACTCAAGAAGGTATTACTATTGAATTTCCGCATCCAATCTTACGTGCATTAATCCCCGAAGGAACCGTAACTATTCCCAATAAAAGTAACCTTTTTTCTCGACTTCAACTCGATTACTCACCACAGGAAATGGTCTATATACTAACCACACTTGACTCTTTTTTCGAAAAAGAGCAACTAATCAAGGCTATTGATAAGGTTTTCTTCCACTTTAGAAGAAACGGTAAATTTCTAAAATCCTTTCAAATCCTTCAGATGTTAGCTGATTTCGCACCGAACTTCAAATCAGCACAAGAACGTTTGACCGCCCAAGAATTTAGTTCATACCACCATTTTTACCATTCCTCAAGTTTACCTGCAATCCTATCCAAGGACCCCCTATATGTAGAATTGAATTGCTTCAAAAATCGAACCAATCCAGAAGAACAAAAATGTTTAGAAGAAATAGTGAATAAACAAGACGGTTTAGTTGAGTTATTGCTATGGTTAGAAAATACCGAGAAACTTATAGGGACTAAATCGATCGAGAAGTATACAGGCAGAGCCTTACGCTTTATGACGATGGAAGAATGGATGCTGATTTTGGCACAACTGAATATCAATCCCTTTCGAGTGCTGCCTGATTCAGAATCTGTCATCAACAAAATGCTTCAAGCTGGTAATTATGAGAAAACTGCCCTATGCTTATTCAGATTTATCAATGACCTGCCAGCCTCCTTCAATGCCAATCTCCTAATAATTTGGGATCATTCTGACTCGACATTTGTCATAGAACATTTTGATGAATTTATTAAATTGTTGCAGCACTTGCCACATTCAGAAAAAACTAGGCGCTTTGAACAAAAGGTGTTCCAATGTGCTGAATTCCTCCTTAAAGAGCATGACCTTAAAACCGTGTATGAACAACTCAGCCCTATACAAATGGTAATCCCGGGACTGGAAGTGATGAAAAAGATAAGTGAAATGGTTGGATTATTAGAGAATCCTGATCGGATGATGGAATTAGGTGATTATTATGCGGAGTTCAAACAATTTGATCAAGCGATCGATTGTTTCTTTTGGGAAATGGAACTCGATCCGCAAAATCCTGCTCCTGTTCGGAAAATCAGTAAGATGTATCAATCAAAAGGGATGATTCAAGAAGCAGCCGCCTATCAAAAGGTACTTACTCAATTAACAAGTAATCAAGAAACTGGATGATGTCCTATCTCATCAAAACTGGGTGCACAAGAAAAGGTCATCAGAGAGATTTCTGATGGCCTTACGTGTTTGTTATACTTTTTCATCAATAAACTAAATTCTATTCTTCACATCTGCTCTAATTGATTCGATGATATTCTCGGATAAATTAGCCGGCAATGACACTCCGTTCTTAAAGACCCAAGCATTCACAACTTCAAGGTCTCCTTTTCTAAAAGTAATACTATAATCTTGCTCCTGGTAGGTAAAATCAGCGGTTACTTCTTCTTGATCGTATGCCTCTTCATCAACAATCATATTAAAAATTTCATAAGGTTGTTTCACAGAAAAGCTCCTTTATATATTCTTTTTGTAAATAGGGTTAACTTTAAAAATTTGTTTATTCAAAAGGAGCCACAAAAACTACTATATTTCACTTTAATATATTAATTAAGAATATGATAAAATGGGGATGGAGTGAATGGAGGTTGGCAGCAATTGATTACTATCTATAAAATCCTTGTTTTCATACATATTTTTTCAGCCATCCTAGGGATGGGGCCGGGATTCATATTAACAACCGTGGTTAAATCTGGAAAAAACATGACCGAATTAAGACATTCCTATAAGATTAGACATAAGTTGCACATTTTTGTCATGATTGGCGGCACGCTTTTATTAATTACAGGGTTAAGTATGGGGCTCCTTAACCCAAGCCTATTTAAGATGGGTTGGTATGTAACCAGTCTGATTCTTTTTTTGGCGGCCCTTGCCATTGGTCCGCTTGTCCTATCACCTAGGTCAAAACCAGTAAAAGCACTTTTAGAATCTCATAAAGGCGAAGAAATCCCAGCGGAATATTGGCGTTTATCAAAAATACTCTTCCAATTTGAAAACCTGGAAAATATCATCTTTTTAATCATCATCAGCTTGATGATCTTAAAACCATTCTAATTGGGTTATATTGGGTGTCAGGCACTATGTGAATTTTTCACATGGTGCCTGACACCCTTCTTTTCGTACTTCTTCGTATTAATCTGAAAATATGTAGGAGAGTACGGCCGGAATTCTTTTTCTAAAGAATGGATAAGCATGTTCCGCATCCTCGACAAGCTGAAAGTGAAAATCGTGTATTTTTTCATTCAATATTTCGTATACACGATTGGTAAGGTCAAGGAAAACTTGATTCATTTCTTCATCTGCACCAACTTCTCTTGTGCCAAAATCCATATAAAACTTTTCGATTTTAGATAAGTCTGATGTTCTTAACAGGTTTTCAATTTCCTCTTGATTTCGATAAAATCCAGGTGATAAAGCTGCGATTCTTTTAAAAATATGCGGATAACGGCAGGCTGCATAGGTGGAGATTAATCCACCCAATGATATTCCAGCCATCGATGTATGATTTTGAATGGTACGGTACTTCTCATCAATTAACGGTTTCAGCTCGTTCACAATAAAATCAATATATTCTTCACCGCGGCCGCCAGATGGACTGGCGTATCCTAAGATTTGTTTGCTTACCTCTCCATGACCCCATGGACAGTATTCATTGACTCGTTCCTCCCCCTCAGGATTTAGATCAATCGCAACGACAATGATCTCAAGCCCATGCTTATCCAAGTAATCTTTCATTCCTAAAGATACCCCTTTGATGGCCCCTTCATCTTCAAAAACATTTTGTCCGTCATGCATATATAAGACTGGGAATCTTTTATTTTCCTCTCTGTAACTACTAGGCAGGTATACTCTAATCAGTCGTTCTTGTTTAAAAGAGCTCATATAAACAGGGAATTTTTCTAACACCATAGCCGCCTACTTTCATTTTTTTTCTATTTAAAATTTACCATAATTTTCATTGGATTCGTTGAACTATATTCGAAACTGCGACAAAGTATGATTAAGAAGGAGTTAGATATAATCAAATAACAAGACTTGAAGACTAAAAGGTATCTATAGGTATATTAATTTTATTGATCCTATTAGTTTAGAATATCTTGGATTTACCTAAACTAATAAGGGGTTCAGGTGATTTTCATTGGTATACACCGTTTGACAAACTTCGCTATTGATTCTTCGAGTTGAATCGAGTAGTATGGAGAATACGATAATTGAAAGGGTGACCATAAGGCCAATGATTCACTAAACCTATTAAAAGAAAAAAATTCGGATAATTAAACGAACATATTTCTGGATAGGGTTAGTGCGGGCTTTTATAGACAAAAGGGAGTAAAAGGTACTTGGTGTACTGTGCCCTTTTGCTACATAAGTACCTCCTGTCCAGATAATTGGATGAGGAGGTTTTTTTTATGGAAGAAACAAAATCAAACATTACCATGGGGGACTTATTTAGGAATCGTGTCATACGCACAATCTTGCTCTCTACGTTATTCTTGCAAATCGGTATTTGGGTACGTAACTACTCCATTTTATTATTTGTGATTGAGAAAACAAATGAAGATCCCGTTGCAGTCTCACTGATTTCAGTTGCAGAATTCGCACCAATCTTTCTTTTTTCCTTTATTGGAGGGACTTTTGCTGATAGGTGGCGGCCGAGACGGACGATGATTTGGTGCGATTTCCTCAGTGCGGTGTCTATCTTTATTGTTTTGTTAACACTGGTATTTGGGGGCTGGAAGGTCATTTTCTTTGCAACTCTCGTGTCATCGATCCTTTCACAGTTTTCACAGCCTTCTGGAATGAAACTTTTTAAGCTTCATGTAAAAGAAGAACTAATTCAAATGGGGATGTCGATGTACCAAACGGTGTTTGCGCTCTTTATGATTTTAGGTCCGATTATTGGAACTTTTGTGTATCAGCATTACGGTATAAATGCAGCGATTGCGATTATGGGGATTGCCTTTATGCTTTCGGCAGCGACTCTATTTATGCTTCCACCTGACAGAGAAATTGAGGAAGGCCCTGTTAAAACGACACTTATGGACGAAATGAAGGCAGGATTCCGTTATGTTTGGAACAGTCGAGCGCTGACCTTGCTAGGTGGCTGTTTTGCGGCAGCAGGTCTAGGGCTGGGACTGACGCAGCCACTATCTGTTTTCCTTATTACAGAAAGACTTGGTTTACCAAAAGAGGATCTGCAATGGTTGATGGCAGCTTTTGGAGCGGGGATGATTTTAGGTGGTGGACTCACGATGGGGTTAGCCAAAAAGACTCCTCCACAAATCTTGCTTGCCATTGGAATGAGCGCTTCGGCACTAGGATTTTTCGCGATGGGGCTATCAGAACAATTGTGGCTGACATTGACCGCGCAATTCATTAGCGGTTTGTTTATGCCTTGTATTCACATTGGGATTAATACAATGATATTGAAAAACACAGAAGAAGCTTTTATCGGTCGAGTCAATGGCATATTAAACCCTATGTTTATGGGGACAATGGTTATTACCATGACAGCGAGCGGATGGCTGAAGAAAACCACTTCTTTGGTAACCATGTACGAATTATCGGCCCTGCTATTTATCGTGGGGGTAATTATTCTCATTCCACTCTTCAAGAATTCCGTTAATCTTTTAAACAAGAGTGAGGAAGTATAAAAGAATGCACATGGTGCCTGACACCCATTTTGTTTATTTTTAAAGCTGCCCTGTTTTCGAGGGCAGCTTTTTTACGCCTATTGGTTGAATACCAATGGGAGTGTAATGATGACTTGTGTTCCTTCATTTGGAATACTGTGGATTAAAATCTTCCCGCCATAGGAGTCGATAATCCGTTTGCAAACAGTTAATCCTAAGCCAGATCCATCTTTCTTGAGTGTAAAGAATGGGTTAAATGCTTGGTTGATTTGATCTTGCTGCATTCCCACTCCGTTATCGGTGACGGTAATTAAACAGTGTTCTGCCTGTTTCTCAAGAATGATAGAAAGTTTTCCTCCAAAAGGCATGGCTTGCAACGAGTTCTTTGTTAAATTAAGAATGACTTGCTTTAACTGATCTTTGACACAAGAAACGGGTAGATTTTCTTTAGAGTAATTAATGATTAACTCCACATTCATAAAATTAGCTTCGGATTGAATGATCGGCTCGATTTCTGTCAGAATGGTATTAACATTATCAATTTTAAGCGAATGAGCAGTGGGTTTTCCTAGTACAAGCAATTCACTAACAATACCATTGATTCGATCGATTTCTGTTTGAATTACTTTGAAATAGGATTGGGCTTTCTGATCGTGATATTCCTCGCTTAAAAGTTTTATTAATCCTTTTATTCCGGTTAATGGATTCCGGATTTCATGAGCTGTACTTGCGGCAAGTTTCCCGATTAATTCTAGTTTATGATGTTCCGTTTGCGCATTTTCCCTTTGTACTTTCTTTTTCAAAAGAAAGTATTGAGCCCATAAAAAGACGATATTGGAAATGGTTAAAAAAATCATCAAATATTTAACAAACGATTTCCAAAAAGCTAGTTCATTTTCCGATTGGACAAAGACGGATATTTTCCAATTAACATTGGCTATTTTCATACTGGATTTTACCGAGTCCTTTTCAGGTAGGGAACCCGCTTTAAATAAAATCTTGTTTGAATCATCGGTGATAATGACCATTTCGCCATTAACCAGGTTTTTAATGGCTGCTTCAATTTTATCTGTACGTAAACTGGCAACAAGCACACCCTGCACTTTTCCATGATCGACAATCGGAGTAGCAATTGTGATGATTTGCCTGCCTGTAACCCGGCCAATATGTACGTCCGAAAAACTTGTTTTCTCTGTCTGGATGGCATGTTGAAAATAAGGTTGATCGTTTACATTCACATTTTCAGAATTTGTATTCGTACTAATTAATAAGTCACCTTGGCTATTTGTCCAAAAGAAACCAGATAGACGAGGATCCTTCCCTTTTGTTTCTCGAAGCACTGTTTCCAAATTAGATAGGTTGGTGTTCTGATACTTAAGTGAAGTTGCGAGCATTTCTAATCGGCCAACCGTTTCGTTAAATAAATTTTCTATATTCATTGTGTGAAAGGTGGCATATCGTGCGGCTTTATTTTTATTTTGTGCTTCCAAAATTTTTACTTGGTGTTGGGCTAACACCGAACTAGCGGCTAAAGCGGGAATCAAAGTGAGAAGTAGATAAAGTAGAAATTTATTTTTTAGAATTGACGATAGAACGCGAATGAAAACCAAGTGTAATCTACTCCTCAATGTTGTATAGGATTATTCTACTATTTTTTTTAGCACTCGAAAATACATTTTGCTGTTTATTATTGGTAATAGTATTTCCTTATTATTTTGTAACAAATTCTAGTTAAAATTTATTGGGAAAAGTTTTGTGTATATATAATAAATGATCTCCTTTGGTGGATTCTAATAACAAATAGATTATGATAGGCGAATTCATATTATGAAAAAGAGGTACCATATGGAGGATAAAATAAAGCTCCACTTAACAGCAGCTGAAATGTCTACGTTATGGACTCAATATTTGAGTGACACTCTAGCTGTTTGTGTGAGCAGCCATTACTTAGAGAAAGTGGAAGATGAAGAGGTGCGTCCGGTTATTGAATTTACTTTGGACGTAGCTAAAGGCAATGTTTCAATTGTGGAGGAACTGTTTAAAAAGGAGGGTTTCCCTGTTCCGTTGGGCTTTACAGATAAAGATGTAAAACCCAATGCCCCTAAACTATTTTCTGACACTTTTGTTTTAATGTTTTATCGTAACATGTCGATACTTGCCATGGCCGCAAGCAGTGCTGCACTGGGATTGGTAACACGTCCAGATTTGGTTGATTTTTTTAAACGTGTATTAAAAACTGCTGTTGATCTGCAGGATTTGACCAGGGATCTTATGTTGAATCAAGGTACTTATATTAAACCGCCTTATATCTCCATACCAGATAAAGTGGATTTTGTAAAAAGAGATCATTTTTTGGCTGGCTTTTTCGGTCATAGGAGACCGATTACTTCTATAGAAATTACACATGTATTCTTAAATATTCAAACCAATATGATTGGTAAGGCATTAATAATAGGGTACGCTCAGACCGCACAGGATAAAGAGGTAAAGCAATTTCTTCAAAAAGGAATTCAACTGGCACAGCAACACGCAGATTTATTTAGTGATATATTAAAAAAGGAAGATCTTCCTGCTCCAATGAGCTGGGATTCAGCTGTTTCCGATTCCACTAAAACCGTTTTTTCTGATAAACTTATCATGTTTAATGTATCAACGATGATTGCTGCAGGAATCGGTAATTATGGAATGGCGATGGCAGCAAGTCCAAGAAGGGATATCGGTCTGAAGTATGCAGCTTTAATTCCAGAAATATCACTCTATGCGGAAGCAGGAGCGAAAATTATGATCAAAAACGGATGGATGGAGGAACCTCCTCAAGCTGATGATCGTGATGTTTTAATAAAAAATTAGGGTGAATTAGTTTAAAATTCTATATTAACTTTTTGGTTAAAACGTAACCGTCGTTGTTTCAATGGCGGTTATTTCTTGTCCTTGTCACCATGTAAAGACAACCACTGATACTATCAGGTTAATAATCTAAAAAATTATAACTTTTATTCGAGCACAAGTTGAAATAAAGTAATCTTTAAGCACTAAATAAAAAGATACAAAAAATAAAATAAAAGTTTAGACCCCCGAAAAAATAAATAATAAAATTTTCCCAACGCTTTTGAGAACCTAGCGTTGGGATTTTTAATAGAATAGTTTATTTTTCGTTAGTACTTTCGTTAGTGCCTGACACCATGTCCCCTACTTTTTCCCAATTATCCTAATAGATTCACCGTGTTATGATTATTTTGAAAATTCTATACAAAGAGAAATTAGGAGGCGGTTGGCGATGAAAAAGAGAACATCACTAGTATTAGCATTGGGATTAACAGTGGGGTCTGTGCTGCCAATAACGGCTGCAGCAAAAACTGAACTGTATAATGTTACGGTACAGAAAGATGCAATGCAGTTTGGTCAGGATGCAAAGGTTCATTGGAAACAAGGTCAAAAGGTACCATCCTTTGTTCATGGAAAGTTATCTACCAAAGCCTATAAAGATAAAGATGCCATTAAGCAATTTTTAAAAGAAAATAAAGAGCTATATCAATTAGATACAGCTAAAGATTTAACTTTACTAGATGTTCAGACGGACGAACTTGGCAGCAAGCACTATTATTTTGTTCAATCGGTTCAGGGGATTCCGGTGGATGGAGCACAGTTTAAGGTCCATACCGATAAAAATGGAATTGTTACGGCAGTGAATGGAGATGTATTTCCAGAAGCATCTTCCTATTTCAAGGGCGCATTAAAAGCTCAGCTATCGAAGGATGCTGCTCTCGATAAGTCTTGGAAATCTATTACAGTAACAAAAGCAGAAACCCTAACCAATGCCGAGGCTGGTCCTACCGGTAAAAAGGTAGAGGATACCGTTGAAAAGGCTGAATTAGTAGTTTATAAGAATGGAGATCAATTTAATCTGGCTTACAAAACAAATCTCCAATTTATTCAGCCATACCCTGCTAATTGGGTTGTTTATGTGGATGCTGTCAACGGGAATATCTTAAAGTCCTATAATGCGGTGGCTGATGGAACAGGAGTAGGTGTCCTTGGGGATACGAAAACAATAAACACCTACTACTCAAGCGGAACTTACTATTTATATGATATTACTAAGCCGATGACGGGTGTCATTGAAACAAGAACGGCAGCAAATCAATCCCGATTACCTGGTAATTATACAGTGGATGCTGATAATAATTTCAACGCTACCGGACAGCGAGCCGATGTAGATGCACACTACTATGCCGGTGTTGTTTATGATTATTATAAGAATACATTTAATAGAAATAGTTTTGATAATAATGGAGCCACTCTTCGCTCCACTGTCCACTATGGTAGAAATTACAACAACGCCTTCTGGAATGGATCACAAATGGTTTATGGAGATGGAGATGGAAAAACCTTCCGTTCACTGTCAGGTGCTCTTGATGTTGTAGCCCATGAATTAACCCATGCTGTTACGGAAAGAACAGCTGGGTTACAGTACCAATATCAATCGGGGGCCTTAAATGAGTCCATTTCTGACACATTCGGAGTGTTTCTTGATAAAGGTGATTATTTAATGGGGGAAGATGTTTACACACCGAATATAGCTGGTGATGCACTTCGCAGCCTGTCCAATCCTAAACTTTATGGACAGCCAGATAATATGAGCGGATACGTAAATACAATGTCTGATAATGGAGGCGTTCACACAAACAGCGGTATTCCGAATAAAGCAGCCTATTTAACGATTTCAAGTCTAGGGACAGCTGTGGCTGAAAAAATCTACTATCGTGCACTTACAGTTTATTTGACTCCAACAAGTAATTTTAGTGGGGCACGTGCAGCGCTCCTTGCTGCAGCAGCTGACCTTTATGGATCAAGCAGCACACAATACAATGCCGTTAAATCCGCTTGGACACAAGTAGGAGTAAACTAAGAAAAGAAAGAGGTCAGCCATCATAAAAGGGGATGGCTGACTTTTTCTTTGAGCAAAAAAAAGGATTGGTGTCAGGCACCAATCCAATAATGGGAAGTTTTAAGAAATGAGTTCTTCAAACCATTTCCGTATTAACTTGAGTTAATCATATGAAAAACTTATGTAGAATTTAGGTGGAACTTGTGTGGAAGTTGTGAAGATTTTATATGTGCAATGTAGTTAAGATGGCATATACTTATAAAAATTTGAAATCTAAATTTCTCCCCATATTTTTACTCGATACTATTAAACTAGCGAATATTTATAAAAATTGCGCTGTTTGTTGGTGGATAAATTTTTTTCTTACAGGGTGTTGTTATTCCCTTTTTTGCAATATAATAAAAGTAAGGCGTTCACAAATTTGTCAAAATACATTTATCGAATTTACATACAAAATAATTTTTCAGGGGGAAGACATATGATTAGGGCGGCTATTGCTGGTGTAGTGGGTTTTGTGCTTATTTTTATCGAATCGATGATTGTCATGAATCTCAAAGGCCTTGAAACCATTGAGTTTGGCGGCATAGCTCCATTCATAAATGTCTGGGCTATGAATTTCTTTTTCGTCTTTGCTATTCTTACACAAGTAACCAATTGGTACGTGAACAAGGAAAGTTTAGAAGAGGATAATAGCTATTAATAATAAAGCGACGCAATCTGGCATAATGCCCAAGATTGGCGTCGCTTTTTGTTTGGTTTAAACGTTGTGTTTTACGGATTTATTACCTCCAATAGCTGTTTTACGAATGAATGGGATTACCCAACGATCAAGACCGATGCGGCCGGCATTATAACCAGCGAATAGAATAATTGCTCCAATGAAAAGGTCAGTTGGAATATGAGATACAGTTCCTGCTAAGAAGAAAGAGAAATTCATCACAAGACCAAAGAACATTGCAGCAGTTGTTAAGCATCCAAGAATTAGTCCAAGTCCAACTAAAAACTCGCCAAGTGGAACGATTGTGTTAAAAATATCAACGTTTGGTAATGCAAAGTGTTGTAAGAAATCAACATACCAGCCATAAACTACGCTGCCGTCAGGTCCTTTTACGGGATTAGCGATGGCTCCTTTTAAGAATCCAGAGGCATCGAAGCCACCTGCTAATTTGTGGTACCCTGCTGTTAACCAAGAATAACCGATATATAGGCGGAGGACTGTTAAAATTCCTGCGGCAACTTTGTTTTCTCTTAACCAATTTACTACCATGTGAAACACTCCTTGTTTATAAAGTTTGTTAATTGTTTTCTACATTGTTACTATAACAAACTTATTTCGAAATTAGGGTAAAATGTTCACTATTTCACATATTCGTAAAAAAGTTTTGAACAAGTTTTGAACGAACAATCCTTTTTCATGGAGTGCTTCGTTAGTATTTTTTGGTATAGGAGATGAATATAGCTTTAAAGTAAGAGTTGAAATTTTTACCAAAAAAGGTCTTGATAAAACTAATGGTATTAGTTATTATAAAACTAACGATATTAGTTAAAGGGGATATGCCAGATGAGGATGATTAAAAATGGATATTTATATCAAGTCACTTTCATGGCAAGAGTTTTTCCAGTCAACTGCTATTTGGTGGAGGAAGAGGATGGGTTAACGTTAATTGATGCGGCACTAGGTTTTTGCACGAAGGGAATTATGAAGGCCGCGGAATCGATTGGAAAGCCAATTACCAAAATAGTGCTGACACATGCTCATGAAGATCATGTCGGTGCGCTGGATTCAATAAAAGAAATGCTGCCCGCAGTACCGGTGTATATTTCGGTTCGCGACAATAGGCTAATGAACGGTGATCGTTCGCTTGACCCTCATGAGGCGCAAACCGCAATTAAAGGCGGTGTACCGAAAAAATTAAAAACGAGAGCTAGTATTTTATTGAAGGAAGGCGACTTGATTGGTTCGTTAACCGCGATTGAAACGCCAGGACATACACCCGGCTCGATGTCATTCTTAGATTTACGTACAAAGGCGTTGATTGCTGGGGATGCCTTGCAGACACGAGGTGGAATGGCGGTAGCAGGGGATATAGTCCCATGGTTTCCATTCCCAGCCTTTGGTACTTGGAGTAAAGAAACAGCCATGACTAGCGCACGGAAATTAGTGGGTTACCAACCAGAGTTACTTGCGGTCGGCCATGGGGAGATGGTGATGAATCCTAGGAAAGAAATGGAACAGGCAATCAAACATCTTGAACGAAAAATTGGATAGGGAGTCATGACAATGTCACCAAGACCAAAAATCGGTCTCGAATTATCTTTTATTATTGAAGCGGCAGGAGAACTTGCCGACCAGCAGGGGATCCAGGAAGTTACCTTAGCAAACCTTGCGAAGAAACTAGGTATCCGCTCGCCTTCTTTATATAACCATTTCGACGGACTTCCAGGATTACGAAAGAAATTGGCGATCTATGGAATCAATATGCTTTATAAAGTGGTGGCAGATGCAGCAATTGGGGTGTCAGGCACCGAAGCTGTCCTCGCGGTAAGTCAGGCTTATGTAGATTTTGCCCGTAGGCATCCAGGAATTTATGAGGCTACCTTACTTGCACCGAATCCGGAAGATGTGGATGTGCAGCAAGCAGGGGCGAAAATCGTTGACCTTTCTGTTCGGATTTTGCAGGCATATCATTTAGAAGGGGAGCGTGCCCTGCATGCTGTGAGGGGCTTGCGCAGTATTTTACATGGATTTTCATCCTTAGAGCAAAAGGGCGGGTTCAAGATGTCGTTGGATTTGAACGAAAGTCTAATGATTATTATCAAGGCATTTCTTGCGGGGATGGAAGAGGGAATTAATTAATGTCGATAGGAAGGTTCATTGTGCCCAAAGACATAGAAAATACCTGTCGTGGGCACTCTGGAGCGCCTCTTCCCTTGAGTATACTCATGAAGGTACATTTTGGAGATAGCAGTTCTCCATTGACCTTTGGTATAATGGGTTAAAGTTTAGTATTAAGGGATGATCATGTAAATGAGATCAGAAAAATTGGGATTAGTATTAGATGTTGAGACTACCGGTTTAGGGCCAACCAAAGATGAAGTAATCGAACTTGCCTTAAAGTTATTTTCTTATCGAGCCGACACTGGCGAGGTAATCGATATTATCGAAGAAGATTCCTTTTTACGTGAGCCGCTCTCCCGTACAGCAAGGAATAATTATGACTCAGCGTACCGAGTTCATGGAATCCCATATGAAATGGTTCAAGGGAAAAGCTTTTATGATGTAAAAATAAAAACATACTTCCATCGTGCCGATTCCGTGTTTGCTCATAATGCCTCCTTCGATCGAAGCTTTCTTTATCATATGTATCCAGAAGTTAACGATCTGAAATGGTACTGTACAATGAGAAATATCCCTTGGAAAAATTACGGATTTCCCAATGGGAAATTACTCACGCTATTACAAGCACACAACATTACAGATTACCAAACACATAGAGCACTAGATGATATTACATACTTGTTGGAGCTGCTTAAGAAAACAAGTCCGAATGGAAACTATTATCTTCAAGAAGTGCTAGAAAAGTCCCCAATGAGAAAATATCAGCCAGCCGTTTCGCGATCGAAAATGGGTTAAAAAAACTAATCACGCTTGATTAGTTTTTTTGTTAGAATGGCAAAAAAACCCGGTCACATCTTGGACCGGGTTCATCTTAATACAACTTGTGTATGTATGAATTTATTGTCTGCCCTCAGTGAAGATTTGGAAGGTTACACCAAATTTATCGATTACACTGCCATATGCCGGGCTGAAAAAAGTTTCTTGAAGAGGCATGGTTACTTGGCCGCCTTGTTGCAGGGCTTCAAAGAATTTATGCGCTTGGTCTGCATCGTTCGTTGAAATACAGATGGTCACTTGATTACCGCTTTGATGTGGTTGGCCAGGGAAAGTGTCGGAAAACATTAATTCTGTTTCGCCCACTTTAATCGTCGCATGACTTATACGGTCTTTCGCTTCAGCTGGTAGTGGAAAATCAGGATTTTCTGGCATCTCTCCGAAAGATTGTGAAAAAAGAACTTGTGCATCTAAAGCGTTTTCATAGAATTGTATGGCTTCCTTCGCATTTCCATCCATCACAAAATAGGGAATCAAACGTAATGTCATAATTAACCTCTCCTCAGTTAAAAAATTATTTTTTCGAGAACCTCTATCCGATAATAGCTGTTGTGGACATTTTGATTTAAGAGTTCCACTTCTTATTATTACCGATAATTCTATTATAAAACGGAGAACTTATGTTCGCAACAATAAAATTAGCGAAAATTGAGTCCGCAGGATAAATTTTCCCACGGACTCGATATTGGTCTATTTTAATAAAGGCAGGTATCGGTCACTAATAATATTCAAATGATGGAGAGCGTGGCCTGCGATAATGTAGGCGATGGCACGGGCAGTGACTTCTGTGTTATTGGCAAATCCAATATTTGTCCAGGCCTCTTCCGGCATATTTTGAATTAAAGTAAGGGTAGCTTTTCTAGTGGCAATAAAGTCTTCGAGAATACTTTTTATGGGTAATTTATGAATTTGCGAGCCTTGAACATAATCATTCTCATCAAAACCTGCCAAAGAAGTCTGGTCACCACGTCCAACGCGGAGAAGCCGATAACTCATAATTCTTTCTGTATCCGCCATATGGCACAGTACTTCTTTGATGCTCCATTTATTTTCAGCATAACGAAAGTGGCCAACCCCCTCCGATAGTGACTCGAAAAGTTCGATTGTTTTGACCAAATGCTCCTTCAAAAGTGATAATAGATCACCATCAGGAACTAGAGTTACATACGGTTTATAATATTCTGGGTACTCATTTACTAGTGGGCGTTGTAACATTTCAATTTCTCCCTCCTAATTCTAATGACAAAATTGAATTTTCGGATAATCATCCTACATAATTTTACCATAAATCGTAAATAGTGCGTTAAATCTAAATAGGTGTACGGACAGTTTACTTGCTTTTTATACAAAAAAATAGCTACTATATGAAATTCCAATTTAAAGAAAAAAATATTTTTATAAAATCATAAATAGTTTTTTCCAAATTTGTGCATTCTAAAAAGAAAAAGGATTGGCACACATAGATGAGAAAAAATAAAATGATTTTACTCGTTATCATGATCCTGCCTTGGTTATCGATGCCGTTCATGGGGAAACGAACAATCAAGCGTTTATTTCCAGGGGCTATATTTATGTTCATCTGGGTAGCAGTTGAAAGTATCCTCGCCAAAAAAAGAATGTGGTGGCGGATTTATGAAAGGATAAATCCTAGGGTAATTGGCGAATTGCCATTCATGCTGGGGCCATTTTTTGTCGGTTCATTATGGATTTTAAAATGGACTTTTGGTAATTTTATTCGATACCTATTTTTAAATTTAATTTTTGATACTCTTTTTGCTTATCCAGGGATGTACATTTTAAAAAGACTAGGAATTGCCTCTCTTATAA
The DNA here is from genome assembly GCF_023714155.1 of Neobacillus sp. MER 74. Lineage (NCBI taxonomy): Bacteria > Bacillati > Bacillota > Bacilli > Caryophanales > Bacillaceae > Neobacillus > Neobacillus sp. MER 74. The sequence goes on from NZ_JAMAUV010000010.1 coordinate 171,908, forward strand.
GACTAAGACCCTACCAAATGGTACTTTTGTTTATGAGTAAATCAGTGCTCATGTACGGACTTCAGAGCACAGTGACTAGATTGCGTAAAAAACCTAAATCTCTTCTTCAAAGAATATTCTCATAGGAGACACCATGGGAAACAGTGGGTAGATGCTGTTTTCATATGGTGTTTCCTTTTCTCGTTATGCTATATCTTTTTAATTGAATCATAGCAAAGGGGAAAATTCTGACCGATTATAAACAAAAGTGGACCTCAGTAGAAGCGATGTTATCGGCCCGCCAAACCGAAAAATGTTACAATTAGAATAAATTATTATCGGTAGTGTCAAAACTTCTATGAAAAAGTGACCTGAAGTTTTTTTCTTCTCTCTTTTTTGTAGTGGAGGTACCCGCAATCGCTCTTGACAAACACACCAATGGTTTGAGGTTCCTTTAACAAGGGCGA
>NZ_JAMAUV010000110.1:0-257 GCF_023714155.1 Neobacillus sp. MER 74
TCGAAGAGCCGCAGTGAATAGGCCCAGGCGACTGTTTAGCAAAAACACAGGTCTCTGCGAAGCCGCAAGGCGAAGTATAGGGGCTGACGCCTGCCCGGTGCTGGAAGGTTAAGAGGAGGGGTTAGCTCACGCGAAGCTCTGAATCGAAGCCCCAGTAAACGGCGGCCGTAACTATAACGGTCCTAAGGTAGCGAAATTCCTTGTCGGGTAAGTTCCGACCCGCACGAAAGGCGTAACGATCTGGGCACTGTCTCAAC
>NZ_JAMAUV010000111.1:0-256 GCF_023714155.1 Neobacillus sp. MER 74
TTCGATGTTGACTTATCGTAGGGAAAAGACCGAAGGACACTAGTTGCTGGACGCTGGAGCTAGACAATTATATAGGTGAACTCAAGTTTACAAACTTCTTCTGCATTATCTAGTTTTGAGGGAATGAAACCTCAAACAAAATAGTCTGGCAGCAATGGCGAGAAGGTCACACCCGTTCCCATACCGAACACGGAAGTTAAGCTTCTCAGCGCCGATGGTAGTTGGGACACGCGTCCCTGTGAGAGTAGGACGTTGC
>NZ_JAMAUV010000112.1:0-255 GCF_023714155.1 Neobacillus sp. MER 74
AGGCCTCTTAAGGTTGTCCAACGCATACCATGCTTTTCTTTAGCATCCGCAAAGACACGTTCAATCGTTTCTTTACGTCTTGCGTAAATGCTTTTATTCTCTTGTGTATGACGAAGATGGTCCGCTTCTTCTATGTAATGTTCCCACACATGCCGCTCAATCAATTTTTTATGTTCTTTACTTTGTGTGCATTCGGAAAGTAATGGGCAATTTTTACAATCAAGAGGATTAGAAAAGTATTGACGCTTTCCATTC
>NZ_JAMAUV010000113.1:0-255 GCF_023714155.1 Neobacillus sp. MER 74
CGATCACCCTCTCAGGTCGGCTACGCATCGTCGCCTTGGTGAGCCGTTACCTCACCAACTAGCTAATGCGCCGCGGGCCCATCTGTAAGTGACAGCCGAAACCGTCTTTCAGCTTTCCCTCATGAGAAGAAAAGGATTATCCGGTATTAGCACCGGTTTCCCGGTGTTATCCCAGTCTTACAGGCAGGTTGCCCACGTGTTACTCACCCGTCCGCCGCTAGACTCCGAAGAGTCCCGCTCGACTTGCATGTATTA
>NZ_JAMAUV010000114.1:0-255 GCF_023714155.1 Neobacillus sp. MER 74
TCCGTTACTTTTTAGGAGGCGACCGCCCCAGTCAAACTGCCCACCTGACACTGTCTCCCACCCCGATCAGGGGTGCGGGTTAGAATTTCAATACAGCCAGGGTAGTATCCCACCGACGCCTCCACGCAAGCTAGCGCTCACGTATCTCAGGCTCCTACCTATCCTGTACAAGCTGTACCAAAATTCAATATCAGGCTACAGTAAAGCTCCACGGGGTCTTTCCGTCCTGTCGCGGGTAACCTGCATCTTCACAGG
>NZ_JAMAUV010000115.1:0-255 GCF_023714155.1 Neobacillus sp. MER 74
ATAAATATGTGGAGGAATACACATCTAAATTCAACAAAGGTGATAAACGGAAGTATAATCTTGTCTATCATAACCTTGCATCAAAAATAAATCATCGTAAATATAAGAATAAACGTGAATGGTCAAATTTAGATAAAGAGAGCAGGACTGAACGAGCTAACGAATTAAAGGCATTATATAAAGAATTAATTAAACATGACAGCAAAGACCTATTTGACCCTAACTATCGAAGAATGAAATATGTGAGATATGCGG
>NZ_JAMAUV010000116.1:0-255 GCF_023714155.1 Neobacillus sp. MER 74
CATATCATTTTCAAAAACGAAGGGAGCAATAGCAGGTGTTTTGTATCCAGCATCAGCAGCAACAGCTTCAGGTTTCCCTTGGTTTTGGATGACTTTCTCAAGTAGTGGCTCGAATATGACGCTATCATGGATATTCCCTGGTGTTACAATTGTGCCAAGGACAAAACCATTTCGATCTGAAGCTGCATGAAATGAGTATGCGACTTGTTTAGTTCGTTCGTCCTTTACGTAATAACCACTTTCTGGGTCAGTCGT
>NZ_JAMAUV010000117.1:0-255 GCF_023714155.1 Neobacillus sp. MER 74
GAAACGTATTGCAAATTTCATCGATCAAAGAATGGAGAAAAATACATCAATTAGTAATGAAGAGGTTGATATAGAACTCAATACAGCACAGTTTGGTGGCAGAACAAGTCTCATTGAACGCCTTCTAGCAGAAAAATGCGAATGGTGTGGAGTGGAGAACACGCCATTAGAAATGCACCATGTCAAAAAACTCAAAAACCTAGAAGGCAAAAAGCGGTGGGAACAGTTCATGATTGCAAGGAATCGTAAAACAAT
>NZ_JAMAUV010000118.1:0-255 GCF_023714155.1 Neobacillus sp. MER 74
AATAACCACTTTCTGGGTCAGTCGTACTTTCTTTAATTTCTTTTAATTCCTCTTTATCAAATTTATCGGGAGGAAATGGCTTTTTTCCGTGATCTTCGCGGTCTTTATTAATCTCGTCTTGTAAACGCGCTTCATAAGCTTTCGATTCTTTTCGGACAACTTTCTTCTCGAATTTACGCTTATTCGCACTTGCTTTAACATGTGTGGAATCAATAAATACGTGTTCGCTACTAATCAATTTCTTGTCAGAGGCTT
>NZ_JAMAUV010000119.1:0-255 GCF_023714155.1 Neobacillus sp. MER 74
AACGAATACCAAATTTCCCGTTTATTGAATATTTGCATATTATTTTTGTAACGGTACTTTTGTAAATAATGGCATAGGTCATTATCATGCTAAATGTCATTATTTGACGGAAGGATTGTAGAACATGTACATTACTAGCTAATCTATAGTAATTATACAGTCCTCTTATTTCTGCATTGTATTGTCTTATAATTTCCAAGTCATCGCTGTGGAGCATATTTGTTCTATGAATTGGTTTCCATTGATTATTTTTCC
>NZ_JAMAUV010000011.1:0-170143 GCF_023714155.1 Neobacillus sp. MER 74
CCCACGTGTTACTCACCCGTCCGCCGCTAGACTCCGAAGAGTCTCGCTCGACTTGCATGTATTAGGCACGCCGCCAGCGTTCGTCCTGAGCCAGGATCAAACTCTCCAAGAAAGTTGATTAGCTCATAAAAGTTACGTTGGCTCATGTTCTCCATATTATTATAGAAGAAACATGATTAATATTGTTTGTTTGCACGAATTGTTTGTTTAGTTTTCAAAGAACAATTTAACAAGAAAACTTTTATATCTTATCGCAAATCACAATCGTTGTCAATAACTAATTAATGTTTTTCCGAAAGATTAATAGTCTCATTGGCAACTTCTATATATTATCACCACGAAATCGGAATGTCCACTAAAATATTTTCCATTTATTAAAAATCAAAATTATTAAAATATGGATGAACCAGATTTTGAAGAACAATTTCGCTAATCATTTTTCCTAAAAAAATTATCGAGTACATGTCCAAAAAAATGAATTAAACTGAATCATATATCATGGACAACTCTTTAATTACAGCATAAACATAATATTATGTAGAAAGGAGAATGCAATCTTGCAAAATAGTAATTCCGATAAAAATGTCATTTGGCATACATCAACGGTAAATAAAGAAGATAAACAAAAATTACATGGGCATAAAAGTTTGATGATTTGGTTTACTGGTCTTTCAGGATCTGGAAAATCGACAATCGCCAATGCACTTCAGCTTGAGTTATATAAAAAGAGAGTAAGTGTGTATTTGTTAGATGGGGATAATCTTCGCCACGGCATTAATAAGGGTCTCACATTTACTGAAGATGATCGAAAAGAAAATATAAGAAGAACGGCGGAAATTGGTAAACTTTTTGTTGATGCTGGGATGGTGGTTCTTGCTGCACTAATCTCACCCTATGAAAAGGACCGCCAAAACGCTAGATCCATTTTTATAAAGGAAGAATTTATAGAAATCTATGTAAAGTGTCCCCTTGAAGAATGCGAAAATCGTGATCCGAAAGGACTGTATAAAAAAGCACGACAAGGTGAAATAAGACAATTTACAGGTATTGATCAACCTTATGAAGAGCCAACAAATCCTGAAATCATCATTGATACAAATGTATTATCTATACAAGAATGCGTTGAAATCATTACATCCCATCTTTTTAACAAAGTTGGACTCATTAAAAAAACAAAGGAATGATTATATTGACATCAGGTATTCCTCACGGCGGGAAATTAATAAATAGAACGGACACCAGCTATAATGTTTCTTCTATTGTCAATGAAATTGAAATAGATACGATGGCCTTATCAGACCTAGAATTAATAGCAAACGGAGCTTACAGTCCTATCACAGGTTTTCTTGGGAAAGATGATTATCAATCTGTCCTGCAATCGATGCGATTAAAAAACGGTTTAGTTTGGAGTATTCCTATTACTCTCCCTGTAACTGAGTCAGAAGCAGATAAGGCGAAAATTGGCGAAAAGGTAAAGTTAACTTATAAAAACGTTGTTTACGGAGTATTAGAATTACAAGAAAAATACGTACCAAATAAATTAGAAGAAGCCAAAAAAGTGTTTCAAACAATTGATCCTAATCATCCAGGAGTGAAAAAATTACTTAATCGACCAAGTATATATCTCGCTGGACCCATTTCTTTAATAAAAATTCCACCCAAGAATGAAAACTTTACTCAATTTTTTAAAACACCTCTAGAAACAAGAAAAGAGTTTAAGAAAAATAAATGGAGAACAGTAGTCGGGTTTCAAACGAGAAATCCTGTCCATAGAGCGCATGAGTATATCCAAAAATCTGCTTTAGAAATTGTAGACGGTTTGTTCCTTAACCCTTTAGTAGGAGAAACAAAATCCGATGATATCCCTGCTGATATAAGAATGAAAAGCTATGAAGTTCTACTTAAGAATTATTATCCAATGGACAGAGTGTTTTTAGCAGTGTTTCCAGCAGCCATGAGGTATGCTGGCCCAAAAGAAGCAATTTTTCATGCCATCATTCGTAAAAATTATGGCTGTACTCACTTTATCGTTGGCCGGGATCACGCAGGAGTTGGTGACTATTATGGAACCTATGATTCACAAAAAATCTTCTCACAATTTACTGAGGATGAAATCGGAATAACCATTCTTTGTTTTGAGCACAGTTTTTATTGTAATAAGTGCAAAACCATGGCTTCAAGTAAAACCTGCCCTCACTCCAAAGAAGATCATTTACATCTTTCTGGAACAAAGGTCCGTGAAATGTTACGAAAGGGAATAACACCTCCCTCAGAATTTAGCCGTCCAGAAGTAATTGAAGTACTGATAGAAGGGTTTAAAAACACCTAAAAAAGAGGAGAATATTTATAAAATGTTGCAGATTATACTAAACATAAGAGAAGGATAGATAAGACAGTTAATATTTGTCTTATCTATCCTTTTTTGTACTACATATGACATCTACTACAACATTTAAGTTTTACATCAACAAAATTATTATATGTTCTTCAACTAATGCACTCCAGTTTGTTGAAGAACAAAAAGGCGGTTAATAAAGGTACTTTATTTTAATGATTCCTTCCAAGTTTCAAGTTCTATTTTCGATGTACTATCTAAATTCTTTAAACGATTTTCAAAATTTTCTTTCGCCCATTGATATAGTTGTATATCGAGACTGTTCGCTATTTCTATTTGTTTAATAGTTTCCGTCGATATAGTTTCTTTTTTTTGTTTTTTGGGATTTACATTGTTTTTTACATAATGAATATCTTTCCATCCCATTGTCTTTTTTATTAAAAATAAAGATTCCGTAAACATCTCTGTAATACCAAAAAATGCAAAAGTTTTTAAATTGTTAATCGCCTGTTCTAAGTCTGGTTTGTCACCAGTGATAAAGCGTGTCTGCATGTTGGGAAACCCATCTAATTGTGCAAATTCTCCTAGGCTATATTTTCCTATGCTATCATCGTTTAGAATATATTTGATGTAATAATAATGTGAGATTACACGATCTATTGGATCTCTTAGCATTGTAACGTAAATACGGGGTCCCAGCTCCTGGTGTTGACCAAAAAGGTTATGCCCTAAAACACATTTTGTGTTGTTATTTATTTGACTTACTATGTTCAATGCTGGATTGCTCACAGAAAAAACTTCATGTGGATTGTACTTGGTATAAATAATACCGCTTAATGAGGAACCAGCGGTTTTCGGTATATGCACAAAGATTAACACTTTATCTTTATACAATAACTCACCTTCTTTCCCTTTGATAATATTAATTTATGAAAATACAAACACAAAATGAATAACCGATCACCTATTTTTGGTAAAATTTATTCGTGTTAAATACAGAAGAGAACTTCTCAAGGATACTCGATTACTTTCCAATACCTTCATCCCTTTATATCAAAGTTCCTATAGCCGTTTCATGCTCTTCATTTTAGAAGTCTGATCTCACGGTTATTTTATGTTCTTAGACCGTAGACCTTCACCTCATTAAAAAATGCTTATTGCATCATGTCTTGCATAAGACTGGCTTACTTAAAATATGTTAAAAATAAGAACCTTAATAAAAGGATTTTTAGAGAATGATAATTTTTAATATTACACCAGCAATGAGTCGAAAAAGAAAAACAATGTTAGAGATTTCTGAAATTTGAATTCTTAAATTTTCAAGGGGGAGTAGATTTAATCCTATGTTTGTTAGTTTTTCGTTCCCCTAACAATATAAGGGAAAGGGTTGAAGACTTTTGAAAGTAATGACAATACTTGGGACACGCCCAGAAATCATTCGATTGAGCTTGATTATTCAAAAATTAGATGCTTTAACAAATCACTTCCTTGTTCATACCGGACAGAACTATGACCGTTCTCTCAGCGATGTGTTTTTTGAACAATTAAGAATCCGGCAGCCAAACTACAAAATATCTTTAAACTCTAATACCTTTGGCCAACAGGTAGGATATATGTTTTCAGAAATGGAAAAAATCATCACCAAAGAGAAACCAGATAAGATTCTTCTACTCGGAGACACAAACAGCGGTCTTTGTGCATTACTCGGTGAAAGAATGGGCATACCAGTCTTTCATATGGAGGCAGGAAATCGTTGTTTTGATATGTCTGTACCCGAAGAAATTAATCGAAAGGCCATCGATTCCATTTCAACTTATAATTTGCCCTATACCATGTTTAGCCGAGAAAATCTGATACGTGAAGGCGTTCCTAATCATCGAATCTGGGTTTCTGGAAATCCTATTTATGAAGTACTGCAGCACTATATGCAGGAAATTGACAAAAGTGACATCTTAACGAAGTTGAATATTACTGCAAATGGATATATTGTGGTGACGGCCCACCGCGCCGAAAATGTAGACAATGAAACACGACTCCGTCACATCGTAGATGCGCTTCAGTTCATCGCCAAACAACACCAAATTCCGATTATATGTAGTGTACATCCACGAACACGTGATCGGATGCAAAAATTTGCGATCGATACTCAAGAGCCTCTAATCCACTTTAGTCAACCATTTGGTTTTTTTGATTTCGTCCACCTCCAAAAACATGCACGCTGTGTCATCACAGACAGTGGAACGGTTCAAGAGGAAAGCTGCATTCTTGGGGTACCGTCGGTGACCATAAGGAATAGTACAGAAAGACCTGAGACGGTTATCTGCGGAAGTAACGTAATTTCCGGTGTTCATTCTAAAACAATCTTAGACAGCGTGAATTTGATGATACAGTCTGGCCGTTCATGGAAATTACCTGAAGGATATGATGACCCAAATGTATCGAGTAAAGTGGTCAACATGGTTTTGGGGGGACTCCATCACGTTAAAAGCTAAGATTACCGAGTAACAGTAAAAAAAATAGCAATAAAAACAAGCCTTTCTCCTAGTGTGAAAGGCCCTCAACTTAAGAACACAAAAAATAACTAACTCGATTCGTTCACTCGGTAAAATTGAAGCGTTTCGTATAAAGATTGCTCAAAAGGAATAAGCGGCTCCCAGTGTAAAGCTCTCATTTTACTATTATCCATCATCGGACTAAATTGTGTCGAAGTAACCTTTTTATCCTTTATTGTAAGAGTAATCTCTGTCAGCGACTGAAAGGTACTTATAACCTGTTCCAAGGGACGGGTTATTCCTGTACAAATCTCATATGCATCTTCTATGGTATTCATTTTAAGCAAATAATCATAGGCACGGACTGCATCTCTTACATCCAGAAAATCTCTTCCGGATGTAAGATTAGACACCTCTAGAATTGGCTGTATTTTGCCCATCTCCATATCACTTATTTTTCGGGCAAATACAGAACAAACACCATTTGAAAATCCTGGACCGATGAGGTTAGATGGTTTAGCAATCGTGATATTTAAACCGAACAATCTTTTCCATGATTCTGCCACCAAAATTTGTATTCCCTTACTAAAGCCATAAGGGTGAACGGGATTAGGTGTAATGCGAGGATCAAATTGCAAAGCCGAACCCACAATAACTGTTCTTGATTCAGAACAATGAAATCGTAGAGCCTCCAGCAAATTTAAAGTAGAAATAACATTTGTCATTATATAATAAGCTGGAGATTTCCATGACTCCTCCACTGAACTTCTACCAGCTAGATGCAGCACATAATCCGGTTTAATTTTTTCGATAAGCTGGTTTACAGCCTGTCCATTTATTAAGTCACACTCTTCGATATGGTAGTTCATGTTATGCTGGAATGTAGTTTTTGTTCTTACAACAGCAACAACCTCCATCCCATTATTTGAAAAATAATCGATGGCATGACGGCCAGTAAATCCACTCGCTCCAGTTATCAAAATTTTGGGTGAACTCACTGCTGATCCAACCAATCTCTTAATTCAACGAGCATTTGTTTGTATCCAGGTACTTGATATTGAAAGTCCTTGCGGGTATTTTTTAAGGTTTTATCTGACATAACAGTTTCATAAGGAATAATCATAACATCCTGCTTATCAAATACCTCTTTGAAAAATTTGAGCAATTCGTATTTTGATATTTTTTGAGGAGCACTTAGATGGTATAAGCCAAAGATATTTTGCTCAATCATTTGATCAATCACTTTAGCAAGTTCTAGTGTTGTAACCCCGTTCCAAAAAACATTAGTGTATCCTTTAATTTCCCCACTCTGCTGCATAAACCAGTGAAGCAAGCCTATCCCATTTTCCCTAATCTCAGGACCAACAATTGATGTTCGAATCGTTAAATGCTTAGGGTCAATGATTTCACCCAATGATTTTGTTTTCGCATATACTGTTTCCCCATCTGTCGGGTCATTCTCTTCATAGTTACCTTTCTCACCAGAAAAAACACAGTCCGTACTGATGTGGATTAACCTGCCTCCATGCCGATTCATTAGCTTTGTTAGTGTATGCGGTAGTATACTATTAACAAGAAGTGCATCTAATGGATTCTGACTAGCATTCTCATTTAATAGACCTACACAATTTATGATGACATCTGGAATTAAAGTATCAATCACTTTTTCCAGATTCCCTTGATTCCTGACATCGAGTTCAATGTCACCCATATTAGTAACCTTACGGCTAGCTGAAAAAACAGTATGTTTTGAACATTTTCTAAAATACTGGGTAATCATATGACCTGCCATTCCACTTCCGCCTAACACTAATACCTTCATTCGATAAACCCGCCCTTTCTCAACAGGGCTTTTATTTCTTCTTTTGTCATTAGCGATTGGTTAGAATGATAATCTTTCATACCAACAACTTTATATTTTGCATAATATTCCTTTATTTCTTGAATCTCAACCGTTGGTAGAATCACATAATAATCCTCATCAAAATATATTGTCGTTTGACTCTCATATTCGGAGAAAAGAATTTCATGAATTTTTTCTCCCGGCCTTATCCCAAGTTGGACAAACTGAACATCCTTTTTTCCCATGGATTCAATAAGTACTTGAGCTAAATCTACAATTTTACACGTAGGCATTTTCATCACAAAGATTTCTCCGCCTATACTTTCATAGGTAGCTTTGAAAAGAAGATTAATAGCATCCTCAAGGGTAAGAAAAAATCTTGTCATATTGTTATCGGTTATACCAACTTGATTTTTCGTCTTGATTTGGTCCTTAAATACATGGATCACACTTCCATTTGTACCAAGTACATTGCCGCCCCGGACACAAACAAATTTAGTATCAGAAGAAAATGTGTTAGCGTGTATAATCAGTTTCTCTCCAATTGATTTAGTCATCCCATAAAAATTAGAAGGACTGGCGGCTTTGTCAGTTGAAATATATACGACCGTTTTTACAAAATTGGCTAGTGCAGCTTCTATAACGTTTTGAGTACCTGTTACATTTGTTTTCAATGCCTCAACAGGCTGCGCTTCACAGACAGGTACATGTTTTAAGGCTGCTAAATGGAAAATGTAATCGACACCTGCACAAGCTTTAGTAAGCTCTTCCCTTTCTTTGATGTCACCAATGATAAACGTTAATAATTTATTATCAAATTTCCTTTTCATTTCTACCTGGCTGAATTCATTTCTGGAAAAAATTCGGATTTCCTTTGGTTTTTTCGGGAGAAGTTGTTTTACTAACTCATGTCCCCATGAACCTGTCCCTCCAGTGATCAGAATTGTCTTACCGTTAAACAATTTTATTCCACCTCTTTATCGTTTTTTTGAAGAATTCGGATAAGTAACAGCAGGTCCAATAATTGGATTTAATATAATCTATGCTCAATAAAATTTATAGTTCTAGACCGTTTTATTATTCGCAACATGTTTTCTATAGAAAACACTACTGATATACGAATTTCCACCTAGAAAGAGGGTGGTGTGATGCAGCTTACTAAAACCTATTAATCGATTACCTCGAACCATAATGGTGATTTATCTTCAGGATCGCCATTATAGTTGATAGTAATTTCTTCTCCCTCTTGAATGTCAGAAATAGCATAAAAATCAATGGTTAGGTTTTCCAGATTATTGTAAAATATAGCGTTCGGAGAATACGAGTGATTAAATAAGGATCCATACCCAAGCGCTATAGCCGATTTATTGTGTTTTTTACCCCAATTGAAGAAATAATTAAATACAATAGTCTTCTCGAGATACTTACGTTCGCGTTTAGGTGATACGAAAACAGGTGATTCCTCAATAAGTTCACCTTTTTTGATAGGTCGTACAGCGAATACCCCTCTCCCGTATTTTCCAGTATCTTTAACATAAATCGATCCCATGGTGAGCTCCTTTCTGAATACTTCAACATATAATTATTGCTTTTTGTTGGGCTTCCCCTAACGTGTTTGTCCACACTATTAGTCTATTAACAACTTACAATTTTTGTAAGTACAATAGTCTACTTTTTGGAAAAATAGGCTTATTTACAACTCCAAGAAAGGGCCACCGTTATAGAGACGTGCAATAGGATTATGTCAGTAAAATAAAAACCCCAATATGCTCGGGGTTTAAGGATTTACTCTATTTTTCAAATTTCATGAGTTGATTTTTCAAATAAATACCACGGTCACGGATAAATCGAAAGATAAATTCAGGTTCAGAATCAAATATACTTATTTTTTTCTTTTTATAAGGATCGAGGAGAAAGTGAGGTCGAATAGCTTGATGCAACGAAACGATTTTATCTTCCAAATACTCGACTGTAAACTGAACCTCTAAAATTTCCTCCATCATATTACGATAAAGTTTACGAAATTCAGGTACCTGCAGAAGAAAAAAGGGTAGGTGATTGTCCTTATGACCTTCAATTGGAACGTAGTCATACCTCATAATGCCCCCATTGACCTTCCTTCCCCAAGTTGCATCATAGTCCCATGGAATGATTTCAAACAATCCAGTCTGACTGTTACGATATAAAGCATAGTTGTGTGTGAATCCGTCATTATTCATTGTGCAAACTGCTCCACAGAGCCAGCGAAAATATTTTTCAATATTTAAATACTCGATAATTATATGTGGAAAATCAGATTGGGGGGTGTTTATTTTATAAATTAATTCTTCGATATATACATCGTCTGAATAACTGCCAATTTTTCGTTCATAACCGGAAAGGAGGGAATGTTTTAACTTATTGTCTCTCATCAAGGATAAATTCGCGTTGTTGTTGACAGCATAGTAAATAGGACCTGGAGGGAGGCCTCTCTTTTTTAAAAATAAATCGTCTACAGATTCCAATTGCAGATAGACCCCTTGATACGTTCCATTTAGAGTTAGATTTATATGTTGACTTTCTGGAGAAAGGACCCCAAGTTCCTGGAAGAAATCGAAAGAAAGTTTATTGCGCATGAGTGAAGGGTCTTTGTATTCAGCATTTAGATGAATTTCCCTGTAACCATAGAATCTTTTTGGTTTGATGAAATCTATCCAGTACGATTTTTTACGAAATTCCCTCGTATAGGAACCACGGTACGAAATATCAATATCATAGGTCTTTTCTTCTACCGTCAAATAAGCGGGTACAGGCATGTCATTCCATATGTCACTCCGCAGATCTTCTAAATCACCTTCTTCTATAAGTAAATAATAAGATTGGACATCATTAGACACATGCTATTTCTCCTTCCTTTTTTTCAATATTTAAGCTTCTTTCTACCAATTCATATCTTTTTCATAACCAGAATCAATCAGTAATTTTCCAGCCTCCTCCTTAAATATTTGTTTTATTTCAGGATCGAACTCGTCCATCCAAGCACCGATTTTACCTTTTCTAAAAGTATTGGATTTGCTGGGATTAATATTGTTCTCCATTTTCTCAATCATGCTCTCTAGAGGTTCCGGTAGTGGTAATTCCTCCCAAAGATAATTTACGATTTCCGTTAAGGCAGCTTGTCTAGTTTTTTTTGAAAGGATTAGATCTTCAAATGAGATAGCCAAAGTATGCGGTACCTTCATCCATTGATAAAAGGGCCGATTCCAAGCATCAAAACTAGGCCACTGTCCATCCACTCCTTTTATCAATGCCATAATTCGTTGCTTTTGAGTTGTTCTTTCATTGTTGAAATTATGGTAAAGAGGATGCTCATTCCATTTAGCCGGAATGAAGTATGCTAAGGATATTAAAACATCACGTGGATCACGGTAAACAAAGATATGCTTTAGCTTTAACCGTTCTAACATGTAAGCGTACTGTTCGGAGTAAAACATATGACCTAAACCAAACTCATTTGGCTGTAAATAGGCCAGTCGATAAAAATGATCCTTAAAAATATTAATGTTTTCCACATGGTGGTCAATAAAAAATTTCTTTTCCGCATTACTTATGTCATTCGTAATATTTGGAAGTCCATTTAGAATTTGATGCATTAAATGAGTTCCGCTTTTAGGAACCGAAGACATAACAAATGGCGGCAATTGATTCATATTTTCATTCATGTAATTAACCTCCTTTTTTTAATAATATTTTTTTAGAATAACCGAGAAGCACTGTCTATGAATCTAACATGCTTACGATAGTATACGAAGATAATTAGAAAATGACTTTATTTTGCTGAAATATAGGTTGGAACACAAAAAACACTATGTAGGCAGAGACATATACAATAAAAATAAGATTTTCATATAATAACTTACTGAATTAAATAAGAAGTGGAGCGAATAAATTATGAAAGTCGTCATTCCCGTTGGAGATTTACATGTTGGCGGGGGGTGCAAGGTTCTTGTCGACATCGCTAACACACTGGCTGATCGTGGACATGATACTGAAATCGTTATGCCTTATACCGGTACCGTTAAATACGATCTCCGTTGTAAATTAACACTTATACCGTCATTGTCGAAGGAGTATATCCCTTATGGAGATATTATTGTTACTAATTTTTATACGACTGTCCACCCTTCGGTTGAGGCATGGCCAGAACAAACCGTTAGATTGAGCCTTGGATTCGAGCCGTACTGGGTACCAGACAAAACGGAAGCTCTAAGATCCTATCAACACGATATACCCATCATCAGTATTTCTCACTGGTTAGATGAGCAAATTTTTAACCATGTCAACAAAAGGAGCCAAGTCATCAATCTAGGAATTAATCCAAACGTTTTTCATCCCGGATCCCAGCCTAAGGAATTTGAAGCAAACAAACCCAAGGTGATCCTATATATTGGACGAGATGCAGTACATTATGAATTAAAAGGATTTAATGATTTCGCTGAAGCAATGAAAATTGTAAAAAAAGAATATCCCGGGCCATTTATTGTTCATATGATCAGTCCCGATGGAGAACTTTTTCTTCCAGAAATCCCCTATAAAATTTTTCCAGCCCAAGATGAAGAAGGTATGGCCAAGTTATATCGGTCGGCTGATTTATTTGTTTCTTCTTCATGGTTCGAAGCTTTTTCCCTGCCTCCTCTCGAAGCCATGGCGTGCGGTACACCCGTAGTGACCACTAACTCAGGAGGTGTGTTAGATTTCTGTACAGATTTGGAGAGCGCCTTCCTTACGATGCCTAAAAATCCACAATCGCTTGCATCAGGTATTCTTTCTATCATGTTCAGCGAAACGCTAGCAAAAAAACTTATTAAAGGTGGTTTGCAAAGTGCCCAGCACTTCACAAAGGCACGTTATTTATCGGAGATGATAAAAGCAATAGAATCCATTTATGAAAAAAGGATGGGAAGTTAAATGGTAAAGAATCGATTGACTATAAACATCCTATCAAAGAGGAGAGGATAAATTTGAAAATCACGTTCCCAATTTTAACTTTGTGCAAAGGCGGAGCTCAGCGAATGCTTGCTGAACTAGTGAATGGTCTTGTTAATCGAGGTCACGATGTTACCATTCTTATGCCGCCTAGTGGTGACATTGATTATGATATTTTCGGGAAAGTTATTCGTACGCCAACGAACGAAATATTAGAAAGCGACTATCCCAAAAGCGATATCATCGTATCGAACTTTTATACTATAGTACCATCTGCCCAATCAGCAAGTGAAAATGGAAAAGGAACCCACGTACGTCTAAGCTTATGTTACGAGCCAACCTTTTTACCAGAAAATAATGTTACATTTCGTACGTACCATATGCCAAATCTATTGGTTTTGTCCAAGTGGCAGCAACAAATTATCTTTTTAAATCATGGAATTAAGGGGCATATTGTGCCAGTGGGAGTCAGTCCAACCTTTAAAAATCTTCATATACGTAATCCTAATGCCCCTCTGCAGATATCAGCAATTATAAGGATTCCGGAAGGGGGATACTCATGGCATCGGGAACAGGAATATCTTTTGGAGCAATTGAAATTAGTCAAGATGCATTATCCCCACGCCATTATTAACCTATTTTGCCCTCCAAAAGAATTTGCCGCTTCTCCTAGTTTGCAGGGAATAAAAAACAGCAACACCTTCCGTTTCTTCACTCCGGGAAATGACACAGAATTATGCTATCACTATAACCATACCGATATTTTTGTGAATTCATCAACCTATGATACTGCCTGTCTGCCTGGACTTGAATCCATGAGATGCGGTGCCGCTTTGGTAACCACCTATGCCGGGGGCAATCTCGATTATTGCCGTCACGAAGAAAATTGTCTGCTTTCTTACCGTTATGAAAATCGTCTTTTTCAGGATATTATGCGTCTTATCTACGATCCGGTATTAAGGAGTAGATTAGCCTCTGCTGGGGAGCAAGAAGCAGCCAAGTGGACATGGGAAAAAAGCGTATCTGCTTTTGAACAGGCTATTTTACAAATTCTACAAAATAAATAAAAAAAGGGGGTCAGAAATAATCTGGCACCCTTTTTAATGTTGTTACAAAGATAATTTACTTTTGGCTAATAGAATTAGAGATTGAGGGAAATTAAGTAATTGAAAAGGATTAATACCAATAAGGTACTCCTTAGATAAGGGATAATCCCGAAAATGTAACAGGTCCACGAACTGCTGTTTGATTAGACTCTGTATTGATACATTCAGCCGTTATCAAATAACGATGATAACCGATTGAAGCACCAAGATCGATCACTTGAAAGGTAAAATTCTGGTAATCACGTCCGAATTTTACTTTTCTCTTGATAGTAGCGATTATTTCCATATCTCGAACTACTTTAAATAGAATATCAACATTACTTTGAGGAGCGGCAACCTCTATTGTCCCGATAAGCTGAACTCTCGTTCCTTCATTCATCATTGCTAGGCCAAATTCAGCAAGAATTATATTTTCTGGAGAGGATGGAATAATGAGCTGGAGAGAATCACTAAAATTACTCGAGACACTAACATTAAAATCATCAATTTTTTTTTCCTGTCGAAATGTTGCTAATTTTTGTTGATTTCTTCTGCCTATTGCATTGATTAGTAACTCATTGTATTTATTTTTAACATTTTCTGCTTCTTGTATTTGATCATTTTGATGTAATATGGAACCCATCGACTGATGGTATCTATACTTGACAAGCGGTTTATCTAAATAATGGAAAACATAATGTTGTGCCATTCGGGACCACATATCATAGTCCTGTGCATAACGCAAATTTTCATTAAAGAAGCCAATCTCCCTAAAAATGTTTAAATTCGCCATAACCGTACAGCCATTAATATGACAACCCTTTGTTAAATTTGTTAGGAAGTCATCATCATGTTCAAAATGGATCCCTGCGTTTTCATGGATAATCTGATTGTATTCATTGATAAGATGATAATTTGTATAGCTGACATCTGCATTCATTTTGATCATAAAGGCTACTTGTTCCTCCACTTTTCTACTATCAAATAGATCGTCAGAACTCAACCAGGCAAAAATTTCACCTGTTGCCAGGCGAATTCCTTCATTTAAGGCACTTGCTGTACCGCCATTTGTTTTTTCAATGTATTTGACATGCGGTAAATAGAGGTAGGGTTTTATTAGATCATCATACATGGTTGATCCATCATTGACTACGATCAGTTCTATATTCGAATAGGTCTGATTTAAGACACTTTCAATTGCTTGGTTTACGAACGAACAATTATAAAAGGGCATGATAACCGATACCATTGGATTAGACTCATTTTTCATGAAGTTTTACCACCTTCTCTTTTGAGGAATCAAAAGTTAGAAAAAAAGAACTGAAATTCAACTCCCTTTTCGTAACTTTTGAGATACTGTTGTATTTATTATCCAAATCTGTGGATGCTTTTTGTCTTTTTTCCTAACTGAAAGAGAATCTCTAGAGAAAAACTCTAGGGATTCTCCACTATTATAAAATCGATGTTCCTGAAAACGTGATAGGACCAACAGCGGAAGCTTGGTTAGTAATAAGTGAATTTGTTACTTCAGCCGTGAATTTATAGCTATGATATCCAACTGGTGCGTTTAGATCTACGATTTGGAAGGTTGTATTTCTCACTTCGTTTAGCGCTAGAGTCTCAACACGAACTGTACCAATTACCGCTGTGTTTCTGAATATCCGAATTACTATTTGTGGAGCACCCAAAGATGCAGTGAACTCTGCTGTTCCAATTAATAACACATTGGTTCCGGGTTCGAGTACAGCAAGTCCAAATGCAGCAAGCGTAATATTCGCAGGAGCAGCGGGAAGCGGCCGGTTTAAAGATTGACTAAAGTTACTAGGAACACTTGCGTTAAAATCAACAATTTGTTTTGCCAAATTAATCACCTCCATTTTTGTAAAATAGTAACAATAAATTATATGAAGTATATTGTCATTTGATTGTGTCATTCTACAAAATTTTGAAAATTGGACAAAGATAAAATTGTTTTAAAGAATTTAAAGGGAGTATCCACCGTAAGCTGCAATAATTTATTAAATTTGCATCCTAACAGCGTCATCCTCCATAGATGATTTTTAATATTTTCCAATGCTGTTTATGTGAAACTTAAAACTTAATTAAAAAATGTGTTTTTGCTTTGGGGATATAGCCTGTACCGCTATGGAAAATGTAAATAAGATATAGTGAACAAATTAATTAACTTACTATAAAAGGAGGTGTTTAAATGGCAAAAGGAAAAGGTAAAGGGACTAATAATGGAACTGAAACTGCAGGGACTGAGACTACTGGAACTACTGGAACTACTGGAACTAGAAGACGTCGTGGTTGTGCAGGTGATGTAGTAAATTTACGATTTAATCCAACTAACGATGCTGTACTTTCTGTGTTTGTAGCTGGAAGTATTCTTCCATGTAGTTTACCTCCTATCTCTCCAGGACCAGTTCCAACCCCAACTCCTGCACCAGTACCTGCTGCTACAGCTTTTATCAGCTGTCTAGTAGCTAATGGTTTTAACATCGTTGATATTGTTGCTTTAACTCCAACTGATGTTCTAGTTACTCTAGTAAGATGCTAATTGCTGCCACATGATAGCGAAAGCTAACCAAAGGTCCATCCTTTGGTTAGCTACATAAACCTTATGCGTTTATTTTTTCTAATGGTTATTCTATCGAATAAAATCAGAAAAGGTGATCTAATGAAAAATATTGAGGATCCGATGGTATCCTTGATTATTCCCGTTAAAAACGAAGGCAGCAATGTTAGAAATACTATTGAGTCCGCACTTCAGGTTAAAACAGCGTATCCTTTTGAAATCATCGTAGTGGACGATGGATCAACAGACAATTGCTGTGAATTTATCTCCTCTTATGGAACAAAACAAATAAAACTTATAAACAGTAAAGGCATTGGAGCAGCATGTGCTAGAAATCTAGGGGTTCAACATGCCAGCGGATCCTATCTGATTTTTTGTGATGCCCACCTTTTTTTTGAAGATCACTGGATAGAAGGCCTGCTAGACCCCTTGCAAAAGGGGATTGCAGATGCTGCAGCTCCCGGGATTGCCAACGTAAGTAATCCTATGACTCCTGGATTTGGACAATCCTTAAATGAATCACTAGAAGTTCAATGGCATTTGGATAAAAAGGAGCTTTTTCCAACTGCGATCCTGCCGGGAGGATGTTTAGCAGTATCCAAGGAAGTGTTTACTGATATTGGTGGTTTTGACAGCGAATTAAGAGTTTGGGGTTATGAGGATGTCGAGATTTCAATAAAATTGTGGCTGTTTGGATATAGTTGCTATGTGGAGCCAGCAGTGAAAATCCTGCATGTGTTCCGCTCTATACACCCCTACACGGTAAGTTGGGATGATTTTTACTTTAATATGATGAGAATGGCCTTTAGTCATTTTTCTGAAGAGCGAATAGAAAAATGCAGAGGGCTGATTAAACATTGTGACCCCATTATAATAGAATCAGAGGTTCTGAAAACAAACGTACTAAAACAACGAGAGTTATACTTTAATCGTCGTAAGTATGATGATAGCTGGTTTATGAATACTTTTGATATTCATTTCTAATTTTAGCTTTGAACAATTATACTGACCCAATTATTTGAAAGCTATTCAGGCTGTCGGGAAACCTCGATAGCCGATGATTTAATAAATTTTTCTTTTAAATTTGCAGATATTAACAACGTTATCAACATTAATACTGATTATATGCACATGAATTGCGGGAATATCCACAATTTTTCAACATTTATTCACAGATAATGTGAATAAATTATGAATTTTTTCAATATACATACCAATCGATGAAATTATCCACAAAACTCACAGTTTTATCCACAAAATTAACAATTTTACCCACAATTCATATTAATATATCCACAGTATCGATTAATATTATCCACATTCCCCATTACAAAAGGCCTAGCGAAATGGCTAGGCCTTTGTCATTATCTATTCGAGTCTTCTGCCGGATTTTCACTGTCATATCGATCCACAATTTCCTTTAACTCTCCCGTGTCACCTTTTGCATTAATGATTTCAAAAATTTCATTTAAGCCTTCACTAGTTTTCTCTTCATTCTGCTTCATCGCGGCACCCCCTTTTTTTATAGGGTGCCCGATGTTGATGGAAACTATTTCTATAGGATTTTGCCGAAAACATTCTTGTCGCATAGCAACTGTTTGAACGAGCCTGCTTTCATTGTTAGTTTGTTCAAAGTCTTGAGTAAATGATGTGCGTAGCAACAGACTCACTTTAACTAAATAGAGCTTGGATTTCTCCAAGCTGCTTTCATTATTTAACGATGGCTCCCCTTAATTGGTTAATACCAGACTCCAAATATCCCTTTAGACAGGTCAGCATAAAGACCCAGCCTTCTTTATTATCCAGAAGATTACTCATGAACTCGTCGTCATCTTCTCTAAATCCTTCTTCGGTAATCTCAATGATGGTGCTTGAAGAATCCAATTCTTCGAGTGAAATCGTTACTATATTTCCTTTCCCATCTGTGCCCCAGCGGTACACAATTTTCTTGTTGGGCAAGACCTCGATGACTTCAATAACTACTTCGGCATTGTATTCTTCATATCTAAGTGTGACGGTCTGGCCCTGTTCCCATCTTGCAGCTGATGAGAACCAAAAATTCTTGATTTTCTCAGGGTCCACGAAAGCCTCAAACACCTCATTCACTGGTTTCATGATTTTAAATTTTGTCCGATTGTACATTCAGTAAATCCCCTCTCAGCCATTAACGTTTCTACCTGTAATGGTTGTCCTATGGAAGTATTTTATACCATAAAACGTAAAAAAAGCCGGTATCACAATACTGGCTTTCTCTACATATATGGTTTCACTTACATTTTTAGGGCGAATTCAAATGCTTTACTATTATGATAACTTGCTTTAACTATTAGCTTTGCTCTTAATTCCTCATCCAGACAGTCTTGCTTTAATAGTTCATTGTGGCGGTGCTGGAGTAAATGATAGTAATATTTGCACTTTATAAACATTTTCAACACAAAAAATCCCCCTCATTAGTGATGAACATAAATCGCAGGAGTGATCGTGTTCGGTAACTGGCAAGCATCGTTCTTAAAACCTTAGCCCCTATAGTTTTGCGTCACCACTTTTCAATGGTTTTGCCGTTTCGTACGATTTATGTGTTTATTTAGAATATAAGCAACTAATTTATAAAATAAAAGTGCCTTTAGACCCACAATCTATCAATTTCTGGTAACTTATTCTACCTTTTTTACAGCTAAATGATAGATGGGCTGGTTGACGCATACTTAAAGTTCACAAGCCACGCTTATACCATTTATAGGGACAAGAGTTAAAAAAGAACGTTTTAAAGTCTATGTTCCTGTCCATGATGTTACTGGGGTGAATTTATGACTATGTTTAAGATACGGTATGTTTTTCTATTTCTTGTTGTGTTTACACTCTCATTAGCAGGCTGCACAGGGACACTTCATTTTTTGCAGGATGAAGGGAACTTGACGAAGAAAAGTTCTCCTCGTGCTGAAGATCATCAACAAAATGCTGGCAGTCAAGCGGTTTCCTCCCAAGAAGTTATACCTGTTCTTGTGAATAAAAGCAATAAACTGCCCGATCAATTCCAGCCAAGCGATTTAATTTATCCAGATATCCCCTTTACCTTTAAACAAAAGTCAGAAAAGCGGCAAATGAGAGCCGATGCCGGTGCAGCAATTGAAAAATTATTTGCCGGCGCAAAACAACAGGGCGTGAATCTGTTAGGTGTGTCGGCCTACAGGTCACATGCTACCCAAGCAGCGTTGTTCAACCACTACGTGAACCAAGATGGATATGAGGCAGCAAGAAAATATAGTGCCGTTCCAGGAACGAGCGAACATGAAACCGGCCTTGCCATTGATGTTACGGGCGGGGATGGCAAATGTGCCGCCGAGGACTGCTTCGGGGGTACTGATGAAGCGGTTTGGCTCGAAGATCATGCAGCGGAATATGGCTTTATCATCCGCTACCCGAAAGGCAAAGACGACATCACCGGCTATCAATATGAACCATGGCATCTACGCTACGTCGGTAAAACAATCGCCAAAGAAATCATGGAACGCGGCATCACGCTTGAAGAATATGTGGACGCCACCGTTGTGAATAAGTGAATAACTGATATATTTTGATTTTGATTTTGATTTTGGTGCCTGACACCAAAATCATTTTTAATAAAATAGGCCCTAGCTGCACATGTTTGGTTGCAGCGAGGGCCTATTTTTTATTTCCCTTTTATCTCTAGTAGTTTTAATCGAAGGTCGTTTTCCATTGACGCTAGTTCCTGCTCGGCTATGCGGCGCTTGTGGCGGCCTTCCTCTTGGATTCGCATTGTTTCTTCGAGTGTAGTGATCAGGCTTTCCTGTGTTTTCTTTAAGGTTTCAATATCAACGATTCCTCGTTCGTTTTCTTTCGCCGTCTCGATGGTATTGGTTTTTAGCATTTCTGCATTTTTCAAAAGCAGCTCATTCGTTGTTTTCGAAACTTGCTTTTGCGCCTCAACCGCATGACGCTGGCGAATTAAGGTTAAGGCGATCGCGACTTGATTTTTCCATAATGGAATCGCCGTCATGATCGAAGATTGGATTTTTTCCACAAGCGCTTGATTCGTATTTTGAATCAAACGAATCTGCGGTGCGCTTTGAATGGTAATTTCTCGGCTTAATTTCAAATCATGCAGACGTTTATCCAACCGATCCGCAAACTGGATCATATCATTCACTTCTTGAAACTTCATTTGATCATTGGTCTGTTCCGCTGCTTTTTTCAGCTGAGGAATCGTCTTTTCCTGCATTTCCTCCAGCTTAATCTCCCCAGCAGCAATATAGACATTCAAGGCATGGAAGTATTCCTTATTGGTCTCATACAACTGTTCGAGCAATTTTATATCGGACATCAAGACATTCTTGCTGCGGTCTAGTTTTACACTAATTCGGTCAATTTGTGCACCCGTTTTTTGATATTTGGAAAGCACTTCTTGAACCGAGCTTGAAATTTTTCCAAACATACGAGCAAATAAGGATGGCTTCCCATCCTTCAAATCATCGGGATTCACTTCATCCAGCCGCTTCATTAAATCGCTAATGATCTGCCCGATTTCCCCCACATCCTGTTTCTGCACATGTTCAAGCATCGTATGTGAGAATGATAGCAGCTTACCTTGGGCTTGGGTACCATATTGAATCATCGACTGATGGTTTGTAGGATCGATTTGCTCGGCAATCTGATAAGCCTTGGCCCGATGTTCTTCCGGAATCACATCAATTAATTTGACAGGTTTCACCTCGCTTGTTTGCTGGATTGGACTTTTAGCCGTCTCCAGTTGACCTCCAAAAGGATCAGCAAGGATATCATCTAATAAATTACCAGTTTTACTTGGTTGAATTGGGTTGTTTTCGGTCATTTTAGCCACCTATTTTCTTCCGGGAATTTAGCGCTCTTTTCCTTATTGAGAGCATGCTTTGCAACATCAATTTCAAAATTCAAGTGATCAATGTCATCTGAAATCACTTTGTACAAATCCTCTTCCACTACCCTTGTGAGTTCATCAAGAGTATGACGGGTTTCGATGAGAGATTGGCCCATCTCCATGTTCTTTTTCGGCTGGGAAGATAGAAAGCTGTATTTTTCGGTAAGTTCCACAATGGAGTCCAAATGGGAAAAATAAAACTGCTCCGCTTGGTAGAAACGCTTCGGTTCTTTGGTTGTCATCTTGTGTATCTTTTTTGTAATTCTTATGAGATCAATTCTTTGTTTGACAGATGAAATATCGCGAATCGAAAATAGGTTTTTATTCAAGCGATTGATTTTCTGTTTGGCTTCCATAAGGTTTTTCCTTATGTACCGATATTCTTTTCTGGATATTTGATGCTTTTTTAAAAAGCGGGTGTTCATCACAATGCCAAGAATAAAATGAGTAAGCATTCCTGTTGTTAAGGCGATTCCCGTTGCTGCCCAAAAGGTTTGGTCAAAAGGAAAATAGCTGATCAGCCACGTTAAGATGGTTATTGGGACGGCCGCAGATGAGCGGATAAGAAACGACAAAATCGGGTTCATATTTGGATCGACTCCTGACTTAAGACATCTTTATATTCCTACGAATGAATGCAATGGAATGTTTCATTTCCCTCTAAAATATATGCCAAAAAGAAAATTACTTCCATTAACTACTTCCACAATACAGGAAAAAACTCCTCCCCGCCATAGACTTCAAACGGAAAGAAATCTAGGACTTGAGACGTATTTTTTAGGTAGTGGCGGATGTCGAACCCCCACTGTAGGCTTCTTTCTGCCCAAGAGTCAGTTTGTTAGATGCATAGGATAGATACAGGTAGTGAGGAGAGAGGAGAATAGATATGTATCAACCTTATTATATGCCAATGGAGTATCAAAATAGTGTAGGAAATGAGCTGAATTTTCAAAGACAATATCATGGGGGCGGAGTGCATCACAATCATGACGGGCACCATCATTCCGGGGGACAGCATCATTTCGGTGGACAGCATCACAATCATGACGGGCACCATAACCATGGCGGACATGGAGGACATGGGGGACATCCAGGATTAAATCTTGGGTCATTAAGCTCGAGCCTGCTTGGGCTTGGTTTAGGGTATTTAGGTGGGGCTGGGCTGGCAAATGCAGCTAATCCAGGAGGATACGGATTTGGAGGAAGTTATGGAGGATTCCCTGGTTATGGTGGATTCGGAGGATTCCCTGGAGCACCTAGTCAAAGTTTCAATCCATACGGCCCCGGGCCTGGCGGAGCATTTGGCGGGGGTATTGGCTTAGGCTATCCGACTGGAGGCAGCCCGGGTTACCCAGGAGTTGGACCGAATATGAACATGTATGGGCAACCGTTCCAGCCAACTCCCAGTTTAAGCGGCTATGGCACATGGTCCCCAAGTGAATATGGCCTGCCTAGTCCAAGGTATGACTGGGGAAGATTTTAATTCTGGTTGCAAGGCAAGAACTACTCCGTTACATTTAAAGAAAGAGCAAGACCAGGGGGTCCTGCTCTTTTTGGCAATTCATTGGGTTGTCACAAACTGAATTAGGTAAAACTACCGCTCATACAGTTCAATCGGCAGCCCATCTGGGTCTGCGAAGAAGGTAAATTTCTTGTTTGTTATGGGGTCTACACGGACGTCCTCAACATTCACATGATGATTGGACATATATTGAACTGCCTCTTCGATATCATCTACTTCAAATGCAAGATGCCTCAATCCAGCTGCTTCAGGATAGCTTGGCCGTTCAGCTGGGGACGGGAACGAAAACAATTCAATTTGATATTGATCATTCACTGCTAAATCAAGCTTATAGGAATCCCGTTCCTCCCGATATACCTCATTTACCGGAGTGAGCCCAAGGACTCGTATATAAAAATCCTTAGATTTTTCATAATCCGAACAAATTACCGCTACATGATGAATCTTATTTAACTTCATTTAACCATTTCTCCTTAATCAATCATTCTCCTAAGTCCGATGGCCGTTCCTCTTTTCCGAAGTGGTGGAGGATAGCTTTGACGATACGTTCAGAAGCAAAGCCATCTCCGTAAGGGTTCGAGGCATGAGCCATCTTGTCATGGGCCGCAGGGTCTGACAGCAGCCCATCCGCAAGATCAAAGATTGTTTCCTCATCTGTTCCTGCAAGTTTTAGCGTGCCCGCTTCAATTCCTTCTGGCCGTTCAGTGGTATCGCGCAATACTAATACGGGTACACCTAGGGATGGCGCCTCTTCCTGGACACCGCCAGAGTCCGTTAAAATCAAATAGGCTCTTGAGGCAAAGTTATGGAAATCGATCACATCTAGCGGCTCGATGAGGTGAATCCTTTCGTGTTTGCCCAGTACACGATTAGCAATCTCACGAACCACTGGATTCATATGGACAGGATACACCACCTGAACATCCACATGCTTTTCAACCAACCGTCGAATCGCACGGAACATATTTTCCATTGGCTTCCCTGTGTTTTCCCTGCGGTGGGCCGTCATAAGAATTAACCGGTCATTCCCAAGTTTGTCTAAAACAGGGTGAGTATAATTATCTCTCACTGTGGTTTTTAGCGCATCGATGGCCGTATTTCCAGTGATATAAATCCCGGCTTCCCGCTTATTTTCCATCAAAAGATTTTGCTTCGATTGGGAAGTTGGCGAGAAGTGAAGATCTGCCAACACCCCTGTCAACTGACGGTTCATTTCCTCCGGGTACGGGGAATATTTATTATGAGTCCGGAGTCCAGCCTCAACGTGTCCAATCGGAATCGAATGATAAAAAGCAGCTAAGCTCGCGACAAAGGTGGTCGTCGTATCACCATGGACCAGGACAATATCCGGCTTGACGTCCGCAAGAACTTGATTGAGCCCTTCTAAACTCCGGGTTGTTACTTCTAGCAAGGTTTGCCGTTCTTTCATTATATTTAAATCATAATCAGGAGTAATTTCAAAAATTTGCAACACCTGATCAAGCATCTCCCGGTGCTGAGCAGTAACCGTAACAATCGGTTTAATATGATCAGGGTATTTCCCTAATTCTTTTACCAAGGGAGCCATTTTTATCGCTTCCGGTCTCGTTCCAAATACAGTCATTACCTTCAATTGATTATCCATAGCGGCCTCCAAGTATCCTTCAATCCATAATATTTCATTCACTAACATGATACCAAAGATTGCTCATTTATGAAAAAATCATATTCTTTCCCTTCCAATGTCACCTTATTGTTTTCTAAAAATTTCTTTGTACAATATTACTTTTCTCGCTAGGGCGAATATATTGCAGAGTAAATTTCGAAAAATACCCAACCTAGGAGTGAATAATGTTTTGAAAAAAAGGGCCCTTATTACCATCCCTATCAGTTTGCTGCTTATTGCGGTCATGGTGGCTTCTATATTCCTAATCAATCTTAAACCACAGGCTGGCAAAATCGCTCAAGCCCAAAAACTTGCGGAATACTCGAAGCCAGCAGTGGTTCGAATCGTAGATTATGCTGTTGTACAATGGCAGTTTAATAATCCGTATGATCCTGAAGTTATCGCCATATTAGAGAAGTTAAATAACCAATCTGTTGTGGGAGGCTCAGGCTCAGGGGCCATTATTAGCTCGAACGGCTATATCGTTACGAATGCACATGTGGTGGAAGCGACCCAACAGGAAGATGCGGAAATTGCCAATGCTGCCTTTGAACAACTAGTAACAATCATCGCGGATTATTTTAAAGTCGACTATGAAACTGCCTATAAATATATGGTCCAGTACACACAATACTCGGGAATTCAAAAGGTTTTAAAAGTAATTTTACCTAGCGGAGATGTCCTTGATGGAGAAGTAAAAAGCTATGGTGCCCCAATTAACGAAGGAAAAGACGTGGCGGTTTTAAAAATTGAGGGCAAAAATCTGCCGACTTTACCTCTTGGTGATTCAGATAATATCCAAAACCAAGATAATGTTTGGGTCAGCGGATATCCTGCTGCTGCCGATTCGGATCTATTATCACCTGATTCGTCGCTGGTTTCTTCGATGAATGCCGGTCAAATTTCGGCTACTTCCAAAAAGACAGATCAAGGAAGCCCGGTCATTCAAATTAATGCGGCTGCCACGCATGGAAATAGCGGCGGGCCGGTCATCAACACAAAAGGGGAAATCATTGGGCTGCTCACCTTTAGGGGTGACACAGTTAATGGCCAGGAAGTTCAAGGCTTTAACTTTGCCGTTCCTGTTAATACGGTCAAAGAATTTGTAAACCAAGCTGGGGCGAAAAATGCAAAGAGCGAAACGGATAAACTTTACCAAGAAGGACTTAATCTTTACTGGGGCGGCTACTATAAGCATGCGTTAGAAAAATTCGAGGCGGTTCAGCGGATTTACCCAAATCATTCCGAAATCAAACAATATATCGCGAATGCTGAGAAGAAAATGGGAAGCAGCAAGACACTCTGGTCCGATTACGCCACAACCTTCTATATCGTGGATGGTGTATCTGGAGTTCTCATTATCATTCTATTGTTGTTTACCTTTGCTTTTAGGCCGAAGCAGCCAGCTGTTGCTCAGACACTGACTTCTCCAACCCCGACAACGGCAACACCGCCGGAAACAGGGCCAGAAAATACACTAACAGACCTAAATAACGACGGGAAAATCGACGTCCAAGACATCCTCCTCGCCCTCCAAGAGGCACAGAAAAAGCAGAAAAAAGACGAGGAATAATCTGGTGCCTGACACCAATATAATATATTGGTATAAACCTATAGATTTAGGGGATGTAGCGGAGACTACATCCCCTTTCTATAAATACGGAATTCAGTTCATGAAGGAGTGATCACAGTGACTGAAAATCTGTTATTAGCTTTTGGGTTAACATTGTTTGCAGGGCTGGCAACAGGAATTGGCAGCCTCCTTGCGTTCTTTACCTCACATACCAATACTAAATTTTTATCAGTAACTCTCGGATTCTCTGCAGGTGTGATGATCTATGTGTCGATGGTTGAGATTTTTGTAAAGGCCAAGGTAGCTCTTGTAGATTCCTTGGGCGTTGGATTAGGAAACTGGTTAACGGT
Source organism: Neobacillus sp. MER 74 (assembly GCF_023714155.1). Taxonomy (NCBI): domain Bacteria; kingdom Bacillati; phylum Bacillota; class Bacilli; order Caryophanales; family Bacillaceae; genus Neobacillus; species Neobacillus sp. MER 74. The sequence continues at coordinate 25,304 of NZ_JAMAUV010000011.1, forward strand.
CGGCGGATTTTTTGCTGGGATGCTGTTGATCGCCAGCATTGATAAATTTATTCCCAAGCAAAGTAACCCCCATGAACTAAAGAAAGTAGAGGACATGACGAGGGGAGGAAGTACGAGTACTGGTGAAAAGCCAGATTTGTTAAAAATGGGCACATTTACAGCCCTCGCAATCGGAATTCATAACTTTCCGGAAGGGATTGCCACCTTCACTTCGGCGCTGCAAGACCCTGCCCTTGGGATTGCCATTGCCGTTGCGATTGCGATTCACAATGTACCAGAGGGCATTGCCGTTTCTGTTCCTGTCTATTTTGCGACAGGGGATAAAAAGCGGGCCTTTAAACTATCATTCTTGTCTGGTTTATCTGAACCAGTCGGGGCATTAGCCGCCTACCTATTCTTAATGCCGTTTCTAAACGAAATCATGTTCGGAATTATTTTTGCAGCGGTTGCCGGGATCATGGTCTTCATCTCCCTCGACGAATTACTGCCCGCTGCAAAAAGATACGACGAAGCACATCTATCAATCTACGGATTAATGGGAGGAATGGCAGTAATGGCCCTCAGCCTGTTATTATTTATATAAGAGACTACGGTCAGCTGGTGTTGGGGATGTTGGTGTTGGTGTCAGGCACCATGTGAATTTTTCACATGGTGCCTGACACCTAAATTAATGAAGGTCGCTGCTCCATACTGTCCTTTTATTTGGGCGTTCACACCTCATTCAATTGGATGGCTTCCCATATGCTTTGGTCGGTTATGGCACGGCTTGATTGCAGATCTGAGATGGTACGAGCTAGCCGGATAATTTTGATTTGTGTCCGGTTACTCCAGTTATTTTTAAGAGCTAGTCGCTGTAACCTAGATTGTTGTGCACCGGTTAAAGGGCTTTTGTCCAATAGCATTTCATAAGGGATTCTTCCGTTACAAACCTCTCTCCCATATCGATCATATTGTCTGTCCCTCGCCTCCTCCACTCGTTCCCTGACAATTTTAGAGGACTCACCTTCCTTTTCATGTACGGCAGAGTTAAAATCAATCGGCCCTAAAGTAAGATTAATATCAAAACGATCCCTAAGCGGGCCAGAAAGCCTATTCTGGTAAGCCATTATTTGCTTCCTTGTACAAGTACAATAATGCGTATTTGATCCTTCATAGCCACATGGGCATGGATTCATCGCTGCGATTAATATAAACGATGCTGGGTATGTAATGGTCGCATGCGTTCTACTAATCATGATCAATCCATTTTCTAATGGCTGACGGAGCATATCTAAAGTTTTTTTCGAAAACTCCCCGATTTCATCAAGAAACAAAACACCACGATGGGCTAAGGATATTTCACCAGGCTTTGGGTATTGTCCTCCGCCGATAATTGAAACTCCTGAAGCGGAGTGAAGCGGAGTGATGCGGATTTCGATAAGGCGGCATATTGGATGGGGGATAAGGATTCTGACTCAATTGATACAAACTGATAACCTCAAGTAACGACTCTTTAGTTAGTGAAGGCAAAATAGAAGGGAAAGATTCAGCTAACATGCTTTTTCCACAACCGGGCGGGCCAGTCAGTAACACATGATGTTCTCCTGCCGCTGCAATCTCTAAAGCGTGCTTGGCCCCTTTATGCCCTATAATCTGCTTCATATCTAAATAAGTAATGCTGGTAAATCTCTCGTCCTTTTGTCTTTTTTTAAAAGAAGGAACCCATTGTCCTAAAAGATGTGAGATCGACTCCTGCAAACTAGAAACATAGATAATTTCCATTGGTTCAAGTTCTAATACAGGCAATTCTTCATTAAAAGGGATATAAAGCTTTTGGATCCCTAGTTTCTTTGCAGCAAGGACAGCAGGCAGCATCCCTTCGACTGGCTGAATGGAGCCATCTAACGATAATGCTCCCAGGAATCCTGTATCCTCGGCAACTATTATATCGAGTTCATGCAAACTCTGCAGAACCGCTATCGCCATCGGCAAATCAAACATGGAACCGTACTTTTTTTGATCTGCAGGTGATAAATTAATGGTAATTTTCTGTCCTGATAGATGATAACCTAATGTTCGAAGTGCAGCAATGATACGCTCCTTGGATTCCTTCACCGCCGCATCCGGCAGACCGACAATTTTAAAGGAATCGTTCCCTACATAAGAGCCAACCTCTACATTTACACGATATCCTTCCATCCCTTTTAAGGCGATACTCGTTACTTTAGCCCACATCTCACATCCTCCTTATCGAGCATGTGAATTTTTCCATCTTCCCAAAAAAACTTGTCTGTGGGTAGTGCGTTTAGATAATTTTCATAGTGTGAAAGGGGCGGATCGGGAAAATAGGAAAGAAGTGGTTGGGGGTCAATTAAAGGGATACTCTCACCGAAGATATAGGCCCGGCAGCTGCTCCAAGGATAATCTTCAGGATTTACCACCATCCCTGCTGAAGTTGGATTTAAATGAATGTATTTACTTACGTCTATCTCGTATTCAGGAGAATTAAGAAGTTCATCACCGTATCGCTTTTCGAACACATGACCAGAGAAATTATATTTTTTATTAATATATTTAGCGAATTTAGTGTTGAGATGTTTCATGATTGTACTTAGCGGGGTTTCTAGTGTTTCAAGCTGCAGGTGGATATGATTCGTCATTAAGCAGTATGTGTGAAGGTTAAAGGGATAACGCTCTTTTGTTTCTTTCAATAGGGCCAGATACTTCTCAAAATCATCATTGTCGAAAAAAAGGGAACTTCTTCTAATGCCTCTGCTCGTAACATGATACTTCGCACCTTTGTACCAAAGGCGAACACTGCGAACCATTGTAAATCACTCCTTAAAAATTAATGGGGCGGGATAAAAACAGGTGGAGTCGAGGGAGATAGGGGTAGATGTGTGAAGATGTGGGAAAGACCGCTCCCCCATACAGGAAACGAAAAAGTATACCACTAACACATTGATTCGACACCACTTCCCAAAATCCTGCACAACACACCAAAATTCACGATATCCCAGATAACATTAAGCACCGCACCTTTTGTCCACCCAGTAAAGACAAGTGTCCACGGATGGTGCCTGACACCATTTATCACCATAACACCATAAAAGATGTATAAAAAGACCTAAAATGTAATATTTATTTTGTATGGCTTTATTTTTCTTACTTTTTATTTGGGGGTGGTTGTCTCTGAACGCGGTAAGAATCATTCAATGGCTGTTGGGTGGATTGCTTCTCATCTATGGGGTTTATCTTATTTTTGGAGTGCAGGAGTTCTTTGGAACCTTAGCTATAATCGCGGCCTTTTTTATCTTTCCAAGCATTGGAAAAGGACCAAAAGGATCTGATAGCAATGATTATGTAAATGATTATCACAATGATTCAGACTACTCGAATGATAATGGCGATACCGATTCTGGCGGGGATTCCGGTGGAGACAGCGGCGGGGATTAATAACCACTAATACACACACTCAAAACCACCCTTGCCATCAGTGACAAGGGTGGTTTTTTGACCGTTAACCATACCAATTTTACTTATTTTTAGCATAATAGTACAAAAACCAGACTGCATGATTTTGCTCATCGGCGGCCGCTCTCCGAAATACTTCTTTTATAGTTGGATCCGAAGTACCATCAGCGACTTCCAGGTAAAAATCCACCGTGAGTTGCTCATCTTGCAAGGCAAATTCTAGTCCCTCTAGGTAAACATCAGGACATTCCTCACTGAGCTTTGGTTGTTGTGGCTTTCGTCCGGTTAGCTGAGTATAAATGTGTTCAAATTGTTTATGGTGTTTTATTTCATCTTGGCGTATTTCAAGAATTTGACCTTTCTCCTTCTCATTGGTAGCTAATTTTGCTAATTTGCTATAACAATGGATAGCGTTATACTCACCATGAATCGCTTTTTCCACTTCTCTAATCAATTTATTATTTTGTCTATATAAAGCATCGTAATAATTCGTGTACGGATACATAGTAAAACCTCCCCCGTTTTCTCTCAAAAATATCCTACGTGAGACGAGACTCTAGGGTGCTTACTATTCTGTACTTTTCACTAAAAACAATATGAAAATATCAACGATGGTGCCTGACACCCGTTTAGGATTTTACACTTTTAGAAAGAATGGGTTAAGGGATGCTTCAAGAAGTAAGCGGAATTTCTAATGAATCAAAGTTCTTACTATTTTTATTGATATTAGCTTCCTAAACTGCTTATGCATCAGCAACGAAATAAATCTCAAACCATATGATAATGATTAGATTATTTACGGACGTAGATTAACTTAGTATCACGTTCGGGTCCTAACTCAGCATACTCTTCCAATACAAAATCTGATAAAACGGAGGTTTCTACATGAAAATGAAGGTATTAGGTTTAGCCGCGGCGATTCTTTTTATCCTGAGTGGATGCTCCTTGCTAAATGAGGCGAAGGATACTCTCTCCTATGTAAATGATGCATCGGACTATCTAAATAAAGCGACAGCTTTTGCAAATGATGCTCCATCTATTGCGCAACAAGCCGTAAGCGATCAGCAGGCCACAAAAAAACTGCAAACGATGCTTCAAGAAATGAAACAAGAAATCAATTCATTCAATAAACTTCAAGCACCAGAAATAGCAGCCGACTTACATCAGCAACTTGTTGACCAAAACAACAAATTAACTGCTGGCATAGATCTATATTTAAAAAATATCCATAATGGGTTACTCGACCCTTCTACCCTTGAAAACACAGAAATTTTTCAAAGTGTCCAAGAAATAAGCAACATCCTTGATCAAATAAAACAACTTGGTCAGTAACAGCGAATTCGAACCCTTAGTTCAAGTATTCTATGAATGTGGTCACATTGAATGGAACTTCTCAATGTGGCCCATTTCATTTTTTGTATTCTCCTAAATAAAATAGGCTTAATGATCTTGTGGAACCTTATACAAGATTAAATTCCACGTTTTATCATCAAAAGATCCGAAGGTGACCCGGTAATCCCTTTTTTGATACACAAGCGTTTTCCCTGTCTTTTTCCCTTTTGTAGGGTTCCCCATTTTCGCTAAAATCTCTTCTCTGGTGATTCCCATCTCGACGTGAAACATGTAAAGTGTTTTTAATTCATCTTCATCAATTACGACCCGTCGATTTTTTATCGTATAGACATAGGTATGGATATCTTCGTGATCATGCATTTCTTCATATTTGCCCCAAACTTTTTCGACATCTGCTAAGTGGATTTTTTTATCTAATCGCAGCGGCGTTCCGACCAGAATCCCCTTTTCAAATCCTTTGATTGTTTCTTTATCTAAAACGATGACATTATCTTTGGATGTGTTTGTGTGAGGTATCTCTTGGGCACATGCTGACATTAGTGATACCAGCATAATCGCCACTCCTAGCATTCTCCATTTCTTCATAAATCAATCCCTGCCTCTCGATGGCCACTAAAAATAGCATACCATATTTGTTCATATCCAAGAATTTGATGTTATGATAGTAGCAATATTAGAAATTAGCATTTAACACGCGTGGAACTGTCTCCCTCAGAGGAACAGTTGTCCACGAGCGGTGCCTGACACCAAACTCTACACCGACATTTACACCAAACACTTACACCAAACACGAAAGGAGATGGATAGGGCTATGAGTTCTTTTATTCAGGAACGGGAAGGTATTTTTCATGGGGTTTGCCCGCTTGATTGTCCGGATCAGTGTGGGTTACTTCTACATAAGGAAAATGGGAGGATTATTAAAGTGGAGGGTGACCCCGAACATCCGGTCACCAAAGGGCATATTTGCAACAAAGTCCGAAATATGACAGAACGGATTTATGATGAAAATCGCTTGAAATACCCGCTAAAACGCACCGGCCTTAAAGGTGAAGGCAAGTTCGAACGAATCAGCTGGGCGGAAGCGATCGAGACCATTACCTCCCGGTGGAGCAATTTAATAGAATCTAACGGACCGGAGAGCATCCTTCCCTACAGTTTTTACGGAAATATGGGCCGGCTTAATGCCGAGGGAATGGACCGCCGTTTCTTCCATCGACTGGGGGCTTCCCGATTAGATCAAACCATTTGTTCCGCAGCAGGCTCAGAAGGCTATAAGTATACCATGGGCGGCAGCATCGGCATCGACCCGGAAGATACAATTGATTCAAAGCTCTTCATTTTTTGGGGAATTAATGCGGCCAGCACCAACATGCATCAAGTCGCCCTTGCTCAAAAAGCCCGTAAACAAAACGGGGCTAAAATCATCGTTATTGATGTTCTCAAAAATCAAACTGGCAGATTAGCAGATTGGTTTATTCCGATTTTGCCTGGCACGGACAGTGCCCTCGCTTTGGGAATGATGCACATTCTATTTGCCGAAAACCTGGTCAACCAAGACTTTTTAGAAAAGTATACAATCGGTCATGAGGAACTGCGTGAGCATGTCATCCAATATGACCCAATTACCGTTTCTGCGATCACAGGTGTCCCAGTAGAGGATATATACAAACTGGCCCGTATGTACGGTGAAACATCACCTGCGTTTATTCGCATCGGTAATGGTCCTCAGCATCATGACAATGGCGGCATGTTCGTCCGGACGATCTCCTGCCTTCCCGCCCTTACAGGCCAATGGCTTATCAAAGGCGGCGGTGCAATCAAAGGAAATTCGGCCTATCTGGCACCGAATACCGCGCACTTGCAACGACCGGATCTATTGAAAAATAAACAGACCCGCGTGATCAATATGAACCTTCTCGGTGACACGTTACTTGCTCTAGAACCGCCAGTGAAGTCACTTTATGTGTACGGCTCAAATCCTGCTGTGGTAGCACCGAATACAAATAAGGTCAGAAACGGTTTAGAACGTGAAGATTTATTTACGGTGGTCCATGATTTATTTTTAACCGAAACGGCCAAATATGCGGATATCGTTTTACCGGCAACATCCTCTTTTGAAAACACTGACATGTACACATCGTATTGGCATCATTACATTCAGTTGCAGCAGCCGATCATTGAACCATTTGCTGAGTCAAAATCCAATGTTGAGGTGTTCCGATTGCTTGCCGAGGGGATGGATTTCACGGAACCACTCTTTCAGGAAACGGAAGCGGTGATGATTGCACAAGCCTTGGATAATCCACGCAACCCTTATTTAAACGGGATTAGCTATGAATCATTAGTGGAACAAACATTCATGAAGGCCAAGGTAAAACCGATATTTCCTGGCAACCTGCCAACCCCTAGTGGAAAAATTGAGTTATTTTCTGAGAAGATGAAAAAGGATGGGTATCCCCCATTGCCAACTTACATACCTTTAGAGGACGATGGGGACCACCGATACCAATTTGTTCCGGGCCCAAATCATAATTTCTTAAACTCTACCTTTTCCAACAATCAAAAACATATAACATTGGAAAAAGAGCCGAAAATCTATATGAATCATCTTGATGCTTTATCGGAGGGAATTGAAGATGGCGATACGGTTCGAATCTGGAATCAGCGCGGTGAATGTGAATTGAAGGTTTCTGTGGGTGAGCAAGTCCTGCCAGGAGTCGTGGTGACGCAAGGTCTTTGGGCCGATACAGCCAATGCCGACTCGAAACAGCTAGTAAACGCACTTACTCCCGACCGAATCGCCGATATGGGCGGCGGCGCCACCTTCTTCTCAGGGCGTGTAAGTGTTTCAAAAAGATAAAAATGGTGCCTGACACCAATTTAGGTGTCAGGCACCAACTTAAACTTAAACTTAACTCGCCTTATATCCATGCCCGATCATCTCGTGGACATTGTGGACGGTGACGTAGGCGTTCTTGTCTGTTTCTTTTATTATACTTTTCAGTTGGACGATTTCCTGCTTATTGATGACGATGTAAAGGACTTCTCTGTTCTGCCCTGTGTAGCCGCCGCGCCCGTCTAGCACCGTTAACCCTCGGGACATTCGACTCGTAATATTGGTCAACACATGCTCCTGCGTATTCGAAATAATCAGTACGGCTACCTTTTCATCCAATCCCTCAACAATGAAATCGATCGCTTTCGCCCCAATAAACACAATCAACAGCGTATACATCCCTTTTTCTAATCCGATAATGAAAATCGATCCCACTACGACTACAATATCAATAATCAGCATCCCCTTGCCGATGCTCCAGCCTAGCAATTGGTTGGTCAGTCTTGCTAAAATCGTTGATCCTCCCGATGTTCCTCCCGTCCGGAAAATCAGCCCCAGCCCTACACCAACCAGCAAACCGGCAAAGATCGATGCCAAAAATGTATCCTCGGTCAGTCGATGCCCAGCATCCTCCGTTACATACAAACACAACGAGCAGGCTGCAATCGAAATGAGCGTATATATAAAGGTTCTTTTTTCAAAAAATTTATACCCCACCGCTAACAGCGCCACATTCAAGACAAAATTTACGACACCCGGTGACCAGTCAAACAAATAGTGGGCAATAATTGTAATCCCTAAAATGCCGCCTTCTGAAAGATGATTGGGAATCGTAAAATAATTGACCCCTAAGGCAAAAATGAGCGCCCCTAGTAAAATATAAAAAATATCCTTTACCGTCCTCTTCATAAAAACCATCCTTTTGTTTCTCTGTATATCACCTAATCTTACCCTAAGAAATGTTAGCCATCAATTAACATTTGCGCCATAAGAAACAAAAAAAATACTGCAAGAACCTAATCATTCTCGCAGGATTTTTTCATCATTTGATGGTGTCAGGCACCAAGTTCTTCGCTTTTAAAGGCTTTGTTCAACCAGTTCTTCCCTTCGACTAAGCGTGTGACCAGCATTGCACACACGGTGTTTCCGGTGGAGTTGAGCAGTGTCGCCGGGGCATCAATGATCGTACTGATTACGGCGATAATGGGCAAGGTTTCTGGCGGGAAGCCATACACACTGATAATTAGCATCTCACCAATCATCCCGCCGCCAGGAATCGCCCCCATCACCGCACCGACTAAAAAGGCGACCGCTAAGATGCTTAAAATATTCGGGATACTCGTTAAATCCTTCCCGAACAACGCAAATAAGAAGACGATTTTCAGCACACCGCCAAACACAGATCCATCCTTATGCGTATTGGCACCAAGCGGAATAATCGTTTCGGCGATATCCTTTGGCACCCCCATCTTTCTGACTGTGGCCAAGTTGACCGGAATACAGGCGGCACTCGAGCAAGTGGCAATCGCTGTAACCGATGGCGTGATCGCATGCTTCCAAAAAACCTTCACACCATCCTTGCCCCCAGCAATAAAGGCATACAGGGTAAAGAATCCGAAATAATAAATCACGGCAAGTATCAGATATAATACAAAGGAGCGGGCATACCCCTCTAGAATTTGCGGGCCAAGTTCACCAATCACCGTAGCAAAATAACAGCCTAGTCCAATCGGTGCATAGTACATAATAATACTGACCATCTTCATCATGACTGCCGTTGCAGCCGATAAAAAGTTAGCCACAGGTTTTGCTTTTTCCCCTACCATCGCAGTGGAAATCCCAAATAGCAGCGAAAAGACAATCAATTGCAGCATATTACTTCTTGATAACAATAAATTGAAATCTCCTACCGTAAAGGTGGCAACGAGATGGTCAAGAAACGACAATTTCTCAGTATTATTCTCAAAAGATGTTTGGCTCATTACCGCTTTAATCGAGGCGATATCGGCATGTTCAATCGGATGAATAATGGAGGCGCCTGTTAAGCCTAAAATCGCTGCCACTGACGCTGTTACTAAGAACACAACCAAAATACTGCCCATGATTTTTCCAAGCCGTTTCATCCCATTCATATTGGCAATTGCAGAAGCAATGCTGAAAAACACTAATGGGACGATCATCATGAACATTAAATTTAAGAACAAATCCCCAAACGGCTTAACAAGTGCAGCCTTTGGTCCAAATATCAAACCTGCCGCCCCGCCCACGATAATAGCAGTTAGCAAGATAAGGGTAAATCGATAATTTTTATAGAATAATTTCAAACCTTTCACAGCCCTTCAATATGTACCTATGAAAATCATACCTAAGTTCGACGGACAGGTAAATGAGCAATTAAGTCTAAACCTTGAAACTTATGAACGAAAAATACTTCAACAAAAATGCACATCCCCTATAATTCTACAAATTTCGAACACGGACAAGCACGGATATTGTCTATATTTTTGTATTTATATTCATTTATTAATAGAACTCCCTTCCATACAATTAAGATAGAAATGGAGGGATTATTCTGAAAAAATTCATAAAAGTATTGATTGCACTAACACTGTTCCTAACGATCCTCATACCTTTTCAAACGGTTTCCTACGCAGCCTCTACATCTTCTGCAACCGTAAATACGAAAGCGCTAAATGTACGTGAAAAGCCTACGACTCATTCCAAGAAAAAAGGCGTCCTCAAAAAAGGCACCAAAGTAACAGTTTATTCGAAAACCAAATCGGGCTGGTCGCAAATTAAATACAAGTCCAAAAAAGCGTATGTGTCCACAAAGTATTTGAAGTTTATTACCAAACGGGCCAGCTTCTTGATCGATAAGACCAAAGTCTATACCTATAAAGGGACGGAAGGAAGCTACCAATTAATCCCGACAGGAAAAAAATATGATTCTTGGGATATTTGGTACCACGCCACTTCTTCTGATAAGCAAAAATTCATTGTCGGCGAAGACAGTAAAGGACTCTATACCGGGTATATTGACTCCGAATATTATATCGATATCAAATATCCAGCGAAGGTCGGCCTGAAATGGGATATCGGCTATGAGGGAGAAGGACAAGCTCGGATTACCTCCTTAAAAAGGACGGTGAAAACGCCAGCTGGGACGTTTAAAAACTGTATCGAGGTAAAGGAAGATTCCGGGTATATCTACTACTATGCGAAAAATATCGGGCAGGTGAAAACGGTACGCGACGGAATAACCGTCATGGAGTTAGTAAGTTTAAAGAAGAAATAATCTCATTACAAAATAAAGGGTTACTCCCACTAGGAGAGAGTTACTCTTTATGTATATTTGGTTATTAGCATGGTTTTTTACGGATATTTATACTCTGACACTTCAATGGGTAATGGCTGCGAGGTCAGTATTGTTAGCTGAATAAAGAAAACACTGGCCCGAAAGTTTTGGAGGCCAGTGTTTTTTAATAGAGTTATGGTGTTGGTGTCAGGCACCAATTTTAATACTGTTGCTGCTGGTGCCATTTCCAGGCATCCTCAATAATTCTTTCTAAGTTCCGTTCAGCCTTCCAGCCAAGTTCGGAATGAATCTTTTGGGAGGAAGCAACAAGCATGGCTGGGTCTCCGGCACGGCGGTCGGCCATTTCGACGTTCGCCTCTATACCTGTTACTTTTTCACATGTTTCAATAACTTCTTTCACCGAATAACCTAGACCGTTGCCAAGATTATAAATCTCAGTTGACTTCTTCCCAGCCAGTAACGCCTCGAGGGCAAGGATATGCGCACTTGCTAAATCAGTGACATGGATATAGTCACGAATACATGTACCGTCAGCGGTATCATAATCTGATCCGAAAACAGCTATCTTTTCTCGCTGCCCTAACAGTTGTTGAAGGACAATCGGAATTAAATGAGTCTCTGGGTCATGACTCTCGCCGATTACTGCTGATGCATGGGCTCCTGCTGCATTGAAGTATCGCAGAATCACATAGTTTAATCCATAGGATTTCGAGAAATCTGACAGGATTTGTTCAATCATCAGTTTGGAATGTCCATAAGGATTAATCGGTCTAGTGGGAGTAGTTTCATCAATCAACTCTACATCTGGAATTCCATAGGTAGCAGCTGTTGAAGAGAAAATAAAGTTTTTAATATTGTTTTTAATCATGACTTTTAACAAGGTAAGAGTAGACGCCACGTTGTTCTCATAATATTTCAACGGATCAACAACAGACTCCCCGACCAAACTAAAGGCTGCAAAGTGCATGACCGCCTTGATTGGGTAACTTTTGAAGATCATTTGTAAATCTTCTTCATTACCTAAATCACCTTCAACAAAGACTGCCCGGCTGTCCACTGCCGCTCGGTGACCGGTCGTTAAATTATCAAGAACAACCACTTCTTCTGTTTCTACTAATTCCTTCACAAGATGGCTACCAATATAGCCTGCTCCGCCAACGACGAGAATCATATTCATTTCCCCTTAGCTAGAATTTCAATTACTTTCACTATTATAACATTTTGTCGAAAAAACAACATAATTTACAAGAAAAGCGCAGGCGCCCTTTCATTGAAAAAGGGTGTCAGGCACCATGTGAATTTTTTCACATGGTGCCTGACACCCTAACTTAACTGTACTCCGTTTTACGCCACTTGCCCCTCAGCATTTCGTCTTCTTCTTTTTTTGTCGGCTTTGAGGACTTTTATTGAAAGGTATATGCCTGTACCGGTTAAGAAGATCAATGCGATAGCCACTAAGTCTACCAGCCATTTTACATTGGTTGTGCCGATTTTTCCTTCGTGAAGACCTCTAATGATACCTGTGATAGAAGTCGATCCACCTTCACCGCCAGCCCCTGGGCGACCTGGAAATTGGTTAGCTGCTGCATTTTGACCAGATTGACCCGGTTGACCAGCTTGACCGTTTGAGTTTGCTCCATTTGGTGCTTGAGCTTGGGATTGATCTTGAGCTGTGCCTTGGGTTTGGCCTGAATTAGTCGTTGTTCCTTGCTGCATGGCTCCTCGATTAAACTGCCCTGGCTGGAAATTGCCTCTATTTCCTTCCATTTGTGTCTGGCCGATTAACCATGGCTCATTCATCAATAACCCCGTAACCGACTCGATTAAGATAAAGATTGAGCAGATTAAACCAATCCATAAGTGTGCCTTTCTTGTTTTCTTCATATATATTCCCCTCATTTTTAAGATTTGACTATTTCGTGTAAAGCGTGCTCTATTCTGTCTGAAACCCTACTGATAGCGAAGTGCCTGAATAGGATTTAATTTAGATGCTTTATTGGCCGGGAATACCCCGAAGACCACACCGACGACAAGCGAGAATAGGAACGATGATAGAATGAAGGTTGGTGAGAAGGCGATACTTAAGCTCATCAGAGATGAGACAATTTTTCCTACGCCTATTCCAAACAGAATTCCAATCAAGCCACCCATCGAACTTAGTACGACAGCCTCAATTAAAAATTGTAAAAGCACATCTCGACGTTTCGCGCCAATCGCTTTTCTAATCCCGATTTCCTTCGTCCGTTCTGACACCGACACAAGCATGATATTCATGATGCCAATCCCGCCGACAAGTAAGGAAATACTCGCGATTCCGCCTAGCATCATGGTCATGGTGTCAGACACTGAACTCATCGTGTCCATCACATCCTGCTGATTGGTTACACCATAATAATCACTTTTGCCAGGATACATACTAGCGAGTGCCATTTTAACCTCGTTCATCACGAAATCCATCTGATCCTCGCTTTTGCCCTGCAAATAAACCGTGCTAATCGTCGTGCTGCCGACTAAACGCTGACCCGTGCTCAACGGGACAATGACCACATTATCCCCGCTCTGACCGAGTGAGCTTCCCTTCGAAGCTAGTATTCCTACTACTTTGAACGAGGTGCCTGACACCTGAATGTACTGTCCAATTGGATTCTCTGTGCCGAAAAAGGTGCTCGCTGTTTCCGAACCAAGGACGGCAATCTTTTGGCGGTACTCGACATCTAAATCGGTAATAAAGCGCCCTTGAGTGACCTTCGCATCACGTACTGATGAATAGGCCGCATTTGTTCCTGTTAAGGTAATCTGAGAGGATGTCCGCTCCTTTTTCACATAGACACGGCCTGAAACAACCGGTGCAACAGCTTTCACACCATCGATCTCACCTAACTGACTAATTTTATCCTCTGTTAAATCAATATCGGTACTATAGGTATTTACCGTCAAAAGGTTGGTCCCTAATTGATTGATTTGACTTGTGACGTTTTTCGCTGACCCTTGGGCAATCGAAACTAGGACGATGACTGACGAAACACCAATAATGATCCCGAGCATCGTCAGAACCGCCCGAAGTTTATTGCTTCTGATACTCTTTATAGCCATTTTAATGGATTGCAGCATTCCCAAGGAGGACACCTCCATTCTCATAAAGTTGGCCGTCTTGAATACTGACCATTCTTTTGGCTTGTTTTGCGATTTCCAGGTCATGTGTGATTAAAATAATCGTATGGCCTAATTCATTCAATTCCTTCATTAATAGGAGGATCTCTTTGCTTGTTTTACTATCAAGGGCACCGGTTGGTTCATCGGCGAGGAGAATCGAGGGCTGGCCAACCAGGGCTCTCGCAATCGCCACCCGCTGCTGCTGCCCTCCAGAAAGCTGAGTGGGCAGGTGGCCAGCGCGATCCTTCAAGCCGACCTTATCCAATCCGTCTAATGCCCGCTCCTGTCTTTCACGAGTTGGTACCCCGGCATATAACAAAGGCAATTCCACATTTTCAAGTGCGGAAAGCTTACCTAATAAGTTAAAGTTTTGAAAAATAAACCCGATTTTTCGATTCCGAATCGTCGCTAAACTATTTTCATCCATTTTCCCAATATCTCTGCCATCAAGGTGATATGTCCCTTTATTCGGCCGATCCAGGCAGCCTAGCATGTTCATTAAGGTGGATTTCCCTGACCCAGACGGACCAATGATGGCTAGAAATTCACCCTTTTGAATTTCTAATGACACATCATTAAGAGCATGAACTATTTCTCCGCCAAGCTTATAGGTTTTCATCATATTTTTAATTTGAATAATCGGCTTACTCATTAATTGCCACCCCTTCCGCTTGGCGCAACTTGTCCATTTCCACCCGGAGGCATGCCGCCGCCATTCGCCACGCCGCCCATGTTGCCTCTCATCATACCGCCTTGTCTGTTAGACGAGCTGCTTGCAGCCAGTTCCGGCAGTTGAATCGTTTCGCCTGCGGTTACTCCTTCTGTTAGTTCTACATACTCATCCGTAGAAATTCCTGTTTTAACCGTCTTTTGCTGGCTTGTGCCTGCCGATGCATCGGAACTTGAATCTGTCGAAGCCGCAGTCACAATCACATATTTCTCATTCTTGTTTGTATAGACCCCATCGACTGGAACGTAAAGAGCATTTTCCTTACTTTGGGTTAAAATACTAGCTTCCGTACTCATCCCCACTTTTAAATTCGTTGGTTTATCAATGTGAATGGTGACATCAAAAGTCGATGTTCCGTTTGCAGATGTGCCTTCAGCAGCAATCGCCGTTACCTTTCCTGTATAAGTAGTGTCAGGATACGCACTTACAGTTAAGCTGACCGTCTGCTTCTTTTTAATTTTTGTAATATCTAACTCATCCACGGCAACAACCGTTTGTAAATTCTTGTAATCGGTAAGATGGGCAACTACCTGACCTTTCGTTATCCGTTCTCCTTCTAAAACAGAAACCGTGGTAATCGTCCCGTCAGCAGGAGCTGTAATTGGATCACTATCATCCGTGAAGGTAATTAATTCATCTCCTTCACTTACTTTATCCCCTGCTGAAACCAACACTTCATCGATTTCATTATTATCATCTGTTGCTTTAATATCTTCACTTGTTACAGGTTCAACCGTACCTGAACCACTAATCTTCACTTCCAGCTTTCCTTGTTGGACCACAGCTGTTCGAATTTGAGCTGCTGCCTCCGTATTCACCGTTTTCGATTTATAATACTGAAACCCGACAAATCCAATAACCAAAACACTCGCAAGTATCCAAATCACTTTCTTCAACAATCTCTACTCCTTTACTCCCCGCTGTAATTACCCCTCATCCAGCAGGAAAATGATTTATTTGATGTGCCTATTATCTTGTCCGTTCCTTAAGATATCCTTAAGATAAAAAAAGGGTGTCAGGCACCATGTGAAATTTCACATGGTGCCTGACACCCAACTTGTTTGTTAATTTCTAATTCACTTTAATGGTAACAGTAGTGCTTTTATTACCTGCCTTATCGAGAACAAATATCGTTAAGGTTGTATGTTTTTTCTGCGTTTTAATTTTTACTTTGTAATTTCCCTTTGCATCTACAACTGCTTTGCTTACATATTTTTTTCCATTATAAACATAGACGGTTGAGCCAATCTCTGATTTTCCTGTAACAATAGTAGATTTATAGGTTACTTTATTTACAGAAGGTTTAGCGGGCGCTGTCTTATCGACAACTTTTATACTCTTTGCAGTGCTTACGTTTCCAGCTTCATCTGTCACTGTAACCTTCATTTCTGTTGCGGCACGTTGCTTAGCAATTACAAATTTATAATTACCATTTTTATCAACAGTGGTACTCTTTTGATATTTTCCATTTACATAAAGCTTAGCCGTCGCATTCGCTTCTGCTTTTCCAGTAACTGATGTGGATTGATCCGTTACTTGGTTAATCGTTGGAGCAGCGGGAGCAGTGAAATCTGGCATATTCGTAAATGACGGAAGTCCAGAGATATAACCCACACCGCCAGTTTTATTAATACCAATTTCTTTTTCCATTGCGTTCTTTAACTCTTCTTTATTAACGGCAGTAATAGCTTTAGCGTCTAATTCATCACCAGGATGTTGGAAGTTACTCATAATATAAGAGAAACCATTACGATCATCAGCCGCGAACAATCCAGTAGATTCCGCTCCTGCTGGGTTCGATAAAATGCGTGTTAACTCTTTCGTATCGACATTATAAGCCCATACATAGTTATTCGTATGCTTACTGCTATCTTCGCCAATAAATAAGGTTTTCATTTCTTCAGAGTAGCTTAAGTTGTCAGGACTAGCTACTTTATCTACATTTGCTGTATTACCGTATGCATCAGCCGTTGCAAGGTCTTCACCTGCAAGTAAACCTGACATCGTTGTAGCTACATATTTACTCAGAATCCCGCGACCGCTGTTATCTTTTTGGGCGCTCTTTAAGTCTAATTGATAAGTTACACCGGACTTAATTTTTGGCAATTGAATATCATCCGAAGGTGCAGTTCCTGTGGTGTCTTTTTCCATGCTGCCGCTTTGGTCGGAAATAGCGATATACACCTTGTTATCTTTGGCGTTATATGTTACACCTTCCATTTTGTTGAATTCTGTAGTAGCACCACGGTACGCTGCATACCGACGTGATTCAAGAAATGCTGCCGCTTTTTCCATACCAGGCTTAAGTTTTACATATTCTGTTTTTCCGTAGGAATATTGTTTAATCGCTTTAAAACCTGGTTGAGCTGTATCAGACGTTTCAAAGATGTCACTGAATTTAATATCGTTCTCAATGATCGCTTGAATTTCCTTATCATTGGCATGTCCTAGCTTAACCCATTCTAAATTTCCTGAACCGCCATTTTCAGTCCCAGTTTGGACGAATTTAGCAGCGTATAATGTACCAGCTGATAAATCTTTTGCTTTATCGGCTACATACATGAACATACCTGTATTTCCGCCGTCATCACCAAAGTAGGCTGTACGATTGTCAGGCATCATTTTCATTAATTCATGAGAGAAGCGGCCCAGACTGTAATGTTTTTCTACTTTTACTTTACCGTTTTTCTTCACTTGGATTTCTGGAACGTAGCCATAGAAATAAGGATTTGCTTTTAATTTATCACCAAAGTAAAGCTGTGAAAAGCTTTCAACGGAAGTTCTTGCCGATGACTTCGCATCAAATTCATAGTTGCGTGCGTCCGGCTCATACTCTTCCGACCCTAAATGAGTATTCCATGGGGATAGGGAACCATTACAAGGAATCCAAAGTCCATTCACATCTGAAAAATCAATTTTCTTAACCGCTTCAGCTTTCAATTCACCAGTCTTCTTATCTTGGTCTAAAGTCGTTAAAGACATGGAAGCAGGAACGATTCCATAGGCAGAATTACCAGCCGCATCTAATGTCTGATATTCATAATGTGTAACCATATAAATCTTTCCGTTAATCGGATTTAGTAAGCTGTTTGAATCCGGTGCATCTGAAACAAATGGTGTTGATTTTCCAGGAGCACTAGTATCCATGATCGGATCTCCGTAATAATCAATCGGAGTTCCTGCTGGAATTAATTCACCGTTGTTCATAGCGATTTTATCTTCTGATTTAAAAAGTCGTTTGTATGATAGCGGGAACGTTTTAACTTTTCCATTGCTGTATTTAACATCAACAGTAGCGCTTGTATACGTTTCTACCATTTTATCGATAGTAGTTGGGGCAGGCATTCCATTAAATTTAACAGAGTCAATCTTGACTTGACTATTACCTGCAGCAAACACTGGTGTGACGGCAGGAATGGTTAACGCAAGGGTTAGAGCGACAGCAGCACCCTTTTTTACCATGCTAATCTTATTCATTGTGATATCCTCCTAGATATAAGTTTTTCTATCATCTACTAAACACACGTAATATTCATTACAGAGTTGAATTTTAAGGTTCCTAGAAAAAAAGTAGAAAGGATTGGTAAAATCCTACCTACTTTTATATCAATCTTTTACATTATAAACTGGTCTTAAAGATTTTTCTGATTGCCTTGTGCATCACGTTCAACTTGCATTTTTGTTACAGGAAGGTATCCTTGCTCTGGTAATAACTTATTTTGGATATCATCTGACATCAGATAATCAAGGAATGCTTTTGCAAGATCGGTTGCCTCACCCTTAGTATATGAGTGTTGGTAAGCCCAAACTGGGAATTTACCTGATTGTACATTTTCTTCAGTTGGTTCAACACCGTCAATGGCAAGAGGTGTTACTGTTTCATCAGTGAAATAGGAGAAAGCAAGGTAACCAATCGCACCATCAGTTTCATTAATAATCTTTTTAACTGTGTTTGAAGAATCTTCTGTGATTCCTTCAGCTGGTGTTGCACCATCAAGAGCAAATTTATTAAAAATTGCACGAGTTCCAGAAGAATCAGGACGGTTTACAAGAACGATTTTTTGGTCTGCTCCACCAAGTTCTTTCCAGTTTGTAATTTTCCCAGTGAAAACTTTAATTAAATCTTCTTTTTTAATATCTTTAATCCCTACTTTAGGGTTAACAGCAGCAGTCATCCCAACTACAGCAACTTTATGGTCAACAATCTGATCAGCTGGAATTCCTTCTTTTTCTTCAGCAAAAACGTCAGAGTTACCAATTTGAACTGATCCTTCAGCAACTTGTGATAAGCCCGTACCAGATCCACCCGCATTTACTTGTATATCAACTTTAGGATTAGTAGTCATAAATTCTTCAGCTGCAGCTGCCACAAGAGGCTGCATCGCAGAAGAGCCAGAAATAGTTAATGAGCCGGAAAGTTCTTTCGTTTCTTCAGTCTTTGGTGTTTCTTTCTTCACAGTTCCTTCTGTCTTCTCTGTAGATGCTGCGCCTCCACAAGCAGCCATGAAAACCATTAACGCAGCTAGCAATGTAAGTAGGCTTAAGTTTTTCAATCTTTTCATTTGTTTGAATCCCCCTAAGAATTATTATTGTTGTTGTTTACAGGTATAAGATTAATCCTTTTTTGTTAAGTGAGTATTAATGCTTTGTATAGTTTTGTAAAGGTTTGATGTTGTTTGTAAACTTTTGTCGATTTCTTCTTAAAATCTAGCTTTCTTTAAAAATAGAAATATCACCAACCTTCTTAGGCAGGTGATATTTGCTTTATAGTTATTATGCTGACAACTGTTGTTGTTTTGCCTGAATTTTTCTAACCTTTCCACTGAGCCAATCGTACAGAATCGGGATAACCACAAGGCTGATCAGTGTGGAGCTAATCATTCCGCCCACGACGACAACACCAAGCGTTTGTGAAATAATCGTGTTTCCTGTACTTGAGAAAGCTAAAGGAAGCAAGGTTAAGATGGTAGTCCCTGCAGTCATTAACACTGGTCGAACCCTTGTAGAGGTTCCTAGCAGAATCGCTTTTTTTGTTTCCATCCCTTCAGAAATGTTCCGTTCAATTTTATCGACAAGCACAATTCCGTTGGTGACGACAATACCAGCGAGCATCAAGATCCCAATCAAAGCGGCGAGATTCCACTCCATTCCGAAAATGGCCATGCTCCATACCGATCCGATTAATGCCAGCGGAATGCATATGATGACTGAAACGGGTGCATACCAGCCGCGAAAAACGCTGCTCACAATCATCAAGACTAGCAAAAGAGACAGTGCCAAAGCCAGGCTCATTTCAATCACCATTTGCTTGAGTTGCTGAGAGATCCCGCCAAGCGAATAGTCAATGCCTGAAGGCAGGTCCAAACCTTTCATGGTTTCATTTACTTGTTTTGTTACCTTTCCGATATCCCTTGTAATAATGTTTCCCGTCACGGCAGCAAAGGGATGACCATCCTGCTCACTGATAAGCGTTTGGTTACTGGTCTCCAATGTCGTAATCTCCGCTAAAGACACTTTCGAACCGTCCTTTGCTGTAAACATTTCATGGCCAATTTTAGATAGAATTGTTTTTTCAGGATCTGGGTCACCCGCTGCCACTAGACTTTTCTCATTGTCTAACTGAATGGCAATTGGGGTATTCCGGTCGCTAGAAGAAACATCCATCCTTAGGTCTTTTGGTAAATAGTGATCGATTCGATTAAGAACTTCATCGACATTGATACCCAAGCGTTGGATCTTTTCCTGATTAATTGAGAGATAATGGTTCATTGCTGCATCGGCATCATTTGCCGCTCCTTCAATACTTAAACCAGGAATCATCTGCAGCTTACTTCTGACCATAATCGCCGCTTTGGCAATATTTTGCTGTTCAGCCCCCGTTAAAATGACCTTTAAGCGGGAATCATCTCCAGAAATATTTTGATTAGATACAGTATAGACGGCAGATGTTGATAAACTGCCAAACTGCTGGCGCATTTTTTTAACGAATGAATCGATATCGCTTTTATCTTTGATCCCCACTGAAAGATTGGCGATATTTTGCTTTTGCATCCAACCACCGCCTTCATCAAAGACATCATCAAACATCGGTGTAAATGTCGAACCAAGAGTGGAAGTATACGTTTCTACCTCAGGATCATTTTTTAAGATGGTTTCGATATTTTTCACTTCCGCATCCACATCAGAAAGCTGTACTCCTTCAGGCAGCTCGACCTGGATAGCTACATCCTTTGAATTTCCTCTTGGAAAAAAGTTAACTGGCAGAGCGAATGCTTCTGTAATTGTAATCGCAAAAAGCACCACGATAATTCCCACTACTATTTTTTTCTTCAAAAACAGCCAATGAAGCAGACTTTGTGCCCTTGTCTCTATTTCCACTGACTTATTCAATGGCCATTTTCTCCATAATATGTGGGCTAAGGCCGGTACGACAATAATAGATACGACAAGAGATGTCACAAGGGCGATGACTACCGACCAGGCAAATCCAGAAAAAGCTGAACTAATCATCCCACCAATAATACTAATAGGTAGAAACACAGCAACGGTGGTGGCAGTGGAGGAAACAATAGCTGGGATCATTTCTACTACCCCGCTAGCCATATCCTGAATAGTGATCTGTCCGTTGTATTTTTCCATTTGTTTTCTGTACATATTATCGATGACAACGATTGAATCATCCACGACCCGACCCATCGCTACAATTAATCCGGAAATCGTTAAGATATTCAAACTGACATCCATTGCTTTTAGAATCGCCGTTGCACCAAGAAGGCAAATAGGCAAGGATAAGGAAATAATCAATGTGGAACGGACATTCCTGAAAAATAAAAATACACAGATAATGGAGAACAAAACCCCCAATAATCCCTCTTTGATCAGACCCTTTAAAGCAGCATTTATGTCTTTTCCTTGATCCAATAGGATAGAAAGATGGATTGTTCCTGATTTGATTTCAGGAATTTCTTTGATCCTTTCGTTGATCCGTTCAGTCACTTCGGTAATGTTTGAAGATGGTGTCTTTAGGACATCAAGCAGAACACTCGGCTGCCCTGCTGTTCTGGATATCGTCTGTAAGTCTACAATACTACTCTTAATTTCCGCTACTTCCTGTAAACTTACTGTTTTTCCTCCGCTAACAGGAATCTTTACACCATTTAAGTCTGCACTATTGATCGTCCAATCGGTCACACGGATTGGCATGGATATTTGGCCATCGGGTCCGCCCTTTTCTTTGATTGTTCCCTGCGGCCATACTGGATGAATGGATGCTAGAGCATTTTGTACATCTTTTATGGTTAACCCATATGTTTGGAGTGCATCTGCTTTCAATGTTAACACGTATCCGGAATTTCCTGCCCCTGTGACACGGACTTCTCTTACACCTGGAACACTCTTTATTTCCTTTGCCACTTTATCTTGAATAGATGTACGCAATTGATTTTCATCGATTTTTTCTGTATTAGTCGTCAAGCTTACTCGCATAACAGGGAAAGAGTTCGTACTGACCCGTGTAATCAATGGTGTTTTTACACCGACTGGTAAGCTAATTTTGTCCACAGCCGCCCTTACTTCATTTTCCGCTTTTTCCATATCGGTGTGGCCAGGAAAATAGAGGCTGGCCATTAAACCGCCATCAAATGAGTTTGTTTCCAAATAATCAAGCTTATCAACAGATCCGACCGCTTCCTCCACCTTTGCGGTAAGGATTTGTTTGACCTGATCCGATTGATATTTATCAGCTTGAATCGTTACCATCAAGGCAGTGTTGTTAATCGGTGGTAAATAATCTCGCTGCATCTGAATTGCAGAAATGGCCCCCCAGGCGATAATCAGGGCAACACATGTCAGGATCAAAACCGACCGTTTCATCGATTCTTCAATAAATCGAATCATTTTTTAATACCATCCTTTTAAAATAGTAGAATAAGTTCATATGTAATAATAAAAGGGTGACCCAAGATACCTGGTATCACTGACAAAATACTGTATAGAACTCTTTTCGATTTACGGCATGTTACGAATAGTGCCTGACACCCAGCTTCGGGTCACCCTCTTTAGATTAATTAATTATTCTTTTTATCGCCTGGATAAGGTTTCTCTCCTTTTGTTGCTTTCCAGAGAATCTTGTTCAATTTATCCGTATTGGCATGATCAACGCCTGAGAAATCTAGCTTTTTAGATTCTTGAGCCATCGGTGCATTTTCTCCATTTTTCCTGTTAAGTGGGTAGGTTGGTTCTTCTACCTTAAATGGCGAAAAGTCAGGTTTATGAGTAAATGAATTAACCATTGGCGCTGCTGATGCATCAAACTGTGTCATTGGTTTCATCCCTAAAATCATTTCCATGGTACGAAGCATGGATGTTGTATCATACATGGTGCTGTCTACTCTGCCTGTTTGGGTATATGGACTAATCACAAGAGATGTCGTGCGGTGGGCGTCCACTGAGTCCCAACCATTCTGTGCATCATCTTCGGTAACAAAAATGGCTGTATCTTTCCAATAAGGTGAGTTACTAACCTTATCGACTAGCTTACCGAGTGCATAGTCGTTCTGTGCAACCATGGCTTGCGGTGTTAGTTCTCCGGGTCTTGTTCCGAGCGTATGGTCGTTTGGCAATCGAACGATTTGCAGCTGCGGAAGATTCCCATTATCTACATATTGATTAAATTCTTCATCCCACGCATCATAGCGGGTCAAATCCGAAATTTTAAGATTATAGGAAGGATAGTCAGGGTCATAATTATTGCCTAGGCTAGCTTCTGCAGCCACATATTTTCCCGTCTTACTGTCATAATTAACGAATTCTCCATAACTTCTAAAGGATACCCCTGAACGAGCAGCATTCGTCCATAAGAATCCTGCTTTCGGATAGGCCGCTTCATTGCCCCCTTCAAAGTCATAGCCGCGGTTACGACCCGAATAGTTGGCAAGCCAGTTTTTCTCTACATAGTCATTGGCCTGCGCTGCCGTGGACCAGTTATGTCCCTGCGCACTGATTTCAGCATTCGCATAAAAATTATCTAATAAAACGAATTGATCAGCCATCTTATGAATATTCGGTGTAATATCTTTGCCAAAAATGGTTAAGCTCGGGTCTCCATTTCCTTTTTCCATATCACCAAATACCTGGTCATACGTACGATTTTCCTTGATCACATAAATGACATGCTTAATCGGTGATTCTTGGCCTTCAAAGCGAGGGATTGGGAACTTTTTGCTTGCACTGGAACCTATTGGTTTCAATTCTTCATTATTCTTTTCCACTTGTTTCGTATATTTCTTCAGCTGTTTTTCGCTCGGAAGGTCGATAAAGGACATGGTTCCTTTCATCATATTCCCGATATACTGTCCCTCCCGGTTGGATCCAGCACCAAGGCCCTTGGCATTGAGAACCATTAATTTGTCTTCATGTAAAAATATACCGCTTGGATACCAAGCTGTTGGAATTAACCCTTTCACTTTTCCTTTTTGCAGATCTATGACTGCGACATCGTTATTTCCACCGTTGGTAACGTATAAAGTTTTGCTATCCTCGCTTAACGTTAGAGCATTAGGCTGACTACCTGCAGGAGCATTTTTATATGGGCTGAGTGAAATGGTTTTGATTTCTTTTTGTTGTTTAGCATCGATAATCGAAACGGAATCACTATCAGAATTGGATACAAAGATTTTGCCGGACGCAGCATCTTCAATTATTGCATTAGGATGTAGCCCAACAGGAATGGTACTTTTGATCGTCAGCGTTTCTGGATCGACCACACTAATGCTGCTTTCACCCCAATTGCTGACATAAAGGGATTTCCCATCATTACTTAATACTGCAGCATAAGGATGTTTCCCAACAGAAGTTGTATTTACGATTTGATTTGTGGCAAGGTCAATTTTTGAAACGGAATGATTTAAATTATTCGCAACTAAGAGCGACTTTCCATCCTTAGAAACAGAAATTCCAGCAGGATAAAAGTTAGTTTTGCTGCTGTCTTTAAGCATGATTGGAGCTTTTTCAGTTAATGTTCCATTTTCAAATCCATAGACACGGATTTTGTTATTGCCTCCAGCTGAAGCATAGACGGTTTTTCCATCGTTACTGAATGTGACTCCAAAATAGAGCGATTCAGGAGATTTGTAGGGAATGGTCTGTATGACCTTCTGGGTGTTAACGTCCACCACTTGAAGAGACTGTTCACCTTGCCCATCATTGGAAACAATAAGATAACGGTGATCTTGGCTTAACACACCACCCATTGGGAAATCACCAAGCGTTATTTGCTGACCAGAAGGAGTAACAGGCCACCCATGAGAAGTAACCGCGGTTCTATCTGCCTTAGGGCCGACAATTTGTGTGTATCCAGCATAGGCCGACGTTGAACCAAGAATCAATGAAGCTAGCGAAACTGCCAGTATCTTTTTCCGTTTCATAAAAAAACATCCCCTTTTGATATGTATTACTTACATGCTTCATCTTACTCCCGCTTTGTAAACTAGAAGTTAAGTAGAGTTAAAGAAATATAAAGAAAAACAGGGAAATTTTAGTATTGTTTTTCATAATTAGTAGTTTTAGCACAGTCCACCTATGGTGGAGTGCCCGGAAAAATAAACAAAAAAACAAGATGCCCAAAAGTTTAGATCACCTTGTTATCAGTCTTTCAAATCCAGTATTTTTTATATTATTTCCCAGAGTCTTCTGTACCAAATTTGGTACAATCCCACGATATAAAAATTCGCGAGAAAAAGAAGAAGTATCATTGATTCTTTACAACCATTAACCAACTATTTACAATTTTTATGATAATTTAGCGAAATATTAAAACAGACTAGTTCATTTCGTCCTTTCTTTTTTACCGTTTGGGTGCATGGATTTAGGTAAAAAACCAAAATAAAAAGCCGAAAATAGACAGGTTCTAAAGTAGAACTAATCTATTTTCGACTTTTGTATGATGAAATAAGGATCCCTTTATTTTTCTAGTTACTTTCAAACTACCTTTTCTTTTCGACTGGCCGGAGAAGCTACCGTAATTCCTGTGGTTTCTTCAAAATTAAATAGGCTAGTCGGCAAATCCGTAAACCGCTCTAATTCATTGTAAGCCGGAATGCCATGGTAGGACATATCCAAGCCTTCTTCTTCTTCCCGCTCTGATGCTCTGAAACCGACTGTTTTATCGCATACCTTTGCGATAAAAGCACCACCGAGTAAACCCCAAACAATCACGACAACAGCGCCTAAAAGCTGCACTTCTAATAATGAGGTATGACCCGTTGTCAATAATCCTTGCGTTGTATCAAATAATCCAACCGCAATCGTCCCGAACACCCCGCTGAAACCATGGACCGCAACAGCACCGACCGGATCATCCACTTTCAAATAATCCACAAAAAGGGTGGTATAAATGACGAGCGTACCACTTAATGCGCCTATGAAAACGGCGCTCCATTCTGAAACATAGGCACAGCCTGCGGTGATTGCAACTAGTCCAGCCAACACCCCGTTTATCGTCATACTTGGATCGGCTTTTCCAAACTTTTTCATCGTCACAAATAGTGCCGCCGCTCCCCCACTTGCTCCCGCCAGCATCGTGTTGATAGCAATCGGAGCTAGCGCGGAACTGGAAGCATCCAACGTACTCCCGGCATTAAACGCAAACCACCCGAACCATAAGATAAAGGCACCGGCAGAAGCTAACGGAATGTTACTAGGGGCAAAGACATTGGAGCTTCCATCCGAATTAAATCTTCCTTTTCTCGGACCCAATAGTTTTGCCATTGCAAAAGCAGCGAAACCACCGACAGCATGAATCGCGGCAGATCCAGCAAAGTCCTTCATTCCTAATTTGGCTAACCAGCCATCGCTATTCCATATCCAATGACCAGATAGAGGGTAAATAATAATACAAATAAGTGCCGCTGTTACCACATAGGCTTTAAAGTTCATTCGTTCTGCGACAGCGCCTGAAATGATCGAGACAGATGCCACCGCAAATCCCATTTGAAAAAGCACAAAAGCCACACTTGGCAGTTCAATCGAAAGAGCAATTTTCTCAGGGCTTCCAAATAGGCTGGTCCCAACGAATCCAAACGCATCGTTTCCAAACATGACCCCAAATCCGATGAGCCAAAACGCTAAAGCACCAATCGTCAAGTCTACAAAAATTTTCATTGTCACATTGACGGCATTTTTCGTACGGACCAACCCTGCCTCTAGTAAACTAAAACCGCCTTCCATGAATAAAACCATCGCGGCTGCAAGGACGACCCAAACGGTATTTATATACATTATTTCCACAAGTCATCCCTCCTTATTTGCTAAATCCTCGATATCATAATCTATTGTCCCTGTCCGAATGTTATAGGCCTCCAAAATCGGATAAACATATATTTTGCCGTCGCCATCTTCACCCGTTTGTGCCGAATCCACAATCGTCCGAATCGTGGATTCTACCAAATAATCCGAGAGGACAATCTCCAGTTTCACTTTAGGATGCAGAGTTACCTGATAATTTTTCCCACGGTAGACTCCTTGTGTATCCTTTTGTTTTCCTCTGCCGACTACTTGTGAAACCGTAAAACCTAAAATCCCCATATTTTTCAAACCCTTAATCGTCTCTGTGAGTCGTTCTGGTCGAATAATTGCTTCTATTTTTTTCATGAGAATCGGCTCCTCGCTCTATGTTATATAACCTAACATCGTATTGTTAAACTATATAACACAACTAGAATTACCGTCAATATATTTTTCTTGTAATCTGTAAATTTAGAATCATCATGAAATATACCGTGGTGCCTGACACCATTCAATCTTACTGTCAAAAAAGAGAGAATTATCCCAACACTTTCATTTGAGTTAGAAGCCATCCTCCTATAAAATCAATAATATGAAATTCAAATCAGGAGGCACCTTATGAAATTATCGAATGAAGAACTAGAAATATTAAAGCTCATCGAAGAAAACCATAAAATCTCTGAAGAAACGATTGCTTTAATGGTGATGTGCAGTGAAGAATCTGTTAGAAAGACTATTAAAAAATTAGAAGAAGAAAAAGTAATCGTCAGTTATCCAGCGCTCATCGATTGGAGCAAAGTGGAAGGTCAAGAAAATATCGTCGCAATGATTGATGTAAAGGTAACACCAAAGCGCGGTGTAGGATTTGATGAGGTCGCTGAGAGAATTTATCGTTTTCCGGAAGTAACCTCTCTCTATCTCATGAGTGGTGCATACGATTTGTCGATTACCATTGAAGGCCAAACGATGAATCAAATTGCGACGTTTGTATCGGAAAAACTCTCGACGATTGAAAATGTCATCTCGACCACGACGCATTTCATGTTAAAGAAATACAAACATGATGGAGTGGTTTTTGGCAGTGGTGATGATAAAGACCGGAGAATGGTGATTACACCATGAAAAAGGATTATTCCCACTATATATCTGACACCGCTAAAGAATTACAGCCATCTGGGATTAGGAAGTTCTTTGATTTAGCAGCCAGTATGAAAGACGTCATTTCCTTAGGCGTGGGTGAACCAGACTTCATTACGCCTTGGAACATTCGCGAGGCGGCCATTTTATCGATGGAACAGGGCTATACTGCATATACAGCAAACCCGGGATTATTAGAATTACGACAGGAAATCTCTAATTACCTTGGAACAAGATTCGCTGTCAACTATGATCCCAAAAATCAAATCATCGTCACCGTTGGAGCTAGTCAGGCGATCGACCTCGCCTTTCGAGCCATTTTAAACGAAGGCGATGAAGTATTAATTGTAGAACCAGCCTTCGTTTCTTACGCTCCATTGGTAGCAATTGCCGGGGGGACACCTGTCGCCATTTCCACCTCACCTGAGAATGGGTTCAAATTAACGCCCGAACAGCTCGAAGGGGCAATTACGGAAAAAACCAAGGCGATTTTGTTTTGTTCGCCAAACAACCCAACTGGCAGCACCTTAAATCGAAAAGAACTAATGGAAATTGCTGCAATTGTTGAAAAGCATGATTTAATCGTCGTCTCTGATGAGATTTACGCAGAATTAACCTACGAAGAAACCTATACCAGTTTTGCAGCGATTGAAGGCATGTATGAACGAACCATTTTAATCAATGGATTCTCAAAAGGCTTTGCGATGACCGGTTGGCGCTTAGGGATGCTCGCAGCCCCTAAGGAATTTATCGAGGTAATGTTGAAGATTTTCCAATACACTACCATGTGTGCGCCAACTATGCTCCAATACGGTGCGATTGAAGCCCTTAAGAATACCTTCCAGGAAGTGGAGGCGATGAAACGAAGCTACCGGATGAGACGAAACTATGTCGTGCAAACCTTAAATAAAATAGGTTTAGATTGTCATACACCTGGAGGAGCCTTCTATGTCTTCCCTTCCATTAAGGCAACCGGCCTCAGCTCCGAACAATTTGCCGAAGAACTTTTAATGCAAGAAAAGGTGGCCGTCGTGCCGGGCAATGTGTTTGGAGAAAGCGGTGAAGGCTACATCCGCTGCTCGTACGCAGCCTCAATGCCACAGTTGCAAGAAGCCCTAAAAAGAATCCAGAAATTTCTTGAATCAAAAGGGATCTACGGCGAAAAACAAACAAAAGAAGTAAAATTAAACCAATAGTTTCAAGCAAAAAAAGAGCCCAATTCTGACAGTTCCATCCGCCAGAATTGGGCTCTTCCTATGTATTATTGGTGGTTTCCCTCACTAGTGCCTTCACTGGTGTCTTTCACTGGTGTCTTTCACTGGTGCCTGACACCAATCTTCTTGAGAGTGCCTGACACCCTTTTTTTTGTGACAGACATCCCCAATTATGCTAAAATACTCGAGGTAATGGTAAAAAAGGGGTGGAGTAATTGAGGGCCTTTGCAATCGATTTTTTTAATAGAAAGAGAATGAATTCTATTACTAATCGAGAGTTTATTCATCATAACTACGTTGTTTTATATGAGCGAATAAAACTCATTTCATATATGCTAATTTTCACCTATCCCTGTTTTTTTATCGTTGACTTTTTCCTGTTTACTAAACTGAGCAGCCCGACTTTTAAATTCAATCTTTCTGCCATTCACATCACAGGGCTTGTTGTCTCCCTTCTATTTCTATTCATTTATCATAAATATTTAAAGGCTCCTAGAGGAGTCATCGTCTCTAGTTATATCCTTATCTATCTATTGATCGGTGCAGTCTCTTCTATTAATAGCCAATTATTTACCGGGAATATTTACGCCTATATCATTATCGTATTAGGGGTGGCCGTATTTTTACCGATCCAGCCAAGGCACATATTCATTCAATTTATGGTTATACATATTTTCTTTATCATCGGGCTTTATTTTTTTGAACCAGACCACTTCGCATTTTTATCGAAACTGATTAACTCGACAGGGACCGCGGTCATTTCCTTTATGATTGCCTTATCTTTCTATTCATTTCGAAAAAATGATTTTATGAACAAACTGAAACTGCGACAGAATGAGGAAAATTTCAGGAGCCTATTTAACCTTAATCCCCATCCACTCATCCTTACAAAGTTATATAATGAAGAAATTTTGCTCATGAACAAGCATGCCCTTGGATATTACCATTTGCATGATAACAACATGGCCCAGATCGACGCAAGATTCTTGTTTCAGAATCAAGAGGAAAAACAGGATCTCCTGCAACGTCTAATGGAGCAGCAAAGCATAAAAAACTATTGTATAGAGCAGCAAATCACACCTACGATAAGAAAATGGGTAATGCTCAGTTTAGAATTGATAGATTACATGGATGAACCTTGTGTCCTGATCGGTGTCACTGACATCACAGATTTGAAAAAAAACGAGGAAGAGCTTTATAAACAAGCTTCGCTGGACATGCTTACTGGTGTGTTAAACCGAAGAAGCGGGATGGAAATCCTTAACCAGCAATTATCCGCTGGTCCAGAATCCCAAGAATTTATTATCTGCTATATCGATATTAACGATTTAAAAAAGACAAATGATCGATTCAGCCATTCCATTGGGGATGACCTCATCAAGACTTGCTGTGACACAATCAACCGTCATATTACAGATGTAGATATATTATTCCGCCTAGGCGGCGATGAATTTATCATTGTGTTCTTTCAAAAGCAAATGAATGATGTGCGGGATTTAATGAAAACGATTAAACTAAGTTTCGAGGAGATCAATTTCACGCAGCAAAAGCCTTATTCGATCTCAGCCAGTTACGGTTATTATCACTATAAACCAGGGACTGTCCTGACCCCTGAGGAAGTTCTAGAACTGGCCGATCAGGAGATGTACAAGGAAAAAGCTGTACACAAAAGAAAAAACACCTCCCTCGATTCTGCGATACAAAAGTCAATAATTAGACAGATTAATGGAACCATCCCTTGACACAGGGTGGTTCTTTTTTTGGTGTTATTTTTTGGTGTCAGGCACCAGTGTGGTGCCTGACACCCTTTTTGTGTTTTGTGTTCCCTATTTTTTCGGCTGATCAAGTGCTTGGTAGGCTAATTGATACTTCCCGCCGTCTGCTACTTCTGAATGGTACAACGCCTTTAGGGCTGTGTTTTTCTCGAGGCCGTGTTCCACCTTCAACTCTTTCAAGCGTGTATGCAATTCTTTATTATCCTTAATTAGCTGCTGCATTTGTGATTTTAAATACTTCATAAGATGATGAACCCCTTCCACGAACTAAATCGTTCTCCAAGTATAGCATTAATAAACTTGATTTTACTAAATCATCACTATTTATTTTCTCGGACCATGTCCTTTTGGCCAGCTTTTTTCTATATAGAAGGTGAAAGGTGGTGAGTAATCATGGCACAAGCATTATTAGAAGGAACGAAGCTTCGGTTGCTTTTTGAGATTGGCATGGATGAAGATGGCGCCCCTATTCTCCGCGCAAAAACATTCAGCAATGTGAAAAAGGATGCAACGACAGATCAGTTGTCTCAAGCTGCACAAGCAATTACTGTATTATCCAAGGACACACTTAACAAAGTGGAACGAAACGACAGTTCAGAAATTATTGCTTAATACGCTCGTAAATGAATTAATCGATAGGAGGTGAGAAAAATGGCAAAAACCTTAGAATTACACTTTAATACGGAGCTTGGAAAAACAGCGAGCTTATCAATTGAAAATCCGAAGGAACCAATTGATGAGGCAGTCATCAAGCAATCGATGGCTCAAATTATTGCTTCTGAAATCTTCACTACTGCCAGTGGGAAGTTGGTAGCGGCCAAAGGGGCAAGAGTCGTCGACCGAAATGTAACGGATTATGAACTAGTTTAATAACAGAAGGGCCGTTTCCCCCTGGGGACGGCCTTTTTTTACAAAGGAGGTGAAAAGAGTGGAGCAGCTCATTCCGATCATCAGCGAAGTTGGTTTCCCTATTGTCGTGACCCTTTATCTGCTTTACCGCATTGAATCAAAGCTGGATATGGTCGTCACCTCGATTCAGAATCTTCCCGACCGCATGAAGGAAAGAATATAAATACTCAGGACAACCCCTGGCCTATAGGTAAGGGGTGTTCTTTTTGTTACATTAAAATGGAGAGAATCAACTGTTTAGGTATCCATCAGCCAACGCCGTGACAAGAACCCGCACACACTTGTCCATTGCTACATAGCATGTATAGATAATCAATTTTAGGAAATGGAGAGGATGAAATGAAGCTTTATTTAGATCCAGGTCATGGTGGACAAGACCCTGGCGCTCAAGGGCATGGATTGGATGAAAAGGATGTCACATTAGCAATCGCGCTCAAACTACGGTCCATTTTACAAAATGATTATGAAAACATTGACGTAAAAATGAGCCGAAGCACCGATACAACTAAAAGCTTAGCACAACGATCCAGTGAGGCCAATGCTTGGGATGCCGATTTTTTCTTAGCGATTCACATTAATTCCGGGCCAGGCTCCGCCCAAGGTTATGAGGACTATATTTACAGTGGCTTGTCTAACTCTTCGAAGACAGCCCAATATCAAGATATCATCCATGCGGAAGTAAAAAAACTAAATCAACTACAAGACCGCGGCCAGAAAAAGGCGAACTTCCATGTATTACGTGAGACAAATATGCCGGCACTTTTATCGGAAAACGGCTTTATCAGTAACGATCATGACGCCGCACTAATGAAACAATCCTCTTGGATTCAAAAAGTGGCACAAGGTCATGCCAATGGAATCGCCAAAGCTTTTGGGCTGAAACGTAAACCAACTGAGCCCCAAAAACCTGATACACCCGATGACGGCACACTATTCAAAGTGATTGCAGGTTCATTCAAGTCCAAAGAAAATGCGGATGAGCGAGTTGAGCTGCTTCAGAAGAAAGGCATTGAATCATTTGTTAATACCACAAAAATCTCTGGTGAAACATGGTACCGAGTCCAAGCCGGAGCCTTCTCCAGCCGTGAAAATGCAGAAGATCGTTTAATA
Organism: Neobacillus sp. MER 74; assembly: GCF_023714155.1. Lineage (NCBI taxonomy): Bacteria > Bacillati > Bacillota > Bacilli > Caryophanales > Bacillaceae > Neobacillus > Neobacillus sp. MER 74. Next base: position 58,572 of record NZ_JAMAUV010000011.1, read on the forward strand.
GGAGTAAAGAAAGCCGGAATAAATGATGCATTCCTCATAGCAGAATAAACACCCTACAAAAGACCTTCTATTCCCGAACAATACGAAGGTCTTTTGTATGGTTTTTGTGTTTATGTTAGGCAGATGGAGTCCACAAGATTGGATCTGCCATAACATATAGATGAACGTATTTTAAATGAAATGGAGGAGTAAGTATGAAGCTATATTTAGACCCAGGCCATGGCGGTGAGGATCCCGGTGCCCAAGGGAATGGGCTGAATGAAAAAGATATTACCTTAGCTATTGCGCTTAAAATACGAAAAATCATCCTCAATGATTATGAAAATGTTCAGGTAAAGATGAGCCGTACAAGCGATACGACCAGAAGCTTAGCCCAGCGCTCAAGTGGAGCCAACGCATGGGACGCAGACTTTTTCTTAGCTATTCACATCAATTCCGCTGACAGTTCCGCCCAAGGATATGAGGATTTTATTTACGATGGCGCATCGAATACTAGTAAAACAGCAAAATACCAAGATATTATCCATGCCGAGGTCATCAAGGTGAATCAGTTGAAAGACCGCGGGCAAAAAAAGGCCAATTTTCATGTCATAAGAGAAACGAAAATGCCTTCTATTCTAACGGAAAACGGCTTTATTAGTAATAAACATGATGCTGCACTGATGAAAGACTCGGCGTGGCAGCAAAAAGTGGCCCAAGGCCATGTGAACGGGATTGCCAAAGCCTTTGGCCTGAAACGTAAAGCTGTGAAGGAGACACCGAAAACAGCAACCACTACACCAAAAACCACTCAAACTACCACAAAAACAGTCTATACGGTTTATGTCGGCTCGTATAAATCAAAAGAGAATGCCCAGGATAGGGTCGCAGAATTGAAGAAAAAGAGCATTAAATCATCCATTGTTACCACAAAAATCTCTGGAGCTACATGGTACCGAGTGAAAGTTGCGAGCTACTCGACCAACGCCAATGCAGAAAAACGCCTAAAAGCAATTGAAAAAGCAGGCTATGACGATGCATTTATTATTACGGAAAAAGAAACCACCACGACAACGAAAACGGAAACCACCAAACCTGCAGCAAGCACCAGTTCAACAGCAAAACCTGCAACAAGCACTAATAAACCATCAACATCTACACCGGCCACGAGCACCAGTAAACCATCAACAACTACAACTACAAGTGCCAAAGGCAGTACAAGTACAAACCCAACTACGACTCCAAACAATACTACCAAAGAAATCCCCATCATCGCTGACCCCGGACAGTTTACTATTTTAGGCCCGACTTTCCTCTCGGCCGAACAGATGGACCAATTTGTAAAAAAGGTCAATCCAAAAGCACCTGCATTAGGTGAATTTTATCAAACGCTTGGAAAATATTACGGGATTCGCGGAGATGTAGCCTTTGCACAAGCCATTCACGAAACAGACTATTTTCGGTTTACCGGAGTCGTCAATCCTGAACAGAACAACTTTGCAGGAATTGGAGCAACAGGTGGAGATACGCGCGGTGCACGGTTTGAAAGTGCAGAAGAAGGTGTCCTTGCCCAGCTTCAGCATTTATATGCGTATGCGACAACCAAGCCTCTGCCAAATCAATATCCATTAGTTGATCCCCGCTTTCATCTTGTCGATAGAGGTTCTGCTCCAACATGGACAGCTTTAAACGGAAAATGGGCTGTTCCAGGTACAACCTATGGTCAATCCATTCTTGCCCTTTATCAACAAATGATTCATTCAGTCTAATGGATAGTGGGAGTTTTCCAAATTCCACCTCCTTACATGGATAAAGCCTGGCACTCCCCCCCTGCAAAAGACCTCTTTTAATCATTCAGAAGAGGTCTTTTCCTATTTGTTTTTTAAATTTCTCCGCTCGCGGTATATTAGGGAAAAAACAGGATCACACTGAAGGATAACAGGAGGTCTTTTCTATGCGTGGATTTTTTATTTTATTATGGGCTCTAGTAATCTTTATTTTAACCTGTACCGCCAGCTTTTCTGCATTAAAGGAATCAGGCCAAGTTCATTTTCAATGGGACAGTCATCCTAACTTTTCTGAACTTCTAGCACCATTCCCGCTCGAGCTTACCCATGACTTCCTGCTTCAAAAATGCGGACACGCCCTTGCTTTTCTCATTTTGACCATATTACTGCAAACCAAATTCCGTTCCAAAGCATGGATTCTGTTCCTGGCCATTTCCTTTGCTTCTTTAACCGAAATCCTTCAATTATATTTCACACGGGACGGGAGAATTTTTGATATAGCCATCGATCTAATCGGGATTTTACTCGCATCAGGTTCCAGAAGTTTGTTTACAACACCGCAATCAAAGCAAACCCATCTTTGATTGCGGTGTTTACTTTTATTTATAGGCATTTCCCAATTTAGCCGGAAATTTTTCGTTTATTATTCATACAATCAGCATACTCTCCGTTTTATTACGAGCCCAAGTCTATCCATTTATTTTCCCACACCATGTCCTTTTTACCGACTTTTTTCTATATAAAAGATGAAAGGAGGTGAGGGACATGGCACAATCACTTTTAGAAGGGACGAAGCTTCGCTTAGTGTTTGAAGGAGGCATGGACGATGATGGCGAACCAATCTTACACGCCAAAACGTTTAGCAATGTCAAAAAAGATGCGACAACAGATCAGATCTTTCAAGCAGCAATAGCCATTTCCGTTTTGTGTAATGACATGCTAAACAAAGTAGAGCGAAATGACAGTTCTGAGATCATCGCTTAGTAAGAGAGGCACATTAGGATAAGAATGGAGGTGAATAAATATGGCAAAAACATTAGAATTACAATTTGCGACTGAACTTGGAAAGACAGCACGTCTAACGGTTGATAATCCCAAAGATCCAATTGACGAAGAAATCGTCAAGCTATCGATGGCACAGATTATTGCCGCTGAGGTTTTCACTACAAGCAGCGGCAAGTTTGTCTCTTCTAAAGGTGCGAGAGTTATCGATCGCAGCGTGACTGACTATGAACTTGTTTAAGTGGCTGAAAAGCCATTATAGAGAAAACAAAATTTTCTCGATAATACAAAAATGCGGCTCATCTCAGATGACCGCATTTTTTCTATTATAGTCACGAAAAAATGGGCATAGATAGTAGAGGAGGTGAAAAAACGATGACAAAAGATCCGAATTTACGCGGGGATATGCTGGCAGATGAATGGAATAGCGAAGAAGTTCAAAACGAAATGATGTTCACCGGAATAACCCACGACGAATGGCTAGTCAACCGACTAAATGATGATGATGACTTTCAAGAAGAAGAACATGATGATTACGCATGGTAATCCAGACACCAAAAGCCACGGACGGCTCCGTGGCTTTTCAGCATTACTGGCGGATAAGTGCGCTTAACTGGCGGATGGCCAGCACTTACTGGCGGACGACCGGCTTTTACTGGCGGATGCCCGACACTTACTGGCGGACAAGCTCCCCTTGCTAAACAGAACGGATCGTAAAAAAGAGGCCGGAAACCCGGCCCCTGCTAATTAACGATTATCCACTTTCTCAGGATAGATGTCATGATTCATCAAACGGAAATGGGCCATCTCTTCATACTTGGTCCCTGGCTTCCCATAATTGCACCATGGATCGATGGAAATTCCACCACGTGGAGTGAACTTGCCCCACACCTCAATATACCTTGGGTCAAGCAGTTTAATTAAATCATTCATAATAATATTCACACAATCTTCATGGAAATCCCCATGATTCCTGAAACTAAACAAATATAACTTCAACGATTTGCTTTCAACAATCTTTTTGTCCGGAACATACGAAATATACATCGTTGCAAAATCCGGCTGGCGCGTGAGCGGGCATAAACTAGTGAACTCCGGGCAATTAAATTTCACAAAATAATCACGGTCCGGGTGAAGATTATCAACCGCCTCCAATACCTCCGGCGCATATTCAAATGAATAGGTAGTCCCCTGATTACCTAATAAAGTTAAATCTTTTAAACCTTCCTCATGGCTTCTGCCAGACATAAAAAAAACCTCCTTGCAATCTGCCCCACACTTTTTCCAAGAAAGAGTTTCCGCGGTGGCTCTACTCTTCAACTAACAGGACCCAACAAAAAAGCCACGTCCAATATGGACATGGCCTAATAGTCATGTATCCATAGTTTTTTATAGAGGGTATCAGCTATGAACCTCTCCCGCAAGTACGGGTAATCTCTTCTTCATATCATATAGAACACCACACCATTCGTCAATGGTAGATGAAGGCAAAATCCAACAAACCTTTATTAATGAAAATATTTACTGTGCTGGTGCCTGACACCATGTGATATAATAAACAATATTTGCGCAGATTTCGGATGGCGAAAGAATTTTTATATTAAGAAATAGACCTGTCAAAAGGCAGAGGGGGATATGATGAAACAACAAGAAGTAGGTTCAAGGGGTATCGGGCTGCCGCTTACCATTTCCATCATTGCCATTTCATTTTCGGCGATTTTTGTCAAATGGTCAGACGCACCAGCCTCGATTTTGAGTATGTACCGGATGTGGTTTGCCAGTCTCTTAATGGTACCGATCGTCTGGAATAAACGAAAAGAATTTAAGAACATTGAAAAAAAAGAATGGTTGTTTTTATTTTTTTCAGGCGTCTTTCTAGCTCTCCATTTTGTCCTTTGGTTCGGGTCTTTGAAATTAACGACAGTCGCAAGTTCGACCATCATCCTGGCCTTGCAGCCAATCGTTTCATTGATCGGAGGCTTTCTTCTATTTAAGGAACGAACCACTGTATCTGCATTGATGACGATGGGGATTGCCATTATCGGAGCGATGATGATAGGCTGGGGAGATTTCGGATTAAGCTCGGATGCGATGATGGGGGATTTACTATCATTCTTTAGTGTCATTGCTGTGGTCGGATACTTATTAATTGGTCAATCCATCGTCAAAAAAGTCTCACATTGGCTCTATAGTTTTTGTGTGTTTTTCGCTGCTGCGATCGTCCTTACGATCTATAACGTATCAGCAGGTGTTTCTTTAACTGGCTATCCAGCTAAGGAATGGGGTATCTTTCTACTGCTCGCCACCGTTCCAACCGTTAGTCACGTGATTAATAATTGGCTCTTAAAATACGTCAATGCAACAACGATTTCGATGAGTATTTTAGGTGAACCCGTTGGTTCTACAATTCTAGCAGTGATTCTCTTAAATGAACATCTCGTCACCTGGCAAATTGTTGGAGGAATGCTCGTCCTGCTCGGTGTGTTCTTCTTCCTGAGCCAGAAGCAAAAACCGCTGCCACAAGTTGTCAAAGAAGAAACGGTAAATTCAATAGAATAATAGAAAAAAGGGGCTACCATAAGCCCCTTTTTCCTTTGTAAGATTGCAGTTACTGCACCAACCACACGGTCTTACCGGCTAATTTCCCTCTATACCAGTTCGTGCTCCCTACTTTTGCCGTGAGCTCGGCCGTGAATTTCTTATTTTTGTAGGCAGAAAGTTTTTTATAAACCACGTCTTTCTTTCCGCCCCATGCTTTGCTGTAGGCACTGCCTGTTCCTTTGATATTCATGGTTTTGGCTTTTTGGCTTACTACAGCATAGCTTATATCGGAAATATCGGCGGAATGTACCCAGCCGATGGCGTTCGCACCAGTGGAACTTTTACTAATTAAATAATAGGTTTGACCATTCAGCTTACCTTTTCTTTTTATATAGTAAACCTTATTGGTATAAGTAGATCCGGCCTTAAAGTAGGAACTTAAACCTAACTTTCTATAAATCTTGATGCCGGTTTTTTTGATATTGCCTAAACGGTTCTCTGCACTTTCCAGCGTTTGGTTTAGGTAGGCGCTTTGAATCCATACCGTTTTATTAGCGAAACTACCACGATACCACGTGTTAGTGCCAACCTTTTCTGTTAAATTAATCTTAAATTGTTGGTTTTTATTTTTCGAAAGGTCTTTAAAGACAACATCCTTCGTACTGCCCCATGGCTTGCTATAAACGATACCTTTACCCGTTAAATACATCGTTTTTGCATATTTGTCATAGGAAGTATGGGAATAAGTAGTGATATCGTTGGCTTTTACCCAGCCAATGACCCCTGTTGCACTACTTGGCTGTGTACTAATTAAATAATATGTTTGATCGTTGATGGTCGCTTGTTTCTTAATGTAATAGACGGTTCCAGTGTAAGTGGATCCGGCTGGAAACGCTCCAGTTTCAGTGCCGACCGTTTTATAAATATTGACACTGCCATTTTTTATCTGACCTAACCTGCTGGTCGATCGCTCCACCTTTGGTGCTAATCTGCTCGAATAAATCCACACGGTTTTTCCGTCCAAATTCCCACGGTACCAAACCATATTTCCAACCGTTTCTGTTGCATTCACCTTAAATTCTTGATCTTTATATTTAGATAGAGAAGAATAGACGACATCTTTCGTCATCCCCCATGCCTTGCTATAGGCGCTGCCCTTCCCCGTAAAATACAATGTTTTTGATGTAGACTTTAGACTTGATTCTGGATTAGTAAGCAAATCCGAGGCCTTGGCCCAGCCGATTACTCCGTTTACACTACTAGCCTGCTCGCTTAGCAGATAATACGTTTGTCCGTTTACAAAGGCTAATTTTTTAATATAAAACGTTTGATTCGTATACGTTTCTCCTGCTGGAGAGGCGGCTGCCGTATCTTTATAATCTTTATAAATCAAAACTTTACTGCTTGGAATTTGCCCTAAACGATTCGTATTCTCCGTTTTATCAGGGAGAGCTTTATATTTCATCGTCACTAACTGAACAAATTGATCCCAACTATAGCCCCACTTTTTAAAATAAGCATGTGGATCCGTATGGGTCGATGCACCAAGATACTTGGTGACTGCACCATGCGACCATAGAGTACCCACACCTGTTCTTTCGGCACTTATCAAAGGTAAATTATACTCATAGAGTATGGAGGCGATGTAATTCCCATAGTTATTGATTGAACGGGCAAATTGATCAAACGTCTTCACACGTACTAATTCAATATGTACAAAACGCTGGTTTGCGTAGTACCCTGCACCCCAAGCGCCATAATTCGGGTTATGGATTTCAATGACACGCGAACCATCTGCGAATGCATGAACAAAGGCATTTCTATGGTTTCTCGTCATATAGGCAATTTCGCCTGTAATCGTCGAGTTGCTGTTGGCTGTTTCATGGGCGACAACACCCTCAACCTCACCATACCCATTCCGATACGCGAATTTTGTAAAAATGCTTTGGTGCTGATTCTCTCCTTTCGCAGGGACTAGTTTCTTAGAAGCGATATAATCATTCACATTGGGATAGGTTGTACCCGCTGCACTCATAAGAGAGGGATGGACTAAAATAAAAAGTAACAGTGACAAAACAGAGATGACAACTTTCTTCATTTTTCCTCCTAATATAATAGTTTAAATGTCGAATAGACTCATAAAACTATTATACTATGACAAATGAACTGATTCTAAGAAATATTTAGTTTTTCTAAATAATTTTGGTAATTCAATGATGGTGTCAGGCACCATGATGCAGGTTTGTGGTGTGGTTTTACTGGCGGATAACTCCACATTACTGGCGGATAACAGCTTTTTACTGGCGCAATCTTTCAAATTCGTTTTCAAATTCGAAATTATAGGATACTATTACCTATAACATCAAAAAAGGCAGGCAACCCCAATGAGAGTCAATGAAATTAGCATAACGGAGGGTAATTTAAGCGAGCTGCATAACGTCTATCAACGCTTACAAATGGACTTCCCAGCCAATGAATTAAAAGATTACAAGCATTTTCAATTGCTTTTAGCTAACGAAAAATACAAACTCATCTGGGCAAGGCAACAGGAAAAAATCGTTGGCTATGCCTTAATTTATGAATTTGAGCACTTACCAGCAATTTGGCTTGATTATATGGCAATCGATCAGCAATTCCGGAATGCTGGCTATGGGTCCCTCTTTTTTTATCAAATCACTCAATCAAAGCGGGATGGGTATATTGGGACGTTTGTAGAAGTGGAAATACCAGAAGAAGATTCAGACTCACGAGAGCAACAAATACGAAGAATAAACTTTTACGAACGAATGGGTGCAAGAAGACTAAATATCTCTTATAAACTCCCCACAAACGATGGCGGGCTTCCCCTGTACCTATATTTTAGACCGTCTCCTCATATACACCGATTGCCAAAGGAACAAATACAAGCAGGGATCGAAGAAGTATTCCAATTTATCCATTCAGATGTAATCGATAAAGACACCATATTAAACGAAATTTCACCGTCCATTGAAGACGAATATTTTAACTAAAAAGAAAAGCAGAAGTTCAGCTCTCACACGAGCTGCTTCTGCTTTTCTTAATGTTAAGCTTTTACTTTTTCATGACCAGTGTGACCAGTGCCTTTTTTGTTCATTTTAGTAAGGAACGGAACCACCCAGCGGTCTAAACCGATTCTACCAGCGTTGTAACCTGCTGTTAGAATGATGAAGCCAAGGAAGATGTCTCTTGGGTTATGAGATACAGTACCTGCTAAGAAGAAGCTGAAATTCATTACAAGGCCGAAGAACATGGCTGTTGTTGTTAAGCATCCTAAGATCAATCCTAAACCGATTAAAGTTTCGCCCCAAGGAACAATAACGTTGAACACATCCACGTTTGGGAGTGCAAAGTGTTTTAAGAAGTCTACATACCAGCCAAATACGACCGCGCCGTCTGGACCTTTTACTGGGTTGGCGATGGCTCCTTTTAAGAATCCAGAAGCATCAAAGCCGCCGCCAGTTAATTTTCCAAAACCTGCTGTAAACCAAGAATAACCAAGATATAATCGTAAGACAGTTAAGATGGCCGCTGCAATTTTATTTTCTCTTAAAAATGTATTAAACATAAATGATTCCGCCCTTCTAAATTTATTTGTTCTTTATACTTACACTATATTCCTTTTTTCATTAAACAACATGGGTATAGTAACAAGTTCACAGTTTGTTTGAAATGTTATGACGAACTTTTGAACGGCACCCAATTGCAATCTGAGAACAAAAGATTGCTGATTCACATATAGTAAAATATTAAAGTGCAAAGGATGTTCTTCTATGTCTGAGTTTCGACTTCCAGTGAAAATCGATACAATTAGTGGCGGGGTTGTCCAATTTGGCAATTCCTTGTTTATTTCTCCTAAAAGCGCCGTGAAAACTGCACATGGCTCAGGTTCTTCCAATACAGGGGTTCATATCACAACTGTTAACGGATCAAGTGCAACGACCTCAGTAAATTCGGATCTATTTGACCAACCCATCGTTCACGATAACTAACCAGGTCATTCTATACCAAAATAGAACAAAAGACGATTCGGTATGAAGCCCGAATCGTCTTTTGTTTACAAATTATTTATGCACTTACCTTTGCTTTTTCATGCCCAGTACCTTTTTTGCTAGTCTTTTTGAAGAAGGGAACCACCCAGCGGTCTAAACCGATTCTACCAGCGTTGTAACCTGCTGTTAGAATGATGAAGCCAAGGAAAATGTCTCTTGGGTTATGAGATACAGTACCTGCTAAGAAGAAGCTGAAGTTCATCACTAGGCCGAAGAACATAGCTGTTGTTGTTAAGCATCCTAATATCAATCCTAAACCGATTAAAGTTTCGCCCCAAGGAACAATGACGTTGAACACATCCACGTTTGGCAGTGCAAAGTGTTTTAAGAAGTCTACATACCAGCCAAATACGACCGCGCCGTCTGGACCTTTTACTGGGTTGGCGATGGCTCCTTTTAAGAATCCAGAAGCATCAAAGCCGCCGCCAGATAATTTTCCAAAACCTGCTGTAAACCAAGAATAACCAAGATATAATCGTAAGACAGTTAAGATGGCCGCTGCAATTTTATTTTCTCTTAAAAATTTATTAAACATAAATGATTCCGCCTTTCAAAATTTATTTGTTCTTTATATTTACACTATATTCCTTTTTTCGGATAAACAATATGGGTGTAGTGACAAGTTCACACTTTGTTTGAAATGTTATGGCGAACTTTTGAACGGCCACAGTTGCACTATAATGACAAGGTTATCTCAGGAATGGCCAATTTTTTGGAACCTATTTTGCTTACCTTTGTCTTAGGGTGCCTGACACCAAAGAAAATCCCAGCTGTCCATCAGCTGGGATCATGTATGTTTGAAAAAATTCCGCCGAGATATTCGGCATGTTCAAGATATTGGAACACAAAGTCGGCCAATGACATTGGGATTTCTGTATCTTCTACCCAATAATCATAACTGGTTGCGATCGTCTTCTTGATTAGGTCGTTATTAAGCCAATACGGGGCCAGTGGATGATCAAAGCCGGCAAGGATGGCAGCAATTTCCTCGGTTGTGGTTATCTTAGACACCTTCTTAGAAAAATGTTCTTTTCACCTCTTCTAATCTATGTGATTATCTTCCCCAAAAACACACAAAAAAGGCTTGGAGTTTTCCTCCAAGCCTTGTTCTTAACGCAATACTCGTGCTGCAGTTGTAAATTTAGACGGATTATACGCAGAAATCTTTACTACATCACCTGTTTGTGGTGCATGGATATACTTCCCACCGCCGATATAGATACCAACATGGTGGGCAGGGTTACCCCTAAATACTAAATCACCTTTTTGTACATTATAAGTAGAAATGCTAGTTCCTACATCCTGCTGGTCACGAGAGACCCTCGGAAGGGAAATACCAATATGACGGAACACATATTGGGTGAACCCTGAACAGTCAAACCCATTTGGAGTTGTTCCTCCCCAAACGTATTTAACACCCAAAAATTGTTTAGCATAAGAGATTAACGCATCGGCATCTCCTGAATTAGTCACTGTTTCTTTCGGTGTATCAACGGATTTCGCTGGTTTTTTCACTGATTTTTTCACCGGTTTTTCCACCGGAGATTCTTGTTTTGGTTGCGCTGGGCTTTCAGGCGCTTGTTGATTTGCACTTTCTTCTGCTGCTTGACGTGCTCTTTCCTCAGCTGCAACTCTCTCTTGTGCTTCACGTACTGCTCTTGCTTGTGCTTCTTGACGTGCTTTATCTTGTGCACTTTTCAGTGTTTTTTGATTAGCAAGTTGCGCTAGTTGTTGATTTAAGGTATTTTTTGATTCTGCCAATACGGTTTTAATTTCGGCCTTATCTGCTTCAATCTGCTTTTGTTCAGAAACTAAGTCACTTTGGCTCTTTTTTAATTGCGCCAATTCGTTTTCTAACTTTTGCTCCGCACCTAGTAAGTTTTCCTCTTTTTTAGCTAGCGTCTTCATGATATCTGTATTATTATCAAGAATTTGCATAATAGCTGTAGAACGAGTTAGTAACTGTGAAAAGCTTTCAGAAGAAAGAATGAACTCAGCATATGTGATCATCGGCTGCTGACCTTGCTCCTGCATTGTTTTCAATCTTGCAGTATAGTAGGTTTTGTTCGTCTCTAAATCCTTTTTGGCTTTTTCAATGTCTGCCTTCGTTTTTACGATTTGACCTTGTTGGACTTTAATATCATTGTTTAGTTGTTTGCTTTTCTCCATACCAATGACGATACGGTCGTCAAGTTGTTGAATCTTTGTTTCTATCTCTTCAATTTGATTTTGTGTTGCGGTTATTTGTCCTTCAGTCTCATTGATTTGTTCTTGAGTAACCGTTGGACTTGCAAAAGTCGGGGTTGCTTGAAAGATCGTCGATAATAGAGCTACCATTACCGAATATATTACTAGTTTCCGTTTCATTCCTATTCTCACCTTTTCCAAAAGTAAATTTTTCCGTTTTATATATTTATAGTTTAAGTTTCCAAGAGAATAATAACAATGGAACTAGGGAAAATGTAATGAATTTGTAATGTTATGTAGAATAATTATAGAAAAAGTCGAATAAAAACGTCTGGTTTCGTGAAAGATTCTTAATTTCCGCCTACCAAAATTCCATATATTAAAAAACCACAAAAAAATAACCGCCCAATCGAGCGGTCAAAAGCTGGTCGTTCCTTTTCAGAAAATGCGTTTTAGACAAAATTCTGTGTCGTATTATTTCTACTAAACCGATAAATCGCAATCAAGAAAAAGGCGGCGGCAAAGGCAAATAGGATAATGACATTCATATACAGGCCGCTCATCGCATTTCCTTCCTGCAGCTTTGTTAACGTATCCAAGGTCCAGCGCTGGGGCAGGAAATCAGCAATTTTTTGCAGGGATTTGGGCATTACTTCCACCGGCCAGAAACAGCCGGAAAGCATGACAGTCGGTGTGATAATTAAATTTTGCAAAGCACCAGCGGCACTGCGGCTGTTAGAAAAAGAAACAATCACTAAAGAGATCCCGACTGATATTAATGAAAACAGTAACATCACAAAGGCTGCGGACCAAAACGACATGTTCATGCCAATATGAAAGACGCCTTTCATGATGGTTAACGTAATAACTACCTGGATCGTCATTACAATCATGTTGACCACAATATTGGAGAAAATGTATTTCCGCGCATTAATCGGTGTCGATAACAATCGAAAATAGGTGCGGCTTTCTTTTTCCAACAGTATGATTTCCGCCATATTCCCGGCTGACATTAACATGATCATGATCAAGAAGCCAATTGTTTGGTTGGTCATATTTTTATTTTTCGAACCGTCTTCTAGAGAATGAGTCGTGAGCTTATAGTTCGTCTGCTGAAAATCGCTATACATCTGCTCAAACTTTTGTTGATTTCCGCCCGCCACATAACTGATCGTCGCGATATTATCGATATACTGATGCAAATACGATTTCACGTAAGCGGTAATGGCTGCCCCCTTGATGGAGGTCAATTCGATATGGTCAGGCTTCCCTGCTAAGACACTGTCTGCATACCCTTTTTCAAAGGTAATCACACTATCTAATTTCCCAGAAGAGATTTTATCCTGGACTTGCCCAGCAGCAATCATTGAAATCTCGACATTCTCCAATCCCTTTAAAAAGTCGATGGTATCCGCAGTGATTACGCTTTTGTCCTCTTTAACAATCCCGACATGCAGGATTGTTTTTTGATCACCGCCATAGACGAGCAGGGCAACGAGGATCCCAATTAACGGCATACACAGGTACATAATAATGTTTTTCTTTTTCCGAAACGTTACACGGAGTGTGTTCTGAATTAACCAGAGGATATCCTTCATTATATTCCCTCCCGTCGTTGCAATGAGACGATCGCTACAAGCAAGAATAGCAGCGCCCCGGATAGATTAATGGTGAGCGCCGGAATGGCCGCCGCAAAATCATTCGCGTAAATAATCTTCGTCACCGCTGTATTCATCCAAGTCAGCGGTGAGAGATCAGTGATTAATTTAAAAATACCCTCAGGATTCTCAATTTTAAAATAGGCTCCCCCAAAAAAGGACGATAATTGAACAAATAACATGATAATTACCTTTGGACCCGCACTCGTTTTTGACAAGAAACTAACGCCAATCCCCATGCTGACCGCAAACACCACTTCTGTTAGGAGAACCAGGAATACCAAGCCTAAATGATCGCCCCAATTTGCTTTGAAAATGAGTTTGCTAAAAAGGAGGACCAGAACGATACAAATGCTGTTACTGACAAGACTCCCGAGCACTTTTCCTATGAAAATTTCACTCTTTAAAACCGGTGAAGCGATTAGCCGGTCACCCGTCTTTCGTACACGTTCGCTCACAATTAACGAACTAGCCGACATCGCCCCGTACAGAATAATCATCGTCGTGATTACAATCGCATAATAATCCATGGAACCAGGCTGCTGATTGGGAAGGAGGGAGGTCTCCTTAATAAAATCCGCCGGCTTCTCACGTGTAAAGGCACTCTCCAGCTTTTCCGGTGCCACCTTTATTATCTCCGATGTGATATTGTATTGATCGACAAACGAGGCGAGCATGCCTTGAAGGATAGTCCCTTCAATACTGGTTCCATTATTAACATAGAGCTGAATTCCTTGATCCGTTACTTCGACATAGCCATCATAGGTACCCTGCTTTACTTCTTTTTCGCCATCCGTAGAACCGGCTGCTTTTGTAAAATGAAGCCCCGATTTTTCGACTTCATTAATAAAATGAGGAAAAAACTCACCGTTCGTTGTATCTTTATATAAAACATCGATATCATCGACAATGAGACTGGTTGTAAATGTGTTCGACAATGCCGTTCCGAGGACCAACATTAATAAAATCGGAAAAAGTAACATGAAAAACAACGTTCGGGTATCCCGGAAGTCTGTTTTAATTCCCTTCCAGGCGATATTGAGTATATTCAAAGTGAATCCCCCTTATTGGTCACGCAAATTTCTGCCCGTTAATGTTAAAAATACCGTCTCCAAGTTTGGAGCTTTTTCTTGTAAGGAGCGAATTTCCATGTGGCTGCTCATAAAGTGTTCAATGATTTTGTTTAGGTTATTGACCCCGGTATCGGAGTTAATTTTAATCATGTGTTCATCCACGGAAACAGCTTCGACACCATGAATGCTTTTAATCGCTGCTAGGTCCACTTTTTCCGTCGATTTGACCTCAATCCAAACGTCCTTCGTATTGGTAATAATCGATTTCAGCTGCTCCTTCGTTCCTTCGGCAATGATTTTTCCATGATCAATAATCGCTATCCGTGAGCAAATCTCTTCGACTTCTTCCATATAGTGGCTCGTGTAAATGATGGTACAGCCCATTTCGTTTAACTTACGGACCGACGTAAGAATATAGTTCCTGGATTGCGGGTCAATCCCGACCGTTGGTTCATCCATAATGATCAGCTTCGGACGGTGGGCAATCGCACAGGCGATATTGAGGCGCCGTTTCATCCCGCCCGAAAAACTCTTCGGATAGCTTTTATGCTTATCCTGGAGACCAACAAATTCAAGGGCCTCCTCGACTCGCTCATTGAGTTCAGCACCACGCAGGCCGTAAAGTCCCGCAAAGAATTTCACATTTTCATAAGCAGTCATATCCTCATAAATAGCGAGATCCTGCGGAACCATGCCAATATTCATTTTGGCAAAGCGGCTGTATTTGGCACTATTTTTACCTAGTATGTTAATCGTCCCTTCATTGCTGCGGAGCAGGCCCGAAATCATATTAATCGTCGTACTTTTCCCAGCTCCATTGGCGCCAAGAAAACCAAAGATTTCACCTTCGGCCACAGATAAACTCATATTATCAACTGCAATAAAGTCAGCGAATTTTTTCGTTAAATTTTTAATTTCTAAAACATTCATCCTCTCACCCCTAATTCGTTTGTCTGCTTCCAGTATATAGAAAAAGAATGAACGCGCATAAGTGCAATCGTTCATTCTTTTCATATGAGAATATTCATATTTTCAACGTGAGATGTTCATGTGATCCTCATGTGCCCAACGGAAGAAGAGTGGTGACGGAAAAACCATTCGTGCTATCAACGATGATCTTTCCATTGACGGCAGCCGTCCGCTCTTCCATCCCAATAATGCCTAGACCTTTTTTGATCATCTCCGTTCCTGCTCCATTATCCTTCACTTCGACTCGAATCATTTTATTCAGGATCATTAGATTGACCGATACTTGCGTGGCATAAGAATATTTCATTGCATTCGTCAGTGCCTCCGTGACATTTTCATGGATGATTTTCCAATGAATCGGTGCGATGATATCGAGATTGCCTTCATGGGTAAGGACCGTTTTGATTGTCTGTTTGGCATTGAAATCATCTACCAGCAACTTCAAGCGGTGAATCCCCACCTGTTCTGTCGGCGGTTTCATATTTTTTAAGGTCAGGCGGATGTTTTCAATCCCCTCTTTGGATATATTGATAGCATTTTGGAGGAGCTCGGTGGCTTTATGTTGATCTGTTTCCACCAGCCGTTTTGCCGCTTCCATTTGAAAAAGAGCCCCCGTCATTGAGTGGCCAATTTTATCATGGATTTCTTGTGAAATTCGATTGCGCTCCTCTAATTTAAAGGTGTATTCTGACTGGCGGATGTATTCGCTATTTTCATGAATATGTTTGGTTAGTTTCTGGAGCTGCTTTCGCATCTCATCCTTTTGCGCTTCATTTTTCACTAGTTTCTCTCCATAAATGGACGTGATTGAAAAAATCATAAATGAAAGACAAGCGGCTAAGCCATAAATAGGCTGCAGCCACGCTTTCATATAGAGGATGGGAAGCAAAGATAACAATAAAACCGCAAGTTTCTTATCGATAAAACTGGCCGCAAGCTCGATAATTGTAAGTGGCAACAGCAAATAAAATAAAGGATTTACGATTAGATAAGCCACTGTCAAAATACCAATGGACAGGACATGCAGAACCTTTTTAACGGTATGATTTTTAAAAAGATAGAGTGTGATATTGGCGCAAAAATAAACCAAAAACGCAAGAACCACCCAGGAGATATGGCTGACATTGACCTGCGCACATTGAATCGCGATATATACAAGCAAAATCATCTTCGTAATAATAATCCAAATTTCCATCTTAATCGATTTTCCCGGTGAGGTAGTAAATCGCGATTTGAGTGCGATGCTCTAGACCTGTCTTTCCTAAAATAGACGTGATGTAATTCGCGACTGTCCCTTCTGAGATAAATAATTCCTTGGAGATGGCTTTATTGGAATATCCCTTCGCAATTAATGAGAGGATATCACGTTCCCGCTCGGTAAACTGGGTGAGGTCAATCTTTGTTTCAGCTCCATTATTGACCGGAGACAAATTGGATTTTATTTTTTCAAAAATGACATCCTGAAGAATGCTGTTTCCGTGGAACACACTCTTCATTGCATCCCGGATTTGTTCCGGATCATTATTTTTTAACAAATAGCCTTTTGCCCCATTTTTAATGGCATCAAGAATATATTCATCATCATCAAAGGTCGTTAAAATAATCGGCTTAGTGCTTGTTTGCTCGGCAATCAGCTTCGTTGCTTCCACTCCGTTCATAATGGGCATGCGAACATCAAGCAAGGCAAGATCAACTTCATGAGCGAGACAGTAATCGACTGCCTCTTTTCCATCACTCACGGTGTCGAGCACGGTAAATTCTTCGTATGTAGATAAAATAATTTTCAGGCCTTCCCGAATAAATGAGTTATCATCTGCGATGATGACCTTTATTTTCATACGTTAACAACCCCCTCCCCCATTTACATCATTTACCTATTATAGCAAGAAATAAGATCATGATTGAATAGGATTAGACATTAAATTCTTGCAGCCTTATCCTATAGAGACTGCCCGCATTAGTAGATCTAAGTAAAAAAAGCGTACAAGATCCCAACAGAGAGGACTTGTACGCTTTTTTTACTGGGATATGATTATGATTCTAGTTGCTTTCATAGTATTAGCTAAACCCAAAATAATTACTCAAGCAGAAATCTTCGTAAATAACCCCATTTGTAAGTTAATTAACTTATCAAGTCTTTCGCTTAGCTTTACAGTTTCCACTGAATTTAAACCTTCCGATAGCCCCACTCCTATCATTTTATTTCTCAAATTTTCGATTTGTACAAAAAGATCGTCGTTATTCATCATCACTAAACTCCTTAATATATGAACTATGTACTTAAAAGTTTATCAATTGAAAGCGCCTACAAGTAACTAGTTTTCGTCATCAAATATCGACATTATTAACTATCATCACGTTGTTTATGACACCTACTCCTAAATTGTTCCTCGGAATATGCCGAAAACTTGGTAACTTTGTGCAAAAAAGTTCACATTCTTGACAAATAATCTAGAATAAGAAAAAAATCTGTGTTTTCGCTCCTTAACTTTGGGTAAGTATAGCGCTAATCCCATTATGTATTCTCGTTATTCCAAGAGCCGTATGATCCCATAAAATCTTTTCAATGGTTTCCCATTGATGATCTTCACATCGAATTATTAAAACAATTTCCGCTGTGATGCCTTTTCCTCCTCGCTGCTTATTTTTGACAAGGAGTATTTTAATGAAAAAGCCCAAAAGTAACCCGCTGACCGCACCAATAATTCCCCAAATAATCGGTCCCCATTTTAGAACATATCCGTAAATGGCACCGAGCAGCATAAAACAAGTTCCCAGCATCGCAGCACCGTCAAACAAACTCAAACCATCCGCCCGGTGGATCGTATCAAATAACTGCCTTGGCTCCGAACGTTTATCAAGCGGGGCAGCGAGAATCTTTTCTTTAGGTATCCCCTTTTGTTCGATCGCAGAGATAGCTAACTCAATAAATAAGGAATTCTCGAAAGTGGCTATGACATACACCTGATTAACACTCACTTTCTATAGAGGAAAAATAAAGTCTTTACTTTGATATCTTTGCCGTAGAAATTTTGACATTTCTTTTTCACACAATTTGTTGTGCTCAATGGCAGAAGCATAAGAATCATAAATAATGAAAAAGTAAATCGAAGGAAAATACAAAGCCCATTGCATATCTAATATTTCTTTAGCATGAGCAAAATTTCCAGTCATCGAGGCATGGATGGCATGTGGAATATGCCCCAAATACGTGATCGCCACGGTATAAACAAAAATAAAGAACCCCGTAATAACATGATGGAGATATAGATGACCAAGACCAGGAAATAAAGCGGACCAGATCAACGCATTGATAGGTTTTCGTTTATCTAAAAAGTTCGTGTCCCATGTTCCCATTTTTATGTTTAAGATTGGCGCGTCCTCGCGGTCGGCCAAGACATACTGCTTATTGAGATCAATGGTTGTCCGATAGCTATCCCAAATACCAAACATGTAAATCGCCAGATACAGAATTAACCACCGATTATCCAGAACATCTTTTGCCTTTTCAAATTCACCTATTAACGTATATAAAATGCCAAGGTTCACTTTCGCTTGTTCGTTTATGAAAGTCTCCCAAAGAATAAGAATATAGCCAGCCATGTAGCGATGCAGCATGATATGACCAAACCCGGGATAGGAGAAGGAAAAGAAAGCGGTAATCCAAGGATTCTTTAAATGTAATTGTCCCGTTGTAAATTGGGAAAGATATGATCGCTGCCTTCGAAACGGAGGTATTTGATTCACTTGTTGTCCTTTCCCCCTTCAAAAAACATATGTCTCAGCTAGTGTTTACAAATAATGTCATAAATATCCATACCCAGCTGGAATTAGCCAATTTCCAAAAAGAGTGTACAATAGGTTTATGTTCATGAAAGGTTGGGATGAAGGAAGATGGTTTGGAAGATTAATAGTTCAAGAAAAGAACAAGTGGATCGTTTTGGGGTAGTGATTGAAAAGGTCATTGTCCCAAACGGGGAGGAAAGGAATTTTTCCTATTTAGATTTTGCAAAGGGCGTCTGTATCCTTCCTATCACGGCGGATAAAGAAATCATTTGTCTAAAACAATATCGCCATGCGATTAAAAGCTGGGAATGGGAATTGCCCGCTGGAATGATTGACAACGCAAACGATGCTCCCATCGAAACGGCGAAAAGAGAATTGGAAGAAGAGACTGGTAATACAGCTGACTATTGGCTCGATTTAGGCAGTTTTTATCCGTCACCTGGCTCTACCAGCGAGGAAATTTATTTATTCGCAGCTACCGGCCTTCACGCTGTCGAGCAACGACTGGAAAGCAGCGAACAAATCGAATTACATAAATTGACGATGCACGAAGTGAAGTCTTTAATTGAAAAAGGCGAATTCAAGCATGGCGCTGGACTTGCTGCGGTATTAAGATATATGTTGATTACGGATAATCGGTAATTAATGATCATCAATAAGAAGTAACAACCCATTGCCGTTACTTCTTATTGATGTTATATCGCTTTTTCCCCTTTAACCCCATTGATCGAATAGCTGACGGTGATCTCTGCTTTCAAGGAATGGGAGACGGAGCAGTATTTGTCTTTCGACAATTGTATCGCCCGGACCACTTTATCTTCAGGCAGCTCTCCGTCTAACGCATAATGAATATTAATCGTCGTAAAGCGCTTCGGATGCTCCTCGGCACGTTCTCCTTTTACATCCATTTGAAATGCGGATGGCTCAAGACGCATTTTGTTCAAGATCGAGATAATATCAATCCCCGTACAGCCGGCAACCGCCTCTAGCAGCAGCTCCGTCGGTCTTGGACCGGAATTCTCCCCGCCCACTTCTGGTGCCGCATCCATAATAAATTCATGCCCGGTGGGGGTGACCCCCGAAAATGCCATTTTCCCTTTCCAGTTTATTGATAAATCCATACACATCCCCCTTTCATTAATTTATTTTTACCCATGAATCACTTCCTTATTTTACATTTTTTCATGGTGAACGATTAGTAGTTTTGATTTGTTATTTTACGAATACATTCAAGTCATATCACTAGTAATCTAGTTCAGTTCCAACTATTATTTGTTTTTTTACTAGATGTTTGAAAGAAAGGAATTGAATAAAAGATTCTTAGATTTGCTTCTTTATGACAAAATGAGCAGGTGCAATGATAATTATCAACTTTAACAACATGAGGAACTTCCAGTCCTTTGAGTGCTTCCCTTACATGTTTTTTACAAACAAACACGATGATACCTACTTTCAGCAAATTTCCTTAATGCCATTCAGGATAATTTAAAGGAGATCATTAACTCCAATAACTTCATATAGACTTTACACTTTGTACTTTACTCATTATCAATCGCAGACCTTATTGATAATCATTATCAATACCTAATATAAATAATAATTGAAAATGATTATCAACGTCAATAATAAAGAGCGAATTTTCAGCTATTTTTAAAAAATATGCTCTTCCTCACTCAACGCTGCTTACATATCCTTTTCTTAGTAATAGGGATATTTATCTATCCTAACGAAAAAACTTAGTACTTTTCACTTGTTGACGAAGATATTCGTTTAAACGATAATGATAATCGTTATCAATTATTCAAGGGAGGTTATTATGTTTATTCAATTTTTAAAGGAAAACCGTTATGTGTCACCGCTACTTACAATTCTTCGTCTCTATCTTGGCTGGCAGTGGGTAACTGCTGGGTGGGGAAAAATCTCTAGTGGGAAATTTGATGCCAGCGGCTTTATGATTGGAGCCATTAAAAACATGTCTGGAGAACACCCTGCTGTTCAACCTTGGTGGGGGAATTTTTTAAGTGAGGTAGCATTACCATATGTGGATCTTTTTAATATATTAGTTCCTTGGGGCGAATTTTTAGTAGGTCTCGGATTAATTTTGGGTATTTTCACGTCATTTTCTATAATAATGGGTCTTACGATGAACTTTGCTTATATGTTATCTGGAACAACCAGTACAAATCCTCAAATGGTTTTACTAGGATTGTTTATTTTAATCGCTGGAATAAATGCTGGGAGAATTGGATTGGATCGCTGGTCCATGCCATTGTTAAGAAAAAGATTAATTAAAAAAGCAGACAAAGAACAATTTCCCCAGGGTGCTTAAGGTTTTATGAAGGTAATCTAGGAGAATCCAAAAGCAAAAAGGGGCCTGACAATGGAAACATTTTTTTCCCGCCTTTTTTATTTGGCTACATTAAACTAGTCTGTTGATTTCCGTTCGTTCCAGGCGGCTTCGCTTTCAGCGCCTGCGGAGTTTCTCCTGTCCCGTACTCCCGCAGGAGTCTTCGCCGCCTGAAACGAAGGTCAACAGTGTGCAAAAATCACCATTATCCTTTAACACAGCCTTCCAAAAAGAAAAGGAACTAGTTTTATAGTTCCTTTTCCTAAACTGGCTACTCCCATGAAAAATACTCTGCCTTTTACTGATCGATGCCTTCCTTATTCACTTCTAAAAAATCGGTAATTTCTTTCTTCACGGGAATCGAGTGTTGCGCTCCCTTCCGTGTAACAGTGATTGCTGATGCAGCTGTAGCGAACAATAGGGCGTCCTTTGTATCCTGTCCAGATGCTTTAGCGGATGCAAAAGAACCGATAAACGTGTCCCCGGCTGCTGTTGTATCAATTACGTTCACTTTAAATCCATTTGTAATAATCCTGCCTTCTTCCCTAGAATAATAGTGCGAACCTAGCTCACCAAGCGTTAAAATGACTGACTTTACTCCTTTTTCAATCAGCCAATTAATCGCCCGCTCTTGTTCCTTCTCTGTGTCAATACGTATACCAGTGACCACTTCCATTTCGGTTTCATTTAAAATAAGAAAATCAATGAACGGAAAAACATCGATAGGAATCTCCAATGCTGGGGCTGGATTAAAATACGTTTGGACATTATGCCTTGCAGCTTCTTTTAGAACAAATAGGGTGGTTGCTAACGGTACCTCATTTTGTAATAAAAGAATATCCACCTCTTCTAATAACTGCAGCCTCTTTTCTACATCTATTATCGAGAGTTTTCCATTAGAGCCTTCCGATAAGATAATCGTATTTTCTCCAGACTCGTCAACGGTGATAAAGGCCATTCCTGATGTTCCGTCTTTTTTGATAATTTCACTTGTATCGACATTTGATTTCTCTAACGAAGCGACAAGCTCCAAACTAAACGGATCCTTCCCAACGGCACCCAGCATCGTCACTTGACCACCTGCTAATGCAGCAGCCACCGCCTGATTGGCCCCTTTTCCTCCTGGTGAGTAATCAGTCCCCTGCCCTTTAATGGTTTCACCTGGAAGCGGGTGCTTTGCAACCCGATTAACAATATCCATATTTATACTTCCAACGACGAGAATATTCATTGTTATCCGCCCCATTGCTGATTCATTTGGTTACTACTATAAAAACGGTAGTATATTATTTTTTCATTCTATCATTATCTATAAAGCTAAAAACTTCTTAAACTTCGACAAAAATCGGGCGGGAATGAAAGGAGTTTATCTGTTGTGTGAAAGGATCGCGCTAATTTGTGACCGTTCCCTTTGAAAAACGAGGCTGACGGTAATGATTAGTAGTTATTCGTGACCATTTCCATGGAAAAAAGCCCTAGACGGGAACGATTAGCAGTTATTTGTGACCATTTCCATGAAAAAAAGCCCTTATCGGTCACGATTAGGGCTTTTCTTGCAGTTGTTGAAATTAAAATCTCTCAAGTAATTCTATGATTACTTTATATGTAGATGTCGTGTCCATGTAGGCATATCTACCTTTCCCATTCCAGAAATTACCTCTCTGAATGACGGGATGGCCCATGTCCTCTAGTAATCTCATCTTTTCCTCCATGTCATCGACCACGAAGGAAATATGGTGAACTCCTTCGCCATATGTTTCAAGGTGCTTTTTCCACGTGCTTGGTGAATCACCCGGCTCGATTAATTCTAGTTGAAGTAATGGGGTATTGATAAACATGTATTTGGAGTCAGCCTCCGTTGGCTTTCCTTCAAAAGTAACCTGTGTAAGCTCACTTGGGCCAGATTGAATCACGGGTGGCTTTTCGACACCTAGTAACTTGCAATATGCATCAGCTGCAGCGTCCAAATCTCTCACAACAATGGCTAGCTGCTCAACTTTATTGGTTCCTAACAAGGGAGTGAATACATCTGCAGCAGGTGCCGTATCTCTCGGCTCAGCACTTTCTAGTAGTTCCATGAGTGTCTTATGACTATTTAACGTATCCACATATACATATCTTCCATCACTAGATGTAAATTCCCCGCTTTGCAGCAACGGAAATCCGTTCTCTTCAAAAACAGGCAGCTTCTCTTTAATAGAGTCCACATCAAAAGCGATATGATGGATTCCTTCCCCCGCCGTATCCAAAAATTCACGCATCGTGCCAGGTTCGGTGTCAGGTTCAATCAATTCGATTTGTACGGTTGGTGTGTTTAAGAATACGAGTTTACTTCGGGAATCGGTTGGCTGACCGCGAAAGACCACTTTAGAAACATCACGGTCGCCTGTTAGAAACCACTTCGGTGTCGGGATCCCCAGAAGTTTCGCAAATGCTTCGGAAGCCTGCTCAATATCTCGAACGACGAATGCAATTTGATTAATGACGTTATTTCCAGCTAACGGCTTTAATTCTGTCAATGATTTTTCGGTCATTTATATTCCCCCAGTTTTTCATGCTAATATCAACCTAGTCCGCGCACGGCCAAGCCTCCATCACTTGAAATCACTTCACCTGTAATTGCGCGGGCCTGATCAGAAGCGAGCAGGAGATAGGCTCCGACATGATCTTCCGATTGCATCGCAATTTGGAGTGGATTCCGTTTCTTTATACTCTTCTCTTTTGTCTCATTATCGACGATTTTTACAAAGGGCTGCAGCGGCGGAATGACATGAAGCGCGGTTAACGTTCCTCCAGGCGCAACCGCATTGACTCGAATGTCAGGTGCTAATTCAAACGCAAGTTGTCGCATTAACCCAATTTGGGCATGCTTGCTCGCCGTATACCAAACACCGCCCCCATCTGGATAGAAACCGGCGCCAGAAACGGTGAAAATCATGTTCCCGGCTGTTTTCTTCAGCTCCGCAGTGGCTGCTTTTGCCCCATGGAAATATCCCTTTACATTGATCGTAAATAGGAGGTCATAGGCCGCAGACATTGCTTCAGGAGTGACATTTTCAAATTTGGCGAATCCATCGAATACACCGGCATTCGCCACAAACACATCTAATTTTCCATAGGTTTCAACTGCTGTTTGTACGGCTCGCACATGGTCTTCATAGACAGTCACGTCACCTTCAATGCATTGAACCTGTTCTCCAAATTGCTGTTTGAGCTCATTTAGTCCGACTAGTGACCGATCAAGAATGGTGACAGCCGCGCCTTCCTTCACAAATGCCTCAGTGACAGCTTTTCCAATCCCGGAGGCACCTCCGGTCAAATAGACTGATTTTCCTGTGAGTTGAGCCATCATGGTGCTCCTTTCTACTTTAGCTACTATACAAAAATAGCCAGATTCCTAGTATTTAATGTCGTTTGATCCACAATGAATACCCGCTTAGAAAGCTTCCATTCCCCCTCCACATAGGTAAATTCATCTTGCCGTTCGCCAGAGATTAGATCGTGATGGATATCGGTACTGCGGCTGCGGTAGATGGTTAAATAACTGTGGACGACTGCCTTTTCATTCGGAACGTACTCGATGAGACGCACGTTATTGACAGACCTCCGTGTCCGCGACGGCGGTATCTCAGCCCAAGCGTAATCGGTTTTTAAACGGTCAACGCGAATTTTCAATAATTCAATATCATCATCAAACGCAAACATATCTAAGGAATAATCGGGACGCTCAATCCCTTCCTTATTGACCCGAACCGGCATTTGATAGGAGATAGCTGGATGCAGCATGTTAAACCAGCCATCAAAATCAATATCATCAAGGAACTTTGCCTCTTCATACAGCCATTGTTCAAATTCATAAGTTGCCAGCATTTTCTCTAAACTCATACATGACTCCTCCCATCATTCACACGTATTTCAAAAGGCTCTCATCCATCAGGTAGTCATTAGATCGAGCCAGTACCGATAAAAATTCCGTTGATTGGCCTCCGTGAATTTATCATCAAAAACCACACCAGGTCCTACAAAATCTCCGATAGGTTGACGATGCAACCCCATCGTATAGTTAAAGGTCAATTGTTTCACTAACGGCATTGTCCCAGTGGCAGCTGCGGTAATATCCGTAAATACCTCTGTATCATCCTGTTCAAAGATACCAGACGGACTGAAGGTTAATATAAACGACTCACGAGAACGCTTTTTCCAATCAAGTGATGCATTTTTCTCGACTAAAAACCAAGTAATGACCTCCATTTTGTCGACACCCACCGGCCTCCAGAGACGAACTGAAGTATTCGAGATCAACTGGCCCTTTACCTTTGTATGAGAAATTAAGAAGGAGAGATTCGGAAAAATATTACCAATCATATTTTTTAAATTGGACAAGACGTCAAATTGTTCTTCGGTTAAATTGGATTTATATTCATCTTTCAGCTCTTCAGGGAAAGCAAAATCCGGATTCGGTGTCCCAAGATTTAAGCCATGTCCATGACTTGTATGGATTTGATACCCTTTTTTGGAATAGGTAGCACTTGGAACCATTCCCAATTTAACAATCGACCCATGCGTCACCATCGTATGGTAGGAATCACCGACAAAATTGTCGGCACCAATTTTCCAGTTCGATTGAATAATAAACCGTTGCGGCGGCCCGACCACTTCCATTTCGGCACGTCCCACTAAAATATCAAGATACCATTTAAAATCTCCTAGAAAATCTTCCAATGATTCTGCCTCGTCATTCCATGTACCAAAGATCAGGCCTTTATAGGTTTCGATTCTGACTTTATGAAGCCCTAAACCCGATTTATCAAAGCCTTCACCGTAAATATCCTTTTGTAGCGGTACGCCGACACAATCGCCATTGTTTTTAAAATTAAAGCCATGATATGGACATGTAAAGGAAGATTTATTTCCAGCATCCGCCCGGCAAAGCTTCATGCCGCGATGGGTACACATATTATAGAGGCCGCGAATTTCACCATCCGCACCGCGTGTAAGAATGACAGAATAACCCGCTACATCTCTCGTAATGAAATCATTTTTATTGGGGATTTCCGATTCATGACCAATAAACAACCAGGTTTTTAAAAATACCTTCTTATGTTCAATGTCATAAATCTTTGGGTCGCCTAAAAGCGAGGCAGGAATGGAGCCCTCTTCTGGTCGAACGGATTCGATTAAGTATTCAATGGCTTCTTTTTGTGACATTTCTTCAAGATTGATGTTCGTTTTAATCATAGGCCTATCCCCCTAATTTTTCTCATATTTACAGGAGAATGAGATCAACTCTTCGGGTTCCCCCTGTTTTTTTACTATTATAAAATTATTTTATCATTATCCCACTTTAACAACCGCATCTTTATTTTTCAAAACAGACAACACACTCAGCGCAGCCAAGTAACTTGTCTTCGGATTATTCGGCATTGGATCATTTTCCACTTGTAGTGATAGTTTTCCGAAAGATCCTGTTGCCTCAATGGAATGACTATTTTTCCTCACGGTTGGATCAGAGATAATTTTCACACCAGTTTGTTCTGGACCCAGCCCCGCCAAAGACAAAATAATCGATACATTAATATTCTTCGGGAATAATTCAATTGCTTCATTTGCCGAGCCTTCGAACATCACTTGTTCTCGGTCAGCAGGTGCTCCAGGCAATGCTTGCGGCGGTTTCCTTGTAATAATCGAAACCGATTCTAGTTCGCCTATCGATTTAGCTGCTTTCAAGACATCCAAGCCTCCGATGGCCCCTGCAGGTAAATGGATTCTCGTGCCGCTTGCTTGACAGATTCCTTCAAGTTCCCTATAAAAATCCACATCGGCCAGGGCACCCACACTGCTTAACACTAAATCTTTTCCCTTTGCCAGAATAGAAGCCGCATGGTCTTTCACCACTTCAATGGTCGCAGCTTCAATCACTACGTCAATCGCAGGATCTTCGATTAACAGTTGAACATCCTGAAAATTTGCTGTATCAAACTCAGCAGCAAGCTGCTCTGCCGTTTGATTGTTCCTTGTATAGAGGCCGACAATTTTACCATCCGGAAGAAGTCCTTCGATATTGATGCGTTGAAGAAGGAACTTGCCAATATTTCCTCCCCCAATTAACCCTATTCTCATCCCGACTCCCCCTTAGTTAGCCAAACCATATGAATCTGCGAAATATTCGAGCCCGCAATGCCTTGTTTCACGAGAAAGACCGCTTTCCTTTAATCCAGGAAAATCAAGATGAAGGTCTTGGAAAACCGTATGATTATTATGAAAAACAGCCCCTGCCTCCAACCGGTCCGCTAACTTCACGGCCAATGCTTCATCCTCTGTCCAAACAGACGCCCTTAAACCAAATTCACTGTCATTAGCTAGTCGTACGACCTCATCCACATCTGAGAACGGTAAAATCGGAATCACCGGACCAAATTGTTCCGCACGCACAATTTCACTGGATTGCGCTACTCCAGTAATAATCGTTGGTGCAATAAAATAACCTTGTTCCCACGATTCTGGGTCGAGCTGAATTCCGCCTGTTATCACATTTGCGCCTGCATCAGCAGCCTGTTTGATCAAGCCGTTTACATAGTCATATTGGGATTTGTTATTTAATGGACCCATTTCGACATCCGGTTGAATCCCATTTCCTACCCGAATGCGGCTGAATTCCTTCGTTAATTTTTCAACGACCTCTTCATAACGTGATTCGTGCACATAGATCCTTTTAATGGCGGAGCACACTTGCCCTGCCGCACGGAGAACACCAAACCGAAGACGCTTCACCGCTTCATCATCTAAATTCGCATCAGCAAGAAGAATCGCTGCATCATTCCCGCCCAGTTCCATGTACAATTTTTTGACGGTCCCGGCAGCAGCGCGCATAATTTCTTTGCCCGTTTCGGTACTGCCAACGAATGCAATCGTGCGCACCCGCGGGTCGGAACAAAGTGCATCCCCAATCACACCGCCTGAACCTGTCACGATATTAATGACCCCAGCAGGAAAATAGGAAGCGACCACTTTTAAAAACGTCATAATCGTTAAAGGGCAACTCGTTGCCGGCTTCACCACGACGGTATTTCCTGCCAGCACCGCAGGAATAACTCGCTTAAAGGTAAGAATCAGCGGGGAGTTCCACGGAGAGATAATTGCCGCTACCCCGCGTGGACGCTTGCGGATCTGCACCTTTTGACCCCCTGGCAGGCTTTCCGGCTGCCACCATTCAAGAAGTTCGTCTGCTCCTTGCTTCATGATATCGACACAACGCAGCAAATCTTTCTTCGCTTCAACAAGTACCTTGCCATTCTCGCGAACTAGTAAACTAACATTCTCTTCCACGATGGCCTTAATCTCTTCCGCTGCAAGCCTCATCTGGTTGGCCCGGTCTTCAATCTCACTTTGCGACCAGCTTTCATAGGCTTTCGCTGCGGTTCCCACTGCTTCTTCTACATCCGCTTTTGAACATAGTGCCACTTCGCCGACCACTTCACTCGTCTGTGCTGGATTGATGACTTTTACTGTTTTTTCAGCTTGGATCCACTGACCGCCAATTAAGTATTTTCCTGAAACATATGGATGTGTTGAAATCACGTTTATTCCTCCCTACAACTTTTTCGGTTTAAAAGCATCGGCTGCCCCAGGAGGACCTCCAAATGGTTTTGCCATCGGTCCGACCGCTTCCATATCGACCACAATCATGTTAGGCTTTTTACTTGCGACGGCCTTTTCCAGTTCTGTGACAAATTCTGCAGCTGAACCAATTCGCGCGGCGTCAAATCCCATTGATTGCGCTAATAACACAAAGTCAGGACTCATTAAATCAACCGCTACCTGACGGCCATATGCCGCATCTTGAATATTTCGAAGCACTCCGTAGCCAGCATCATCAAATAGAACAACAATCAACGGCAGTTTCTCTTGGGCAGCTGTGGCCATTTCACCGACATTAACCATAAAGCCGCCATCTCCTGCCATTAATACAACAGACTGATCCTTATTGGCCATTTGTGCACCAATGGCTGTTGGCAGCCCTTGACCAATTCCCCCGCCTGATGCGTGAATCGATGTTCTTGGCTCATAGATTTCAAATAACCGGCTTCCCCATACATTTGCCTGAACGGTTACATCCCGGACTAAAATGGTGTTTTTAGGCAATACTTTTCGCATGCCATCGAGGATTTGCTCATAAGGACCAAGTGTCGCTCGTAACTGAGTCCGCAATTCTTCGCGAACGGACTGCACTTCATCAAGATAAGAAGGATCCGGAGCCACTGACGTTTGAGCTAATGCTTGATTTAAACCTTGTAAAATTTGTTTGGCATCGCCGACAAGTCCATAGCTAGTTTCATAGTTTCGATTCATCGCCTGGAAGTCAGCATCAATTGCGATATGTTCTTTTGGAGCAGGAACTTTCCAGTTCGCTGTTTCATTCCCTCTAAATCTCACACCAATACTGATCAACAAATCAGCATCTTTCAAGAGGTTTTTCGTTAATTCATTCGCAGCAAAGTGGCCGATACATTGTGGATGATCTTCAGATATACTTCCTTTACCCGATTGGCTGGTGATCACGGCTGCCCCAATCTTTTCGGCAAGCGCTGTCACCTCTTTCGATGCACCAGAAGTAATCACCCCTCCTCCTGCCCAAATGACCGGACGGCGAGCATGACTAATTTTGCTTACTACCTCTTCAGGTAAGGTTGGGATGGTTTGATTGGTTGGAGCAATTACGCTGATTTCCTCAATCGAATGATTAGGAATAATCGCCGATTGAAAATCAATGGGGATTTCAAGTGTTACAGGTCCTGCTGGATAAGCCAATGCCTCTTGGATCGCTTGTCTAACGACGGCACCTGCTTGCTCAGGTTTTCGTAACCGAACGGCCTTTTTACAAGCGCCTTCCATCATCGATAACTGGTCTTTACATTCGTGTATATAGCCTCTGCCCGTTCCTAAGTAAGGGGAGGCCACCTCGCCGGTCAGATGAAGAACCGGTACGCCTGCGGCCCATGCTTCAATTAGCGAACCGGCTGCATTTCCGGCCCCTGTTCCCGTACTCGTAATCACGACGCCCAATTTCCCTGTTGCTCTTGCATAGCCATCCGCCATATTGGCTGCTCCACTTTCCCCGCGGGAACAAACTAAATGAATACTTCCTTCGCGGAGAATTGCATCATAAATCGGCATATTGTGGATACTCACAATTCCAAACGCTACCTCTACACCAGCACGAATAAGTTCTTGGACCACTGCGTCAGCTGTTGTAAATTCTAATTGCTTATCTTCACTCATTATTCATTCCTGCCTTTATCTATGATTTTAGCTATGTTAATAGATTGTTGATTTCCACTCCAGGCGCTTCGCTTTCCGCAGGCGTGACGGGGAGCCTCCTCGTCGCTGCGCTCCTGCGGGGTCTCCCCTGCCCCGTACTCCTGCAGGAGTCTCGCGCCTTCCGTTCCAATCAACAATGAGTTATCCATTTGCATCTAATTAAAGCGCTTTCCCGAGCGCTCCTGCTGTTTCAATGGTTGAACCTGATACATAGCTTGCTTTACTTGAGGATAAAAATAAAATCACGCTAGCTACTTCTTCTGCTTCTCCTACTCTGCCTAGAGGGATATTTCGCTTTTTGGCTAAGTCTGCATAATAATCTTCGGCTTTTATATCCGGAGCATTTTTCAATCTGCGCCGTTCCCATTGATCGGTTCGTATTAAGCCTAAGCTGACAGAGTTGACTAAAATATTATCGGAAGCAAGTTCTTGCGATAATGTCTTGCTTAGATTTAATAAGCCAGCTCTCGTTGCCGCCGTGGCAATCATATGTCTTTCCGGTTCTTTTGCTAAGGTTGCGTTAATATTAACAATGCGGCCGCCGCCCCGTTGAACCAAATAAGGATGAACTGCCTTCACCGCATAAATAATCGCAAAGTATTTCAACTGGATTTGCTGCTGCCATTGTTCATCGGTAACATCAAAGAAATGTCCCATCACGCTTTGTCCGGCTGCATTGACAAGAATATCAATTCCGCCAAAATAGTCTGCTGCACCGCTGATAAATTCGTTGACTTCCTCTTTATTGGTGACGTCACAGGTTGCGGCAAAAATGGAGGCTGCTGTTCCAAACTTTGTGAGGTGATCATAAGCTTGGTCTTTGCGCTCACTATTTCTGCCGCAAACCGCGACGCTGGCCCCTTCCTGAAGAAACATTTCTGCTGTTTTTAAGCCAACACCAGAGGTTCCGCCCATAACGACCGCTACCTTACCCTTTAATCCTAAATCCATCATGACACCCCTTTTTTAGCTATACCAATGTTTTTACATCGACCCATCCAGGATCCGGTACTCCACCCATCGCCGCTCTTGTTTCCGGTTTTGGCGGTCCGGCAATGCCCCATTGGTCCATTAGATGTGGGACCCGCTTCCAGACACGCGCTCTCCATTCAGACTCATCTTCAATTGTTTCTAAGTAACAGGTATACTCCATGACAAACTTCCCGGGATCTTGGAAATAACAAAATACATTGTTACCAGGACCATGGCGGCCTGGGCCCCAAATCTCTTGATAGCCTGCTTTTCTTACATTACTGATTCCTCTCATGACCTCGTCTACGGTATCCACTTCATAGGCGATATGGTTCACAGAGGCGTGAGCATCTTGATTAAAAGCAATCGAGTGGTGTTTTCGGTTACAGCGCAAGAAGGACATTTGGTGCTCACTCCAGTCCGTCACCTTAAACCCTAAGACGTTCGTATAAAAATCCGTAATCATATCCAGGTCTTTCGTGTTCATTACGACGTGGTTCAGTTTGACCGGATCGACGTTTTTCTTGTTCCAAATCGACGTATGAATTTCAACCCAAGCGGATAATTCAATGCAGCGATTTTCTGGATCGACAAAGCGCAAGCCATATCCTTTTCCTTCTTCGTCTAAATATCCTGGCGGGGAAACTATCTTGACACCCTTTGAAGCAAGGATTTCCGCTGCACGGTCGACAGCATTTTTATCGACCATTCCAAACGCGATATGGTGCAGTCCTCTTTTCTCACCTGCATGCAAGCTTAATATATGGTTTTCAGGGCCAGCGCCGCGAAAATAAACCGAATGTTCATCTTGCGCCACTTTATCTAGGCCCCATATCTTTTCATAAAAATCAGCTTGTTCCTGGAGAACAGGGGTAATTAAGCTGATATGCCGTAAATGAGTAATCCCTAACACATTCGCCACCTCCAATTTTTAAAAACAGGGATGATCCCGTTAAAAAGTAAGCGGACCATCCCTGTCAACAAAGTAATCAGGGAGTACGTTTCCCTTAAACATCTGCCTAATTGTCAAATTACTTTCCGTTAATAATTGCTTCTCTTTCTTTTGCCCGCTGAATACGAAGTTCTTCTAACGGACTGTCTTTTGGATAGGTCGGTAAATTCGGCTTTACTGCGCCTAACATGACAAGCATTAATGCCTCTTCCGCCGTATCGTTGCGAAGGCCGCGGTAGACGCCTGGCGGAGAGCTAATGCAATCCCTTTCATTTAAGACAATTTCATGGACTTCACTTTCGCCCTCTTCTTGAATAAGAGCAGTTACACTTCCTTTGATCACAAAGAAAACTTCTTCGACATCATCATGTAAATGAAGCGGGCCCATGCACCCTGCTGGTAAAACCATTGTGCTTAAGGTAAAGTGTTCAGCTGCAATCACATTCGAATCATTATTCGCTGTGGCACCGCGGCCAATATATCTCATTTGTGCTCGGCGATAAGCTGGATCAATTTCTTCCTGGAACTTCAACACATTCCAATCAAGCTTTCGATCTTGTAACCTCGCCACATATTTTTTCTCAAATGCTTCTACCGAAAATTTTTCCTCAGACATTAATAACACTCCTTTTGTTTTGTATATAAAACATTGTTTTCTTTATAAACCAATAATAAATCCCAATACTCTAATTGTCAATTAAAAATATTGAGAAAATTTAATATTTAAAACTATGTTTTATATACGTAACATTAATTTCGATAAACATATTAAATCGTCACCCGGTTGGGAGGTATACTCTCAATCTTGAGTTCAGAGGCTTCTCTTTTCAATGTAAACAGATACGCAACGAATCCGAGCGCCGCTGCGATAATCAACATCACAATGGACGGTCCAAAGTCCCCGCCAGCGATATCAACCATAAAGCCCATAATATAGCTGGAAAACCCGCCTAGAATGTTCGTGAAACCCATTAATCCTGCTGCACGGCCGGCTGTTTCAGGTGTCGAGAATTTAACCATAAATAGGTTACTTAAATGGAATACTCCTCCTTGCGTTCCCATCGCTAAGCCCATGCAAACCCCTGCCATCACTGGCTGCGGAGAAAGAATCGCTGCCGTTAAAAAGGTCGCTGTCAAAAGAAATAGAATCGTCGCAAGCAAGCTAGGACGCTTTGTTTTATCGGCCAAATACCCGCAAAGGAGAACGAATCCCAAGGCAAAGAGCCAAGATAACGAGGTGATTCCAGTCATCGCCTCTCTTGAGAATCCTTTCGCGCCAACTAAATAAGTAGGAAGCCAAATACTAATTCCAAAAAATAAGAACGATGATACTAACATGCCGAACCAAACAATCCAATAACGGTAGTCCTGAGCAAAGTTCTGTTTTTTCGTTGGTGCATTGGAATCTGACTGACGAATATACGCTAATTCCTGTGGATCTAAACGTGGATGTTCTTCAGGTGTATCACGTGTAAGGAAGATAAACATAGGAAGAACAATGAAAATATTAAACGCTGCTAAAACAAAAAAGGCGGCTTGCCAATGAAAAGTAGCAATCACAAGTGTTAAGATAATGGCTCCACACGCCGGTCCTAAATAGTTTCCTGACAGCCAGGAAGATTGCGCCCGACCCAGTTCACGCTGGTGGAACCAATTGGAGATAAATTTCCCACAAATTGGGATCATCATTCCTTCACCAATACCAAGAATGACACGGCTCAAGATAAACATCTCATAGGAAGTAGATAACCCGCCAATCACCATTGTAATCGCCCATACAATGAGACCGATGATCCCTGTCTTCCTTGCCCCAAGCTTGTCTATGATAAATCCCCAGAAGATGTTGGATATGGCATAAGAAATCGTAAAGATAAAAGTAATCAATCCAATTTTTGCGTTCTTATCGTCACCAGTTAATCCTAGATCCGTTAAGAAACCTTGATCGGTTTGAATAATCGAAATCCCTAATTTATCAATTTGTCCAAAAAACCAAAAAAAGAAAATAGGCATGGCAATATAAATCCAACGTTTATTCGTTTTCAGCAAGAAAAGTGCCCCCTTTTAGTTTTGAATTCCAATGAATACGCTTCCACAGGATCTTATTATACAATAGTTCGATGTCCCAACCCGACTTTTATCCCTCCTTTAATATTTTCCAGCAGCAATGAAAACGTTTCATATGCAAAACAAGGTTTGCTACTATGTTTATTTTAAAGTTTTAAGAAAATTGTGTCAACAGTAATAATGCAATTTGTTTTATTAAATAAAATACGTTTTGTATGTAAAACATACAACAAAAAAGCTTGCGATTGTTCGCAAGCTTTCTAGTTCACTTTTGTATGGCAGCCCATAAAACCAGATAGAATTCTGGAAGTTTCCAGCACTTTAGGTACAGCAATTTTCTCAATAAATTCTTGGTTGAACGTAGCCTCAGTTGCAACCAAATTAATCGCGGCCATTACTTTGCCTGTCCGCTCAAAGACAGGTGCTGCCACAGACTGAATTCCATGGTGGAATTCTCCCTTTGTAATCGCATACCCTTTTTCACGGATTGATGCTAAATCCTGTCCAAAATCCATAAAATCGGTTTGTGTTCGCTCCGTATAAGGTTTTAAATTCGAACCAAATAATATTTGGTTCAGTTTTTCTTGTGACTGGTACGCCAGCTGGACCTTTCCATTGGCGACCGCATGGGCGGGCAGTCTTAACCCAATATTCACATTAACCGCGGACACCCCGCGGACAGGTGCACTGCCAACATACACGACTTCTTGTCCATCCAAAATGGATAAATGACAAGATGCCCCTGTTTCATCCCGTAATTTTTCCAAATAAGGCTGCGCAATTTCCGGGAGTTTTAATGTACTTAAGTAGGCAAAACCTAATTCAAGCACTTTTGGAGTTAAACTGTAGCGTTTCGTGTGTTCATCCTGGTCGAGATAGCCAAGTGTTTGGAGTGTATACAATAATCGGAACGGAACGGTTCGGCTCACATCCAGTTCTTTTGCGATTTCTACTAAGGATAATGTCGGACGCTCTTCACTAAATAACTTTAAAATCTCCAATCCCCTTACTAGCGAATTGGCATTATATCTGTCCTTTTCTTCTTTTGCCATCAGCAATTCACCAACTCATTGTTAATTTACTTATACTACTATTTTATCAAAATTTACGCAAAGAAAGATATTCCCTTATTGATTTATCGGTAAAGAGGTTAGAAAGTCTCGGACGATTTCGTTAAAACGAGCAGGGTCTTCTTGATAACACAAATGTCCGGTTCCAGGGATCGTCACAAAAGTGGACTCCTTAATTCCCTCATGAAATATCTGCGATTCACTAACAGGTGTCACCCGATCTAATTCTCCGCAAATAACCAGCGTAGGAACATGGATCGATGGAAGAATATCCATTTGATTTAGGGAAGAAAGCGAATAGGCGACAGAGCGGAAGCCCATCGGTCTGATTTGCGAATAGATTCTTTCTGCCTCTTTCAGTATTTCAGGATCCGGCTGCGGTGATAAAAGTTCCTGTACACGTAGCTTGGCAAGTTCTTTTGGATCTAGAATATCAATATTATGGAGACGGTTGTTTAATCTTCGTTCATTCTCTTCTTTACTCAGGGCTGCTGCCCCTCTGGTTGCATCTGAAATAATCAACGCATCCACCATTTCAGGAAAGCGGTAACAAAAGTCAAGCGCAATCGCCGAACCCATAGAATGTCCTAGGAGCGTGACGGATGGATAGTTTAATTTTTCAATAAATCCTTTTAACACATCCGCAAACTGACTAAATTCTTTCAATTCTACTACAGGATCTGAACTTTTCCCGTATCCAGGCGCATCCCAGGCAATCACCGTGAACTGCTTAGCTAAGCCCTGTAATTGTTTTTTCCAGGACTGCGAGTTGTTACCCATTCCATGTAAGATGATTAATGGAGGTCCCTCTCCCCCAATTTCATAATGAATCTGTAGATCTTCTACTTGTAAAAATGGCATGCTTTCCCCTCCAAACGAAGTTTGTTTTATAAGTAAAACATTGTTTTATAATTATATATTAAAACAACTAAAAAATAAGTCAACTGAATTTTCTTGAAATTAAGGTTAGGATCTGTTAGAACTGACTGGTGATTTCAATGTATATGGAAAATAAACGGAAAATTTCCGGCTAAATTGGGAAATACCTATATTTCCTTAAGAATAAGGGAAGTTTTTCCGGTTATATTATCCAAATCTTTGGATTTTGTCTTATAAAGAGAAGTTAACCGGAATATCTCCGCTTATATCTGCTTCTTAAGCCCCCTCTTTATACAATAGCCGGAAATTCTCCGCCTATGATTTCTCATACCTACACGAAATCGTACGGAGACTGCGAAAATGGTTTGCTACATCGTAATTCGTAAAATGATGAAATAGCAATTAATAACAAAAATAGCAAGGGTATAAACCCTCGCTATTTCTAACGTATGTGTTGTTAGTGTTTACTAACTGTACTTATATGGCAATAGACAGAATTAAACCAAAATACAATGCTGCGATAAAACCGACACCAAAGACGACTCCTAGAATAGGCTTTACCCTTTTAAAACTAATGATAATCAGGAACAAAAATAGGATAGAAACAATGATTAGTAGTCCCGTTTGAAGGGATGGTACTAAATTCAACTGTAAGGTGGAAAGAATATTCTTTCCCAATAACCATTCTACCCACTTTGATGCTCCTTCCGACTTCACCGTAAATTCAACCTCATGTGGCGGCGACAGCGTTCCCATCACCGCTGTAAAATAGAAAACGAACAATAAAATAATACTTTCTGCTTTTACCCACGGTTTCGGATTAAAGGCAGGGAGTTTTACTGTTTTCCTTGAAAGCACACCATTTATTAAGGCAAAAACCAATACGGGAACGATACTTATATGCTTTAATAGAAGCATTTGTCCATACGGCAAAACCCAAGTTCGAACATAATCTCTAGGTTCAACTACAAATAGCATTAGATAAATCCCGCTAAAAAGTATGATGAGGATACAGAAAATGGCAAAAGGCGTAAACCACCGTAAAAATTTAGACCAATTTGACCACTCTGTCGAGAACCAAGCAACTTGAATAAGGATCCCTGTCCATAATGTAATGATTAGAAAATGAGTGCTATGTGACAGCAATCCTGGCCAAAATGACAGTGAAGCAGAATGACTGGAATATCCAACAGCTACTATCATCAGGAACAGCAAAATGGATTGCACATATTTGGAGCCCTTTAGCAAAATGGCTAGATATAAGAAGGTCGCCATAAACCCAATAAAAATCCATGCTTTTCCTACTTGGAAGTCCAACAACACAGATTTAATGGCTAAAGGAAGACCCACTCCACCTTGAAAATAGGAAACCGTCTGAACAACAGGTCCTAATGAGAAAATAATAATTCCAAGTGTGGAAAGCAGTAAAACAGGTATTGGAATATTGATTTTTGGTTTATTGGATTCAGGTACAAACCGCAAAGCCACATGTCCAACAAGAATCGAATACAACAAATAATTACCGAATTCTGCGATAGGAATTAACAGTCCCATTACTAACGCTTCCTTCTAAATAAAAGGAATACTCCAATGATTAAAATGAGGACGACCACACTAATAATAATATTCTTCATATTGGATGTAGAATCTACCGAATCATTTTTTGTTTTTTCCTGGTTAGAATTCTCTTTTTTAGGTTCTTCTTTTTTTGGAGTAACGGGCTGTTTTGTTTCCGCCTTCGGTTCTTCCTTCACTACTTTTTGCACCGTAAAGGGGATTTCACCAGATATAGGGTGACCATCTTCACCAGCAATACTCCACTGAATGGAATAGGTACCATTTTCTAAGGGTGTTGATAATGAACCGATTAGTTGATTGTCGTTTGGAGTAACACTTACTAATGGTATTTTCTTACCATCTTTTACTAATGTCATGGTGCTTAATGATTCAATCTTTCCTTCATAGGTAAGCACGATTTCCTTAAGGTCCTCTTTAACAACTTGTCCCGAAGTTGGATTGGATGTGGTTAATTCCGTATGGGCGCTTGCAATCGAAGGAAGCGTGACCAACATAACAATTAGTACGAAAAGTAATTTTTTCATTTTGTATATCCTTTCTTGGCAGTCGATATTTTTCTATACAATCTTTTCAACATAACTTTTTCATCTTGAATCAAAATGCTTTGTTTTTCAACTACTTTATTCACATTTTAACTATCGAATCCAATCGGTACCGGGTAATTTAATAATGAGTCATTATTCACGATTGGCCCTTCCCATTAAAAGGCTCCCCAATATGGGGAGCCCCGTTTTATTTGTCCTTTACCCGGAGAAGCCGCAAACCATTAAGTGTCACGATAAGTGTCGCTCCCATATCGGCAAATATTGCAATCCATAGGGTTAACCAGCCGGGGATCACTAATAATAGGGCGAAGAGTTTAATTCCTAATGAAAAAGTAATATTTTGTTTGATGATAAATAAGGCTTTTCTGCTTAGTTTTAACGTAAATGGCAGTTTACCTAAATCATCTGCCATTAATGCAATATCGGCTGTTTCAAGAGCTGTATCCGTTCCAGCTCCACCCATAGCAATACCGACAGTCGATGCTGCAAGAGCTGGGGCATCATTCACACCATCCCCAACCATGGCCACACGGTCGTATTTATTTCTTAATTGTATAATAAAGGCAAGTTTATCTTGAGGTAAAAGGTCAGCCTGAATATCAGAAACGCCCACCTGTTGGCCAATTGCAATGGCCGTTCCTTTATTATCACCCGTTAACATGATCGTTTTTTGAATACCTAATGAGTGAAGTTTCTGGATAACTGTTCGGCTGTTTCCTCTTACTTCATCGGCAACTGCCAACAGGGCTAATAGTTGTGATTCAGTCCCAGCCGCCATAACTGTTTTTCCTTTATTTTGGAGTTTAGATATCGTCTCCCTAAGCTTCGCTGGTATTCCATTGCTTAATAGTTCATCGAATAAATGAGGGCTTCCCACATAATATATTTGATCCTTAACTCTACCCATAATGCCTTTCCCTGTAATAGAAGAAAAGTCTTCAATCGCCAGGTCTTGATAAGGTAATTGTTCTTGTTCAGCCTTTTTCAAGATTGCTGAAGCTAAAGGATGTTGTGAACCATTTTCTAATGCAGCGATAATGGATAGAAGTTCCTTTGGATTTGTATTCTCTTGTGGAAGATAATCCGTTACAACTGGAATTCCTTCTGTTAAGGTTCCTGTCTTATCAAAGGCAATGGCTTTAATCGCGCCCATTTCCTCTAAGTGAATTCCTCCCTTAATCAAGACCCCATTTCTGGCCGCATTCCCAATAGCGGTTACAATCGAAACCGGTGTGGAAATAACGAGTGCGCAAGGACAACCTACCACTAATACGGCCAGCCCCTGGTAGATCCATTTGCTCCAATCCCCATCAAAGAATAAAGGCGGCAGTACGGCTACTAATAGCGAAATCAATATGATGACAGGAGTATAATATTTCGCAAACCGATCAACAAATGCTTGTGACGGGGCCTTTTCCGCTTGTGCCTCCTCCACCAAATGAATGATTTTTGCAATCGTAGTATCGTCCACATGTTTGGTAACTTTGACCTCAAGAAGTCCCTCTTCATTAAGAGTTCCAGCAAATACTTCATCATCCACAGTTTTGGAAACTGGAACAGATTCCCCAGTAATCGCTGCCTGATTCACAGACGATAATCCTTTTACCACCCTTCCATCCATCGCGATTTTCTGTCCAGGCTTTACGATTAAGATATCTCCAATTCGAATATCGTCCACGTCTACTGTAAACTCTTTATCGCCCCTGCGAATGAAGGCCTCTTTCGGAGCTATATCCATTAAGGAACGAATGGATTGTCTTGCTTTATCCATCGAGTAAGACTCTAGAACCTCACTGATGGCGAACAGGATGACAACCGTTGCACCTTCTCCCCACTCACCGATAATCGCCGCCCCAATTACGGCGATGGTCATGAGAGTTCTCATATCAAAATCCAGGCGAAAAATATTTTTTATTCCTGTGGTGAAAAGGCGATAACCACCTACTAGGATGGCAGCCCCATAGGGCAGGATCGAAGATATACTTTCTTCCCCATTGATTTGTGATGAAATCCATCCAATAAGCAAGAATACAAATGAGGCGAAAACCGTTGAATATTGTTTCAGGAACGGTTCTTTTTTCACATCAAATCGTTCTTTCTCAGGGATGACTTTTATCTTCTCAAACGCCCCTGCTTTTTCTAATTCTTCTATGGTCGTTTCACCATAAACGGTGAGTTTAGAAGCTCCAAAATTTATACTTGCATTAGCAACACCATCCAGGTGCTGTACGTTCTTTTCGAACTTTGCCGCACAGCCTGCTCAGGTGAATCCTTGCACACGGTACACGGTTTTTTCATTGGATTTTTCCAAAGCGGCACTCATGATTTCACCTCCTTTTGATGCTCAAATGCAATTTGAATCAATTGTTTTACATGATCATCATCCAAAGAATAGAAAACTAATTTTCCCTCTTTTCGATATTTCGCTAATCCTAAATTACGAAGAAGCCGTAAATGATGGGAGGCAGTAGCGGTGGTACTACCTACGATATTGGCTACATCACATACACATAATTCCTCTTCTTCGCTTAAAGCCAAGGCAATTTTAATCCTAGTATCATCGGACAAAGCTTTAAATATTTGTGAAACGGCCATTGTATTTTGTTGGGATACCGATTCTTTTACCCTTTTTACCTTTTCTCCATC
The DNA here is from genome assembly GCF_023714155.1 of Neobacillus sp. MER 74. Lineage (NCBI taxonomy): Bacteria > Bacillati > Bacillota > Bacilli > Caryophanales > Bacillaceae > Neobacillus > Neobacillus sp. MER 74. The sequence continues at coordinate 99,995 of NZ_JAMAUV010000011.1, forward strand.
CACGCAGGTTACTTCACATACATCATCGTGCTTCAAAAGTTCCATACCCCCATATTCAAACGCCTATTTGATTATCAGTATATGTAATTACGTATAAATGGTCAAATAATTATTTGAATGTTTTTTGATTTATGTATTGACAAGAAGAATGTCCGCATCTTAAAGTATTGACAAGGACAATAAAGTTGCTTGAAGGAAACTTTTTAGGAGGGGGTAAAAACATGTCGAAAAATAATATTTCTCGAAGAGATATTTTAAAAATGGGAACGACCGGAGCATTAGGGATAGCAGGAAGTATTTATTTAAATAAAGTTGCACCCATTTCTAAAGTAGTTCATGCTGAGGACCATGCATCAACAAGTCACCATAATCATTCTGCAAATCACTCAAACATGTATGATTCTACGAAAACAGAAGGGTATAAAATGGCTAAACGTCTTTTAACCGAGTTTGATTATGGAAAAACTACCAAACAATTAGACGGTCGTACTTTGCGTGAATATCAAATAGTTGCAGTTGATAAAGAAATAGAAATCGCAAAGGGGATTAAGTTCCCTGGATGGACCTATAATGGAACGATTCCAGGACCAACATTCCGTTGTACTGAGGGGGATCTACTACGATTTCATTTTATTAACCAAGGAAGTCATCCACACTCGATTCATTTTCATGGTATTCATCCCCCAGAAATGGATGGATTAGACCCTATCGCTCCAGGTCAGTCCTTTACGTATGAATTTGAAGCAAAACCATATGGATTACAGCTTTACCATTGTCATGTTTTACCTTTGCGCCGGCATATTCATAAAGGCCTATATGGAAATTTTATTATTGATCCCAAAACACCAAGAGAACCAGCACTAGAATTAAATATGGTCATGAATGCCTTTGATTTAGATTTAGATGGGGCAAATGAATTTTATACGGTGAATGGGTATGCGTTTGCCTTTATGAATCATCCGATAAAGATAAAAAAGGATCAACTTGTCCGAATCTATTTAAGTAATTTAACCGAGTTTGACTTAGTAAACTCTTTCCATTTACATGCCAACTTTTTTACGTATATACCAACAGGTAGAAATGACAACCCCAGTCAATTTACCGATACCATTATGCAGTGCCAAGGAGAACGTGGAATTATTGAAGTTCGTTTCCCATACAAGGGAAAATATATGTTTCACGCACATGTCAGCGAATTTGCGGAACTAGGCTGGATGGGATTCTTTGAGGTTGAATAGGAAGGAGTGAAAACCATGAAATCAAAATGGGTGATTACTGGTCTTATCCCGCTGGTTCTTTTAATACTTGTATTGGGATGGGTATTTAAGAATGGGGCCGGAGTAGAACGAGATCCTGCCGCTCCCATCGAAGTGCTTAATGTGGAACAAATTAAAATTGTTCCATCTGGTTTTGAGTTAGATGTAAGTAATACAGGCCCAGAAACACTGACGATTTCTCAAGTGATTGTTGATGATTCTGTATGGAATTTTTCGATGACTCCTAGTTCAAAGCTCAAAAGGTTTCAAGATGGAAAGGTAACCATAAATTATCCGTGGGTTGAAGGCGACCCCCATACCATTCTATTAATATCAGAGAATGGGATCATAACGGAAGCTGTGATTGATGCGGCCACATTAACTCCCGAATTTTCATGGGATAATGTGTTGAACTACGGATTTATCGGCTTCTATGTCGGAATTGTACCGATTACTCTAGGTTTATTGTGGTATCCATTTATGAAGCGTTTGAAAAAAAGCTGGATTAATGCCATTCTTGCCCTAACTGTAGGACTTCTATTATTCTTATTTTTTGGTACGTTATTTGATGGATTTGAAATTGGCGCTGAAGCACCGTCTGTCTTCCAGGGCAACATGGTGGTGATTATTTGTACCGTCCTTTCGTTTCTTTTACTGGTCGGATTTGATCAATATCAACGTCAAAGACAAAAACGAACGGGTTATTCACCGCTGGGAATTTCATTATTGATGGCAACAGGAATTGGCCTTCATAATTTTGGTGAAGGGTTGGCTATTGGTTCTTCTTTTGCCCTCGGAGAGGCTGCACTAGGTACTTTTTTAGTCATCGGTTTTACTTTGCATAATATTACTGAGGGGATAGGGATTGCTGCCCCATTGTTAAAAAGCAAACCAAAATTTAGTTCTTTTGTTTTATTAGGTACGATTGCTGGTGCTCCCGCCATTTTGGGAACATGGTTTGGCGGTTTTATCTTTTCACCAATTTGGGGTGCCATATTTTTAGGAATTGGTGCGGGGGCCATTTTACAGGTAATATTTGTTATCTCCAAAATGCTGATTGAAGAACACAAAAAGAAGATGGAACCAGTTGTATCATGGATGAATTTTACTGGTTTTACACTTGGACTATTAATCATGTATTTTACGGCTTTTTTCGTAAAATAATTAGAAGGAATCAAGGTGATACATCTCCAAGACGATGTACCACCTTTTTTGTTGTATTCCTTATTCATTTGCTGCTTCGTTTACTCTTTTCTTGAAATCATTATAGGTGTTCCCTTCAAATTTCACACCATTAATAAAAATGGAAGGGGTGCTTGTAATACTTAACTTATTAGCTGCACTCATATCTTTCTCCCATGCCTCTTTTGATTGGTCATTATTAAAGGCATTGACCACTTTTTTCACCTCTGCTTCAGAGGCAATTTCACCTAAAGTGTCCTTAAGAAAGGCTTCCGTATAGATATCCATTTGCTCCGCTTTCGTATCATCAGGCTGTTTTTCATATAGCAGTTCATGAAACTTCCAAAACGTTTCATTTCCTAGTTCCTTAAAGACGGTTTCCGCAAATTTGGCAGAACGCGTAGAGTCCACATTGATAAACGAATAATTCATAAAATAGAACGAAGCTTTTCCTGTATCGATCAAATCCTTTTCGATATTTGGAAGTAGTGTATCATTAAAATTTTTGCAATAAGGACATTTATAATCACCAAATTCAACGATTTTTACAGGGGCTGATTTTTCCCCTAAAAATGGCTGTCCCTCATAGTTCATTGCTTCTTTTTTAGCCGTATTGGATAAAAAAATTAACCCGACGAGACAAACGGCGATTAAACCAATCACCCAGAATATAAATTTAGATGATTGATTTTTCGGTTTTGTTGTTTTCCTTTTTCCTGAAGACATCTATTCACCCTCTAATTTCTCAAAGTATTGTAAAATTGTATGTAACCAACACTACAGATTGTAGTGTAAAAGAGTAACAAGCTCTTCTATTTACACGAACTAATCTATTTTACACTACTAATTGTAGTGTAAGTTGTTGCAAATGGTCAAGTGATTATTACTTCGTCTGTTGATTGGAGTGGAAGGCACGAAGACTCCTGCGGGAGTACGGGGCAGGGGAGACCCCGCAGGAGCAAAGCGACGAGGAGGCTCCCCGGCACGCCCGCGGAAAGCGAAGTGCCTGGAACGGAAATCAACAGACAAATTAACACAGCCTATTTAATAAGGATTGGATTTAACCTCCAATCCTTATTAGGCAATAACTAATAGCAATAGTATTAAAATAAATACATTTAATGAGATGACGATTGTTCGTGTTTCTACTTTAACCGGAATCGATTGCTGCGGATTAATCAATTGCTGAAGGCGGTAATCAACTGTACTATCTGCAAAATGCACCATAGCTGGAGTTAGATTCGTATTAATCTTCAGCTGCTTCTTGATTAGTTTTAAAAGAGCGCTGCCCAATCCCAGTTCTGAACCCATTCGATTAATCGCATATATATCTGCGACTAGTTCAATCATAATCCGATAATTCTGATAGGACCATCTCGTCAGCGGGATATACCAGATAGATTCTGAAATCATTTGTAAAATAAATACCTTTATTCCATCATAATACCTTTGGTGCGATGTCTCGTGATAGATAACTGCTTCTAATTCCTTTGCATCTAACATTTCAATTAGTGTGGTAGAAAGGACAATTACTGGATTCGCAAACCCAAAGGTAAATGCCAACGGATTGTTGTGATTGATCACAACAATATCATCATTTTTTCTGTTATAGATTTGATTTATTTGTTGGGATTTACCCTTATTCATCAGGTGATGAATTTTACTTTGAAATGATTGTAAGACTAGAACTTGCTGGATAATCTTTTTACCAATCATGAAAACTGTATAAAAAATATACACATTCACAATTATTAAGACAGCATAGTAGGCAAACGTGCCTTTTTCAAATATGCTGACGCAAAAGTTAAAAATATTAAATAGCTCTAATGGGCCAAATAAAGTATTAACTAGAAACATAGCCATTTGAACAAATAAAATAATCGCAAAGAAAAGGGCTAATCCTAACACGGCAGTGGATTTTTGTTTCCAGATCATATTACTTTCGGCCCTTTTTTAATTGTTCAATTTTTTGTTCCAGTTTCTGAAGTAAATGATCATCCACTTCATTTAAAGAATCAAGCATATGATTAACCACTAATCCGCCAAATTCGTCCAAAAGGTTATCTGTTAGTTTTTTTGATTGGTCGCTAATAAAATCCTCTTTCGTCTTTATTGGTTTAAAGAGAGATGTTCTTCCTTCCAATCTTTTCGTAAGGATGTTTTTATCGACAAGACGGTTCATAACGGTCATGACCGTATTAAAGTTGAGAGGTTTGTCATTTTCTAATTTTTGCTGAACGTCCTTTATACTCTTTTCATTGCCGTCCCAAAGAATGTCCATTATTTTAGACTCAAGCGGACCGAAAAAACGATTAAGCCCTTCTTGGTCAAAACGAAAATTATTGACTGTCATTTAACATCCTCCCTTCCATTACATATTGTAGTGTAAAATCTTTCATATTACAATTGGAGCCTTTTCCCTATCCAAGGCCTAAACCGAATGTTTTTATGATGTTTTCTTTCCCAATCACACATGGTCGCCCAATGGAATGGTATTCAATCGGGAAGCCTTTCATGGCATCAAGCTGAAAGCAATTTCTGCCATCAAAAATAACAGGCTCTGTCATCCATTCAGAAAACATAGTAATCGGAATATTTTTTATCTCTTCCCATTCCGTTCCAATGAACGCAAGATCCGCATTCATCAAAGCCTGTTCCAATGTATCAGAATATGAAATGATCTCTCCCAATTCTCTTTTGGCATTTCTTATTGCAACAGGATCATAAGCAGTGACGATTGCCCCCTCCATCACCAATCTTTTTGCCATCTTGATAGAAACAGACTCACGGACATCATCAGTATTAGGCTTAAAGGATAACCCTAACAATGCGGCCTTTTTTCCCTTTAAGCTTTTAAACCGAGCTAAGGCTTTGTCAATTAGCCTTAATTCTTGCCTTTTATTAATTTCCAGAACCTCATCTAGAAGTCTGATTGGTTCTCCCACTTCATTTGCTAAATGAGTAACTTCCTTCGTATCTTTAGGCAGACAAGAGCCTCCAAAACCTACTCCAGCATTTAGAAACGAGGTTCCAATTCTTGCATCCATCCCCATCCCCAGGGTGACTTCTTCTATATTTCCACCTATTTGTTCACAAATACTAGAAAGAGCATTTACATAACTAATTTTTAAGGCTAAAAATGAATTGGAGGCAATTTTAATCAGTTCTGCACTTTTTGTATCTGTTTTAATAATTGGAATGTGCAGTGGTTTATATAACTCTTCTAATGTATGGAGCGCTTCCTTACTGTCCGATCCGATGATGATACGGTCGCCATGGAAAGTATCATAAACGGCAGCACCCTGCCTAAGGAATTCTGGGTTGGCTGCTAAATGAAAATAAAGGGGTGAACGCAATTCAGACTGAATCCATTCTTTAATTTTCTCATTTGTTCCTAATGGTACCGTGCTTTTCGTTACAATTAGGATATTATTTCTAGTGATTGTTCTGCCAATCTCTTTTGAAATCTGTTCAATATATTGTAAATCAAGCGAACCATTTGGATCATTTGGCGTTCCAACTGTGATCATGATGATATCTGCATCCTGATAACCGATAGTCGGGCTGGTTGTAAAGATAAGTCTTCCTGCCTCGAGATTGTTTTTCATTAACTCTTCTAATCCCGGTTCATAGAAGGTTGCTTCGCCTTTAAGAAGAGTATTTATTTTTTGAGGGTCACGATCCACGCAAATGACATCATGGCCGATCTCCGCTAAACACACCCCTGTGACAAGTCCAACATACCCTGTACCAGCAATGGCTATTTTTTTCAAAGCATTTTTCCCTTCCTTTATGAATATCTTCTAATTCTTAATGAACTGCTTCATTTCCAATCCATTTATATAAAGTAATATCATGATAAACCGGATCAAAAAGTTCATTTGATTGAAAGCTTGCTACTTTTATTATTTTGCCATCCAATGAATGGCCTTGTGTGAGGAATCCCTCTACTACTTTATCCGTTAGAAGGATCGTTCTTCCTCTGAAATATTTTGAATCGGACTTGAAAAAATCAAACGTTTCGAGTCTTTTATGCGGATATGGTGCATTTAAATACTGGAGTACCCTTGTTTCTTCCCATGTATATAGAATCACAGGTTGATCCATTTTCGATATATATTCATTCATCTTATAGACAGCAGGACTTTCTGTTCCTTCTGCCTTTAATAATATAACATCTTTCCAAACTTGATGTCCTAAGAGGATGAACGCTAGTCCTAGTATTAGATAGGATACCCTTTTTGAAAAAAGATGGATACAAATAATGAAGACCAACAGAATGATTAATGGAAGTGCGTGCCGGGCCTTTTCAATGTTTTGTCCGAGCAATCCCCAAACAAAATAGCAGGAAAACATGAGGTAAAGTAGCTGTATAAAGGGGTGATTAGGCTTTGTTTCCTGCTTTTTATAGCGGTGAAATAGGATGACCCCCAGAAAAAAAATGAATATAACTAAAGTGATAAGAGATTTGCCAGCGATGCCTGTCCAGACAATATTCCCCCATGAGAATTTCGACAGCCTCTCCAAAAAACTTATTTTGGATGTTTCTATTGCACCGCCCCAATCATTAAAATGACCAGATGTAAAGGCTAATGATAGCTTGATAAAACCAATCAAACTACCTTCTGAAACAATAAGAGCAACGATCCAGCAGGCTTGAAAAGCGACGCCAAACAGACAGTAATAAATTAAATCTACCCTGGTAATCGTTTTATTTTTATCTTTAAGATAAAAAAGAAAAAGAATGCCGATGGAAAATGGCAGATAAGAAAGCCGAATTCCCAGCATAAGGCTTAATATGGCTAAGGGGATCAAAATAAATGTTGAATTCGTCTTCTTAAAAGCAAAAAACAAACTCAACAAATACCACCAAAAGGCAGCAAGCGCCGCACCTTCAGACATTGGTTGGTTAACCATGATGATGCAAAAACTGCTAGAATAAATGATCGCAGCAGATAGCCATGAATAGCCGTCGCTTAAAAAGCTCCTGCATAATTTATATATTGGAAACACAGTACTGGCATAAAAAAGAATGTTAAACAAAGTCAGTGCCTTTGATGGATCATTCACAAATAGATGAATGAATTTGCCTCCTAAAATAAATAAAGGATAGCCAGGGAAATGCGGCTGCATAGCCATTAAATCAAAGCGTTGCACAGCAAGAGAAAAATCAACCTGGTCCCACGAGGAAGTATAAGGATTTACATAAAGAAGCTGTGATAGAAAAACAATCATTATTGCTGTAATACTTAAGCCTATTACTAGGCTTTTTTTTAACTTATCGGATAATTTCATTCATTCACACGCCTTTTCAGAGAAAAAGTACAAGGCAAAAGCCTTGTACTTTTTGTTTATGGTTATTTCACTTGTGTCTTAAGAATGTGACCATTCTGTGAAGCATCTTCTTTTTTCCGCTGACTTGCTGCTGGTTTGGAGGAGGTTAGCAGAAAAATGGCTACAAAATATCCGATATAGGCCAGAACTTCTTCAATCGAAGGCATGGAAGAATAACCAAATAATGCTTTCAAGAAAACTCCAATATCTCCTGAAAGGATGGGCGCTGTCCCAGTATCACGAAGATAATGAGTATAATCAATCGGATGCTCTGGTAAAAACCAAGTAAGATCGTACACATGCGGCAGGACACTTCCAATGATGTTAATATCCTGCATCATGGAGATAGCTTGAACCAACAGTCCGGCTGAAATAAGAATAATGAAAGCTCCTGTTAATTTAAAGAAGCTGCTTAATGGAATCCTCATTGTTCCTTTAAAGAACAAATAAGAAACGATAACTGCTATGACTACACCTGTAATCGCACCCCAGCCTTCCATCGCGGCACCGATGTTTCCTCCAGTAATGGCGGCAAAGAAGAATACCGTTTCCACACCTTCGCGTAGAACAACAAGAAAGGAATGGACGACCATACCTACAACATTTCCAGTGGAAATAAACTTATTCATTTTCCCTTCCATATTCCCTTTTATATCACGACTGTGACTAGCCATCCAGAAAACCATTTGGGTCAGTAAAACGGCCGATACAAGCATAATTCCTATTTTTAGATACATTTCGCTTCCCATGGCTGCAAACCCTGTAAATACAATTTGGAATAATAGGGCTACTCCGATACTTGCCAATACGGCAAGACCTGCCCCCATCCAAACATATTTTGTGTACTGCTTATGATCTACTCTTTTCAGATAGGTTGTAATGATTCCTACAATTAATAAGGCCTCTAACACTTCCCGGAATGTGATTAACAGTGCCTGAATTTCCACAGTCCTTCTCCTCCCCCATGGTGCCTTCGTTTACTTTCTTCTTTTGCGGATGACAAAGATAATAACAGCGATAATAACTACTACAATTAAAATGAGCGGGATCCAGTTACGGATATTTGATATATCCGTCCAATCTTTTTTCCCAGTGCTTTGTTGTTCTGTGGCACTTTCAGAAAAATGCCCTACTTCAAGGCTTTTTAGTTTAAATTCTGATTGTAAGCTATCCAGAATTTCTTCTTTATTTTCCTTAAAAGCCTCTAAATTTGCCTCTTTTTTTCCTACCCCAAACAAACCAGGGTTCCCCAATGCTTCCAGCGCCTGATCAAAATCGGTTCGGATTTTTTTATCATTATCAGGGTTTTCAGTTTCAACCTTTGGGGATAAAGCTTCGTATGTAGCAAACCCTTTCGCAAGTAGTCGTTTCGTTGTGTCATATTCCTTGAAATTATTCTCAATATTCTCCAAACGTCTGGCAATATTTAAAACAAGAAGTTTTTCCATATTTTCTAAAGTAGCTTTTTTATCTTCTGCTTCGATATTTTTCAAAATCAACTTGGCAGGCTCAGGACCCATATGCATATCAATTTCTTCTTTAACGGTATCAAAGTGCTTTTTCGCAGATGTGAAATTCGGAGGGGTCTCATCAAGCTTAGTGACCATTTCCTTATATACCTCAGCAACCTTTTCTTCATTCGGGTCACCATATGAGTAAGCACGGGCATCACGAATGGAAAGGCTGTTAACAATTATTATTACAATAAAAAATAAAACTGAGAGTTTTTTCATCCAAATTCCCTCCTGTGGTTAATGATAATGATTATCATCCTCGCTGTCAATATAGCAATGAAGATTGTCACATATTTATCGTACTTATCTGATAAATTAATCCTGTTTTCTATCTATGATTGGAAACACCCTGCCGACTTGCGTCCGATAGGTCTGCTTTTTGGTGTGTACTTTTTTTACTGGCCTTCTCATTTCTTTTAAAATAGCCGGTAAGACTGAGGTCATATAAGAACGAAACTTAATAAATGATTCACCTGTTTTACGAACCTGATATCGAATCGGAATTTCCTTCATGCGAAACCCTTTTCGAATTAAATTTAATGTGACCACTTGGGCATAATTGTAATCATGAATAATTTCCGCTTCCTCCATGGCCTGTCTAGAAAATGCTCTCATACCAGATTGACCATCATAGATCCATTTACGGAGGAGAAGCGCTTGTAGCATGGTAAAACAGTAATTTCCGATTCTTCTGTTCCATTTCATCCCATCAATCGATCCAAGAAAACGGGACCCCATCACATAATCAGAAGTTCCCAAAAGAATCGGTTCAATTAATTCCGGAATTTGTTCAGCTGGGTATTCATTATCGGCATCAATCATCACACCAATATCTGCTCCATATGAGACACACAGTTCCAGCCCTTTTCTCACGGCTGCCCCTAAACCTTGATTTCTAACAAACGTGTGAACATAATTTGCTCCCGCTGCCCATGATAGCTCTTCTGTCCGATCACTAGAACCATCATTTACCACTAGGACCTCTACACACACATGGGAATTAAAATTTCTCGGTATTTTTCGAATGACCTCTGTAATGGAGTCCTCTTCATTATAGGCTGGCAGAAAAACTATTACTTTTTGCTGCTTCATAATCAATAACTTCCTTCCTTACTGCATCAATTAATACTGGGCCTCGGGCTTTATCAGGGAATGGTGCACCCAGTAAGTAAGAGATGGTAGATGCGAGGGATACTAAACTATGCTTCTCCTCCACACTCTTTCCTTTCTCGATCGAAGGGCCATACATGAAAAAGGGAACAAATCTTTCACCTTCATCCAAATGCCCATGCCCGCCGATACCATCTGCCTGACCATGATCGGCACAAACAATAAACGTGTAATTTTCTAGCTTTCCTCTATCCTTTAACCAATGAAAATATTCTTCTACCAGAGAATCGGCTTCTTCAATCTTTTGAATATATTCATCATATAAAACACCACGGCTGTGCCCAGTTTGGTCTGTACTTATTAATTGAACAATTTGCAGGTCTGGATCCTGCTCTTCCATGATATTTTTAGCTCGTTCAATAATCCCGCGATCCACTAAATTATTTTTCATAACAGCAGTGAATGTCTCAACATCCTTACCAAAGGAATCAACGAGATGGGCTACAGCTAATAATGAACCCTTTTTCCCTACTTTTCGCAGACTATCAAAAACACTTTCGACTTTGATCCCTAGCTTCCACACCATATTGGACTTTATGCCGTGTTCGAAGGGATACGTTCCTGTAAACATAGAGGAAAAGCATACAACGGTTCTTGCAGGGTAAACGGTTTCCATATTCGTATACTCTGTACCATTTTTCCTCAAGAAGTCGAGAAACGGCGTATTGGCTTCTTCAAAGCGTTCTTTCCGCATACCATCGATGACTATCACAATCACTTTTTCATTAATGGCAGATGTCCGCTCCTCTATATTGGACGTATAGGTTGGAATAATTTTCGGCTTCCAATCAAATAGGTTTTTATGGAGAATCCATGAGAATAAGAGGACGCCGGCATAAAAAAAGATTAGTACTCCAACTTCCCCGCCAGTCCATGACTGCTCCGAAGTGACTAAATTCCAAAGTGACAATAATAAAAGAAACTTAGGCAATTGCTCTTGAGCATTTCCGCTTGTTGAATCGCTATTTTTTAGCACAAGTTTCCAGAAGCGCGTAAAATTAAGCCATGACGTGCCAATTCGCAAATGATAATAAAACGTTCCCCAAAAAAATACGGTAAAGAAGAAATATAATCCCACCGCTGTCAGCAGCAAACTGAGATTCACATGATCCCAGATAATTAGGTATACCGTAAAGGGAATCCATAAATAATTTCTTAAGAATAATGGGTAATCGAACAAATAGTAAATAATCAGCATTGGCAGGATTGCGAGGAACCCAAGGGTTAGATCTCCTAAAAATGAAGGATTGCCAAGCTTTGAAATGGAATAGATCAGCATGATTCCAATGGTAAAAATCGGTGTAAATGGCTTTCCCTCGTTTAAAAGGTTCCAGCACCTGGCGGCAAATTTTTCAAATGATGATGCTTTTTTCATTCAGGTCTTCCCCTCCTTAATAAAATCTCTCTTATTTGCCTTATTTTCGTTACCGGTGAACGGATTAATAATAGGCATCCAACTAGATAGGAAAAAATAAATTTATAACTATGGCTGATAAGTGCCACCATATACCCATCTTTTAATGGATAATGAAAACTTGCTAGAGCAGCAGTCATGACGGATTCATAGGTTGAAATCCCACCAGGCGTAATCTGAAAAACCTGTCCCCCTACCGTGATCGAGTTAACCCAAATGGCCTTGTAAAGCGGCAGACCATTACCTATCGATGCGGTTACACTCCAGACAACAGCTCCTTCAAGTGCCCAACTAAACGCAATGAAAAGCATAATTAAAATAAAATTTTTCCCAGCTAAGCTTGTTTTTATGATTTGTATATGCTTTTCCACAAACCGCGGACGATGTTTTTTGACGAAAAAGAATCCCATTAAAATCATGATGACTAAAATAAACAACAACCCTAGTGAATAACGAAAGACAAATGGCCTTGAAAAGGCAATGAGTCCAATAAATGAAAACATAAGGAGAAAAAACATATCTATTGCTCGAAGGACAATAACAGAATGGGCTGAAATTTCCGGACTTATGTTTTTTTCCCTCCAGGATAGAACGCCAATTCTAACTGCATCTCCCACCTTAATTGGAGTAATATGATTCACGAAAAGGCTTAGGAGCACTCCCTGCAGACAGCTATAGAATCTTACTTTCTTTCCTAAGTATAATCTCCATGCTTCAGCCCTTAGAATAAAAGATAACAGGTAAGAAACCGTCACAGCTGCAATAATAAAAGGGTTTCCAACAAAAAACTCCTGCATTGCATTAAATAACTTTTTAACATGCAAATAGCGCAGTGACAGAACAATAAATATCCCTGCAAGAATGAACCCCATTAGTCTTATCAGTAGACGCTTAACTGATTTCCGACTCATGTTTTTTTGCCCATTCTATTGTCTTGGAAAGGCCTTCTGAAAAAGAAACCAATGGTAGAAATCCAAGCTGCTCCCTTGCCTTCGAAGTATCTGCCCAAGTGGAATGAACATCACCTTGGCGAAATTCAGCCTGCTTTACTGCTAAATCTGGAAAATACAGCCTGAGGTGATCTACTAATTCTTCAAGGAAAATAGGGCTGCCAGAGCCAATATTAAAGGTGCCCACTTTTTCCTGTTGGTTAAACGCACGAAGGATTCCCTCTATACAATCATCTATATAGGTATAATCCCTAGCCGTCCTATTTCCAAAAAGGGTAATTTCCTGTTTATCCATCAGCTTTTTGATAAACCCTGTAATCGCCATATCCGGTCGGCCCCATGGTCCATATACTGTAAAAAAGCGAAGGATTGAGACTTTATAATCAAATAAAGAAGAATAAGAATGGCAAAACGCTTCCGCACCAAACTTGGCCGCTGCATATGGAGAAACAACTCGTCCCGTTGCCATTTCCTCTTTAAGAGGAACATTTTTTTGTTCACCATAAACCGATGACGAAGATGCGAAAATAAACTGTTTTACATGGGATTCCCCAGCAAAGCGAAGAGCATTAATCGTTGCTTTGATATCGTAATCAACATACTCATTTGGGGCGGCAATAGAGTGTGGTACTCCAGGAATGGCAGCCAAGTGAATGACTATTTCCGGTTTAAAGGAAATAAATATTTCTCTGACTCTATTTTCATTATGTATAAGGCTTTCTTGATAAAAATCAAACTTCCCTGCTTCACTCACAAATTCAAGGTGGCGCTTTTTTCTCTCAATCGAATAATATGGGTGAAGGACGTCAAGAATTAGTACTTCGTGCCCTTCTTTTATCAATCTTCTTGTAAGATGGGAACCAATAAATCCGGCCCCTCCAGTTACGATTATTTTCAATCAAAAACACCTCTAAATTGTTCAATAAGTCCTATTCTCTCATATACAAGAAAAAAGGAAAAACCTTGCACAACTAGAACAAGGTTTTTCCTCTGCATTATTTCGCTTTTTCTACGATTGTATTCAGAGTGGAAATAAGTTCTTTCAATTGCGCTTCCCCAGCTGCTTTATCTTTCGCTTTTGCAGTTTCAACATATTTTTGCGCTTTTTCAGTTAAGGTTTTGTAAGCATCTTCACCTAGAAGGGTTTTGATATCCTCACCGATAATGTCAATAAATAATGCACCTTCTAAACCAGTAACAACGGCTTTATCATCTTTGCCAATTAGTTCTTTACTTTCCCCATATTCATCAATGGCAATCTTAGCAAACCCACGAACAAAGGCTTTATTTACAGCATCTGGATCAATTGCCTTTACATCAGATTCAAGTGTAAAAGATTTTTCAATAAAAGCATGTTCCTCCGCGGCATGACTGTTTATATAACTGGATAATGATTGGAAGAACGCCCAGCCTTCTGCCTGCTCCACTTTAGCTAGGGCTGCGTCGTTTTTCGCTTCAGCTGCCGCTTTAGTCGCATATCCGTTTGGAAGGGCGCCAGTAGCAAGATAGAAAGTCTTCATTAAGGTTTTATCAACGACTTGTTTTCCTAAGTTAAAGCTAAGTAGATCATTATTTTTTACGGCTTCATCCATTTCGTTAAATCCGCCATCAATAACACTGACAAGATTTGTTCCATACGCTGCATCACGCTTTTCAACAGTTGTCTTTAGGATTGCATAGTGCTCTTTTGCTTCTTCAAGTTCACCATTAACTTCGTCCGTTTCACCCCATAGTTCTGTTACTTCTGTAAAATCGTGTTTAATGGATGTATAAAATACTTTTTGCATTAATTTATCAAAAATTTGTTTAACTACTACTTTATCCATCGTTCCATCTTTACCAGCAGTAAGTGCTGTTGTGATTTTATCATCAATTGTATCTTCAAATTCTGCGTCTCTCTTTTTAACCAACTCTTTTAGATTTTCATTATATAACGTTGTAACTTTATCAAAATCAACATCTTTACCTTCTTTAGCTTTTTCAAGCTCTGTTAATGCTTCTGTAAAAACATCAGCATACGCTGCATCTTCTTTTTCCACAGCTTCTTTCTTCTCCGAAGCTTTTTCCTTGTTCTCCACTTTTGGTTTGCTTTCCGTTTCTTCTGCTTTTCCGCAAGCCCCTAGCATTAATGAAAGGGCCGCCAAAGATGCTAGCATTTTAAATTTAATCGACATGTTGTTTTCCCCCGGTTTTGTTTTGATTTTCTATTTGATAATGATTATCATTTACATTTTCAATTATAATAGAGAATGATTTTCACTGTCAATGAAAATTATTATCTATTATAAAATATTCTCTACCTTCAAAAATACTAACACAATCACCTTTCCACCAATGGTTCCATATTATCTTCCAAAAAAATCTTATGCTATTATAGGAAGTCCATGGATGGACCAGTCACGTTTATTAGGATTGTACAAACAAAAAAGCCCTTTACGGACTTTTTTAAGTTACATGAAATTATTATTCTAAAATAATAATAATAATAATCAAGAAGGTCTTACTTCATTATTTGTAAGAACCTTTAATGCATCTTGTACATCTAGTGCAAAACTTACGGGATTATCTATCTTTTCAAAATGAATATACATCAATCTTGGATTATCAAATAGCCAGTGATTATGAAAAGCGGTGACAATAATATTATGTTCACGGAGTCTGTCAATGAATGGATTAATCTCGTCCTCCAAAATAACTGTTTCACCACTGCAAAGGGCCCGTCCATCCCGAGTTAACGATTCAAAAGTGAACATCTGAGGAATAGCTAGAAAAGACCTCGTTCGTCTCCCCAAAATTCGCGCTTTAATATTGGTCCGAGATCTCATGACCATACAAACTCCATTTTCAAAGGTATGCATTCCGCCAAGGATTCTGTGAAACTCCTCACATAACCCTTCTGCTTGTCTAGGAACGCGTACTCTCACATTTTGAACCCCTCCCAGATTACGAGTAGTCAAAACTTCTAGGGCGTCTCTTACTTTTCTAGCAAAAGATAGTGGCTCATCAATGGATTCAAAATGGATGTACATCAAGCGAGGATCATCGAACAGCCAATGATTGTGGAGGGCGGTTACAATGATTCCATTGGCTCGTAAACGTGAAATAAATGGATTAATTTCGTTTTGAAGAATAACCGTTTCTCCAAGGCATAATGCTCGCCCCTCACTATTAACATCTTCAAAGGAAAATGCTTGTGGCACAAACATGAACGATTCTGCTCTGCGTCCTAACACAAATGGGTGGAGGTTTGTCCGAGATTTGGTCGCTGTACAGACTCCATTAATAACGGAGGGTGCAGCATCCAGGATATCAGCAAATTGCCTGCATAGATTAGTAGGCTGCATATGGCTCATTTCATTCAAATTATCATCCCCTAAAAATATCTCTCAAGATAAAATTATGCAGAATAACTTTTTTGGA
Organism: Neobacillus sp. MER 74; assembly: GCF_023714155.1. NCBI lineage: Bacteria > Bacillati > Bacillota > Bacilli > Caryophanales > Bacillaceae > Neobacillus > Neobacillus sp. MER 74. The sequence continues at coordinate 116,235 of NZ_JAMAUV010000011.1, forward strand.
CAGGGCCATATAGTAATTTTTATGAAAGTTGTGGTGAAAGGGTAAGAGGCATTGCTAGTTTCCTCAGTGAAACTTTTTTTCACTGCCATTACTTAGTTAGAAGGAGGACAAAAGGTTTCTCTAGACCCACTAGATCTTTTTATTCCATAATAAAATAAGAGAAATGGCGGGGGATAGAATCATGAACGAACAGGGATACTTGGATTTGAGAAAAGGAGAACGCGGAGCGATCATAAGCATCGTCGCTTATATAATCTTATCCTCATTAAAATTATCAGTCGGTTTTATAGCTCACTCTGAAGCCTTGAAGGCAGACGGATTAAATAATGTCACAGATATTATTGCATCCGCAGCCGTGCTGATTGGTCTTAAATTATCGCAGCGGCCCCCTGATGACGACCATCCTTATGGGCACTGGAAAGCAGAAACCGTTGCCTCCATGGTCGCCTCATTTATTATGATCGCTGTGGGAATCCAAGTAACATTCGAAGCGATTTCTAGTATATTTTATGGAAGAAACGAAACTCCAGATTTAGTTTCTGCTTGGACAGGTCTCTTTTGTGCTCTGGTTATGTATTTGGTTTATCGCTATAATAAAAAATTAGCTAACGAGATCAATAGCCAATCAGTTATGGCAGCAGCAAAGGATAACCTATCAGATGCATGGGTCAGTGTTGGTACATTTATAGGAATCGTCGGTGCCCAGTTCAATCTTCCGTGGCTCGACCCGATTACGGCGATAATTGTTGGATTCCTCATCTGTAAGACCGGATGGGAGATTTTTAGGGATGCTTCACATCATTTAACCGATGGGTTTGATGAAAAACAAATAGAGACCTATAAAGAAACGATTATTGATTGTCATGGAGTTAAAGGGGTTAAAGACATTAAAGCCCGGAATTACGGCAATAACGTGGTAGTGGATATTGTGATTCTCGTCAATTCCGATTTAGATATTCGCGGTGCCCATGATATTGCAACCAAGGTGGAAAATGTATTAATAAAAAACCATCAAGTCTATGATGTACATGTTCATGTTGAACCTAATTAGATAAAAAGAGGAAGTGAGCCTTCATAACCTGAGAGGGCTCTTTCTTTTTAGGCGAGAGAATTCATATGATGTTTTATAAAAATAAACTGCCCAGCTTCATCCCAATAAACGCTAGTAAGATCCCAAACGTGTAGCTCATTCCTAAATATAAAATAATCATCTTCCAGTTTCTTTTGGTAAGCAGCTGTATGTTTTCCAATTTAAATGTAGAAAATGTCGTAAAAGCTCCCATGAAACCAGTTCCCATGAGTAATCTCCACGTATTCTCTAAATTCGCCCCAAAGATTAAACCCAACAAAAATGAACCAAACAAATTTATGATTAAAGTGGCAAGAGGAAAAGTAGAGGGATACTTTCCCTTTATCAAGATACTTAGACCGAAACGGGACATCGCTCCAAAAAAACCTCCGACTGCCACCAATGCTATATTCGTTATCAATGTTTTTCACCTCTACCTACTTCTGTTTCTTTTTCTGCACTTAATCCCAATCGATAACCCATCCAAGTCAATAAGAGACCGCCCCAAAGACTAAGAAGCACATAAAGAATCGCTGTTCCCCACTTAGTTGCACTAATTAATTGGACCGTTTCCACACTAAAAGTCGAAAATGTAGTAAAAGAGCCAATAAGTCCAGTGCCTACTGCAGTTATAACATGTGGGGGCAATGATTTAAATCTTGGCAGAAAATTAGTGAGCCATCCCAAAATAAAACATCCCAACATATTTGTAACAAAGGTAGCTAATGGAAAGTCGTGAAACCACCACTGACCAAAGTAAACGCCCAACATATAACGTAATAAAGCCCCAATAATTCCAGCAAGCCCTACGAATAAAAAACTCAATTTACTCACCTCAACTATATAGTTTCCTAAAACAAATAGACTCCTACCAATTTTTTCTGGTAGGAGTCACTAGCTGCCCGCGGAAAGCGAAGTGCCTGGAACGAAAATTAACAGGCAATTTTAACAGAGTCAATTTTATAAGAATATATTAACAAATAAGAACTACAGGTGCTAGTTATTACTAGCATATTTAAAAAGCTCTTTGAATAAACCATACAAGTCCGAACGCTAAGATGGCAGCAGACGTTCCTGGAATCACCCAGCCTACCGGTTTTAACTTTAACTTCCTAATCCACAAAATGATTGGAAACGTTAAAGAAACAATCAATAACTGCCCGATCTCAATACCCATATTAAAAGATAGGAGGGACGCAGCCATGTGATTCGTATCTAATTTCATTTCTGAAAGGATTCCTGCAAAACCAAATCCGTGAATCAATCCGAAGCCAAAAGCTAGCCACGGCTGGTGTTTTGAGTCCTGGTTAAAAATATTAATGAGTGCCACATAAATAATACTTAGAGCAATAGCCGATTCCACAAATCTGCTTGGAAGATGAACAATATCAAAAGTGGCCAGAGCCAAAGTGATACTATGTGCAATGGTAAAGGCTGTAACTAAAGACAGAATATGACGAATCGTTTTTGCCCCAAAAAGCAAGCTAATTACAAATAGGATATGGTCATAACCTGTGAAAATATGTTTTAAACCAAGAACTACAAATTGTTTCACATTTTGCAAGAAGCTGATTTCACCAATTTCTACTTCTCTTGATTCAAACGAAAGAATCTTTTCTTGTTGTTTCCCGTCCATTTTAATAGTTGCATAGTTTGCATGACTTGGGTCGGAATCATCCATAAACATATTATATTCAACCACTAGCTTTTCAGGCTTATGCCCGATTTGATAAGCCAAATTAATTACCGCAAACGGACGCTCCTTAATTATTTCTATCTTTGTTTTTAACACGCTGCCCGCAACTAGTCTGCTGTCCGCATAAATTTTTATATGCGAATTTATATAATTTTGCAGGACCTTTTGGTTAATAATTGCCTTTTCTTCAGTTGCTGTATTAAGGGCATGTCCCAGCTCTTCCAAATCTAGTTTCAATTCATATCCCAGCGTTTTATCCTTGACCTGAATGGTGGAAAAACCTTCACTGTTATTTGTATGTGCATAAGCTGAATAAGGGTGTAAAGAACCTAATGCTAAAAATATGAGCAATAAAGGGAGCAGTATCTTTTTCATTATATTCACTTCCATTCCTTTGTAAATTTCCATGTCTCAACCAAGATAATGGAAAGACGAGGAGCATATAGACCCCTCGTCTCGACTCTATTCATTTCATAAATTATTTACTAGATTTGACGAAAATTGGGTTTGAATAGAACCAAAGATCATTCCAAGGATTTTCCCCTTTAGGATCGGCGGCTGGTTCCAACTGGTCAGTGTTAGTACCACGTAAACGAATATAGCTATCTTTGTCCACATCTTTTAACGTATGAGTAATGATGATGTATTCACCGTCTTTTTTCCAGTCACTTTCTGTGAAACGCTTTACGACTTTTGTTGTCGGGTTAGAAGCTGCTGAGCGGTCTGCCACTTTTCCATTCACTTCTCCCATGATTAAGTCAACACGTTGAACATTTGGCTTATCACCATGCGAGTTCGCAGCGTTGGGATCTTTGATCCGAACGGTGACTGTGACATCCGTTTTCTTACTTGGAAGTGTAAGTGTTTCACCGATTGTCGCTGTATTACCTTTTGCCGCTGCATGCAATGGTGATTTGCCGCCTGCTTGTACTTTCACATCCAGTTCTGAGATCAGGTCACCCGTTGTAACAAATACATTACCTTTACGAAGGTTTTCCATTACATCCTCATAATTTTTCTCTGCTTTTACATAGGTTTTAGAATATTCACCAGGCCAGAAGTCACTTCCTCCATCACGCCAGTTCACATGGGAGTCTGATGTGGCAGTAATCCACCAGTGTCTTCCTTCGCCTAACATCGAATCCCATAAACCACCAACGATAGCAGACATTTGATCAAATCCACCCATTGTTGGCGCGTTTGCGTTTGAGTAACTACCACGAGATCCTTTAGGGTCAAGAGAGCCATTTGGATTAATCGCACCTGCTTGGTGACCAGGAGCACCCTCCATACCAATAGAGATATTTGGTGCAGTATCATTCCAATTACGGAACTCTTGCGGAGTATCTTGTCCCCATACACCAACACCTGTCGCTGAACGAGATGGATGATGTGCGATCGAAATTGGAAGCTCGTCCATTTGCTTCATATAGTTAAGAGCTTCTATCATTTTGGATTCAGTGTTTCGGCTTGAGTCAGTTGGATAAGCCTCACGAGAATTAAACTTGCTTTCAAGGTCATATAGAACTTGGGATTCATTTTCACCTTTTGGGATCATTAGCGTGCTGTGGTCTGCTCCGGGTGTGTCTAATTCCATTCCGTAGAATTGAAGAAGATCAGGAACAGCTTCACGGGATTTTAATAATTCAGGGTACGCTTGCTCTAAGTTGACCTTGGAGTGGTTTGGACCACCATGATCTGTTGTCATTACCCAATCAAGTCCATATTTCTTAGCATTTTCCGCATTTTTCACAATTGGATAAATGGCATCGCCGCCCCGTATGGCTGTAGGAGGGTTGGTAGAATTGTCCCAGCCCACACTCCATTCACTATGTACATGGTGGTCACCCGCAAGCCATGATGCGCCATTCTTTTTCACTTCTTCTTTGGACAATAATTGTGCTTTAGCGTTTTGATTATCGCCATCATGAAAGAGCGTTTGCGTTGTCAAAGCAGTGGTCGCAAGAACTGTTGTTGCTAATAAAGGTATGGCTTTCTTTTTAAATCGTGATTTCATACTTCCAATTCCCCCTAAGATTTATTCACAATTAAAATAGTAAACTAGGATTGTTAAGGGGATATGTAGGTTTAGTAAAGTCAGCGTTAATCTAATGTAAAGTTTAGAATTATAAAAAAAGAATTAACCCCAAAAAAAGAGAGCTTAAAGCTCTCCACAGATTGAGAGCCGCCGCTATCAACCTTTTTCTATTTCAATACTCCAAGTCGCCGCTTATTTTTTCGAAAGTCCCTCCACATCAATAAATGGCGTAGCTCCGCCTGTGACACTTGGCAGGTGCCCATCCCATTTTTCTAACGCCTTTTCTTGGACTTCGATTTGTTTTAATTGAATCAATGCCTCAGTTACTTCTTGTTTTTTCAGTCGCAATGCTTCCGCTTCTGCACCCGCTTGAGCCACTTTCTGCTCAGCCTCGATTTTCACTCGTTCGAGATCTCTTTTTGCCCGTAATGCATTTTGTTCGGCGGTCTGTTTCGATTCAATCGCTTTATTGAATTCATCACTAAACGCGAATTCCTTGATATTAATATCTTCTAGAATCATATAGTATTTTGTTAATTTACCAGCGAGCATATCCTTCACCTTCGCCGATACTTCCGGCCGTTTCGAGATTAGTTCTTCGGCGGTGTACTGGGCAGTAATCGCCTTGAGTGATTCCGCAATTGCTGGGTCAACGATCCGGGTACGATAATCCAAGCCGATTTCTTGATAAAGCTTATTCACGGCTTCTGGGTCAGCCGAATAGTTGACGGCCACCATCGCGGTGACCATCTGGAGATCCTTAGAGGCCGCTGTCTGTGAACTTTCTTCTTTTTGAACCCGGACCTCAATCGGCTGTACAGTTTGAATGAATGGAATCTTAAAATGAAATCCTTCGGTTAAAATTGTCGGTTTAACGGCCCCTAATTGTAACAAAACCCCTCGGTATCCAGAATCCACGGTAGTACCAGAAAAAAAGCCAACCACGATAATCACCAGCGCAACAAGTCCGCTAATTATCGATTTCGTATAGTTCATTCTGATCACACCCCTTTAAATCACTTTATGAAAAAAGTTCCAGATTTATACAGAGGAAAACCCGAAGACTATCCGCTCTTAGAAAAACTTCTCCACCAATTCAACAGAAGCGGGCCTGCTAAAATAGTAGCCTTGCATTTTATGGCAGCCAATGCTGCATAGATAATGGTATTGCTCCATGTTCTCGACACCTTCAGCGACCACATTCATCCCCAGGTTTTTGCCCATGGCCACCAATGCCCGGCAAACAGACTTCTGGTTTTTATGATCCAAACCCTGGATAAACGATTTATCAATCTTGATCGTATTAAAAGGATATTGAACAAGATAACTTATGGAGGAATAACCAATCCCAAAATCATCAAGAATGATATCAACCCCATATTCTTGCAATTCTTGAATGGTTTTCAACGTTCTCTCGACATTGGTCATCGCCGTTCTTTCGGTTATTTCAATTTTTATTAATTCAGGCGGTAAGTCATATCTTTCTAATGAATCTTTAATCGTTTCAATGAAATTCTCCTGATTAATTTGCCGAGCAGGAACATTAATGGAGATATAAAAAGGCGGTAAATTCCTATCCATCCATAACCGGCGCTGGCTGCAGACCGCTGCCAAAACCCAATTGCTCAGTTTAATAATCAGATCGGATTCCTCAGCAATCTGGATAAATTCACCTGGTGAAATGCTTCCCAATACAGGATGTTCCCAACGAAGGAGTGCTTCCAAACCAATGGCTTTCTTGGTATATATATCAAAAATGGGCTGATATTCTAAATACAACTCATTTTTTTCAATCGCCTGATGAAGATGTTGTTCCAGGAGCATTTTTCGTGACAGACTCGTTGCCATGCCCAGTTGATATTGCTGAATGCCCGTCTTATTCTCCTTAGCCAGATACATCGCCTGATCGGCTCTCATCATAAGCACATCGCCATCTTTTCCATGGTCGGGATAAATACTTGTCCCGATACTGACACTTATCCTGTACTCATGTTCATTCAGCTTAATTGGCTCCGCAACCACTTGGCTTATTTTTGCGGCAATTTCATCAACCACTTGGCCATTCGGCAGGTTTTTTAATAGAATGACAAATTCATCTCCACCCTGGCGTGAAATGACATCTTCCGAACGTATATGACTCTTTAAGCGATTCGCGATGATTTTAATCAATCGATCACCCATTTTGTGCCCCAGTGAATCATTGATATCCTTGAACCGATCAATATCGATGAATAAGATCCCTGCAAACCGGTGATTTTGCTTCGCCTCTATAATGGCGGTACAAAGCTGTTCATCAAATTTTCTGCGATTTGGCAGCCCTGTTAATGGATCATGAAAGGCTAAATAGGTTAATTCTGCTTCGTTTCTTTTCCGCTGATTAATATCCATCACAACACGATCAAATCTCACAGGACCAACTGCCGGCTCCTCAAAAATGGGAACGATATAATCAAAAACCCACTTCTCCATCCCATTAACGGTGCGAATCCGATATTCAAGTTTAATAGACTGCCCCTTTTCCAATAAAGTCAGCTGCGATAGGACGGCAGTTTTATCTTGCGGATGGATGATCTCCATCCACAAATAAGGATTCTGGTTAAATTCTTCCTCGGAATAACCCAAAATACGCTGGCAGGCTGAGGATATTTGAAGGGTCTCCATCGTCTTAGCATCAATAGACCATAAACAAATATCAATTTCGTTAAAAATATGATCCCAATTGCTCAATTCATAAAATGGATGGCTCAAAGGCACGGGGAGATTGAGCAGCACGGATTTGAAGGGTTGAATAAACAAACTTACATCGGACTTTAGGGATTGATTTCTCATAGGGGCTCCTCTCTATGGTTTATGAAATAATCTGTATATTGTATATCTTAAAGGAAATATCGGACTTTGAATGCTTCAAATGTCACTGGATTGTGGCGTTTTTTTGACAAAAAACAAAAAGCGTAAAGATCCTTTTCACGGAATCTTTACGCTTTATTATTAGCCAATGTAGATATATCAAGTATGCGATACGATCAATTCACAATGCCCGTCTACTTCAAATTCGCCAAATCCCACAGGGATGATCAGATGAGAACCTTTCTTTAAACCATAGGGCTGACCATTATGAAGAAGTGTTCCCTCTCCATTAATGACGCTGAGCAGCAAATATTGATCATGAAATGAGAAAGCAGCTTTTCCGCTAACCTCCCATTTATAAACAGAAAAAAAGTCTGACTCCACAAACGTTGTAATCGTTACATTTTCACCTTCCTGAACTGTAGGAGCGACCCCAGCATTTTGATGAGGCACTGTTGTCACTTCAATTGCTTTTTCTAAATGCAGTTCGCGCAAATTTCCTTCTGCATCTCGGCGGTCGTAATCATACACACGGTACGTGGTGTCAGAGCTTTGCTGCGTTTCTAAAACTAACGTTCCTTCACATAAAGCATGGATCGTTCCGCTTGGAACATAGAAAAAGTCGCCTGGTTTGATTTTGACCCTGCGCAGCAGCTCGTTCCATTTCCCATCATTTATTTGCTCGATTAATTCTTCTTTTGTTTTCGCATTATGGCCGAAAATCATATCGGCGCCTTCTTTACAATCGAGGATATACCAGCATTCGGTTTTCCCAAGATCCCCATTTTCATGAACCTTTGCATATGAATCCTCAGGATGGACCTGAACGGATAAATCCATGTTGGCATCTAATATTTTCGTTAAAAGTGGAAAAACCTCATCCTTCGGGTTTCCAAAAAGCTCGGGATGTTTACGGTATAAATCGTCCAATGCCATACCCGCATATGGACCGTTTTCCACAATAGATGGCCCATTAGGATGTGCGGAAATCGCCCAGCACTCCCCTGTTTGATCATTCGGAATGTCGTACCCAAATTCGGTTTGTAAGGCGCTGCCGCCCCAAATTCTCTCTTTAAAAACTGGTTTTAAAAATAATGGTTGCATAATAAATCCCTCCAGGCTACGTTTATCGTTGATTTTCCTCTTGAAATGCTTGATGAGCAAGCATGAGCGAGCCGGTAATTCCCGCATTGTCACCTAAACCAGGACCGACAATATATTCAGTAAGATCCGGCAAAGACACATACTCATTAATAAATTCCTTCAAATACTTATAGACAGAAATAAACACTTGCTTTTGCTTCATCACTCCCCCGCCAAGGATAATTTTTTTCGGCGAAAGAATCAAGACATATTGCATCAGGGCTTGGGCAATATAGTATCCTTCTAGGTCCCACACTTCCATTCGATCAACAAGCTGATCTCCTTTTGCTCCCCAGCGCTCCTCAATGGCAGGTCCAGCCGCTAGACCTTCTAAGCAATCATGGTGATAAGGGCACTTCCCTCGAAATTCGTCATTTGGATGCCGTCTCACAAGAATATGCCCCATTTCAGGGTGCGAAAGTCCTTGAAGAAGCTTCCCTTGAACAATGGCACCTGCCCCAATTCCAGTACCAACTGTAATATACAAGCAGCTATCCAAACCTTTTGCCGCACCAAAGGTAACCTCTCCCAATGCCGCTGCATTAACATCTGTATTAAACCCAATCGGCACGGAAAATGCTTCTTTTAATGATTGAACAAACGGATAATCCCTCCACCCCGGCTTCGGCGTAGAAGTAATATGACCGTACGCAGCACTTTCCGGATTCACATCAATGGGACCGAACGAACCCACACCAATTGCCTTTATAGGATATTGATTGAAAAATTCAACCACCTTTGGCATCGTTTCCGCGGGTACAGTGGTTGGAATCTGAATACGGTCTACAATATTACCCTTTTCATCGCCAACAGCACACACAAACTTTGTCCCGCCTGCTTCAATTGCACCCAACATACAGAAATACCTCCAAATAAAAATTTCTACATTTCATTATAACTGCCCATAGATCCCTTTTTTGATTTTCTCCAAATAAAATATAGGGTTGGAATCATCAGCACATAGATAATCGGAAAAAGACTAAACGAGACAGGTAAAAGCAGGTCAAAATCAAAGTATTTTCTCATCGCTAAAAACAAAAATACTCCTATGATTCTTCCAACTCCGAGTGGAATTTCTCGAATAATGATATAATCCAAACGCTTGACCTTGTACTCGGGGTCCTTCTCAATCGCTTCATAAATCATGGCACTCATCGAGGTGGTAACCATATTATGGGCTAACGGCGAGACAATTCCAAATATAATCAATGATAGGAGGACAGGAAGGATGGATAACAATATAGAACTCAAAAATATACTTACCGAACCGATCGCATAAATGGCGAGACGATATTTCGGATTAGAGAACTTAGCAAGCAAATAGAATGTAACAATGGCAATCAACTCAGCTGCCATATTATAAACTCCTAAACTTAATTCTCCGCCTGCTACCTTGAAGGTAATCATCGTAATCAAGAAGGTCCCGTACACGCCAGATACAATCCCATCAGCAAACATTACCTTGTACATCTTTTTCCATTCCTTGGACGGATTCCTGATAACATCCCAAAAATAACTTTTTGCTGTAATTGGCTTTCCCTTCACTTTTAGAGAGGTTAAAAAGGATAGAAAAAAGAATAGACAAGTTCCAATGAAAACGACATAATACCCCAGCATGCCTTCCAATTGCGAGATGATGATTCCTGACAGAACCGGGCCGATCACACCTCCAATGGTAAATAGAATACCTTGTACATATAAAAATTGATCCCGATTATTATTGGTTGTTAAATCTAATACAGCCAAATGCATGCCGACATAATACAGGCTCATTGCTAATCCATTTGAAAATCCTAACAACATGATATGTTCACTTAATGTGTCATGAAAAAGAAGCATAATTAAATAGGTAATCAGATAAAAGACAAATCCTAAACGCATCGTAATCATTGGGCTCGTTTTCCTAGCCAGCCATCCGCAAAGGCCAAAACAAAAGATGATCGCGATGGACCAATACAAACTATAGTAAGCTAGCAGTGAATAGGTTTTATCCAATTTCCATAAGAAAACACTTTGAAACACACCGGACAAAACGCCGCCAAAGGAAAATAAAGCATTCATCAGTAAATAAAACTTTAATTCCGTAGAAAAAGACTTAAAAATTTGAAGCATTCTTTGATCTCCTTTTGCAGAAGAGTCGGCCTAGAAGGCTTTTTTCACTCCTGTTTTTACACTATTAATGGCCTTCACTCTCAAGGTTTCCCATGGAACGTCTTTCCCCTCAGCCTGTCCGACCTTAACCGTTCTGCTCATATTTGGCAGTAAATCAAAGAAATTATCCTCGATGACAAGCTGCTCCATATCCATTTCAATGGTGACCATACGCGCGAGCAGATTCGCGGATAGGGTCAGCTCATTTTTCTCACGGTCAATCGAAACAGTTACTTCAGACTCTTCCAATCTCAAATCCTTTTGGTCGCGGAAATAGTAGAAGTTTTCATCGGTTTTATTCCTTTTGGAGCGAATGACGATCACGGCCTCTTCTGGCTGCAGACCACTAAGGGCCTCCTGCTCTAAAACAACATCTACTTGCTGCGAAACATTGGCTGGGATCGAAACTGTCCATTGCTTTGAAAATACTTTTTCGCCAGTAAATTGATAAACGGCCAGTTCAATTTCATCTTCATAGGTTTCTAACCGGTCATTTACCACCCAAATAGCCATATCCTTACCTGGTTCATGTGCAAGCGTTAATAGAACTGGACTAAAGAACTTTCTTGCATAATGATAGGAAGCCTTAGGCAATAAATAATAGTCGATAACTGACCAGCTTGTCCCCGGCCAGCAGTCATTTAACTGCCAAAATAACGCACCGCTGGTATGTGATTTATGGCGCCTGTAATGTTCGATGCCATACTTCAAACCTTCTGCTTGCGTTAACATCGAATAGGCAATGTACTCATCTAAATCCCTTGGAACCCCTGTATAGCCTTCCATCAGCAAGATTCCTTTTGGATGATGGATATCTTTATTTCGATAGGCCATTTCCTCGCTTCCCCAGTAAAATTGATCCTTGGGGATATTTCGTTCTAATGTATAACGATTAGAAGAAGCATGCATGCCAAACTCACTCGCAAAGAGTGTCGTATCATTTTTAAAATTTTTAAATGACAGCCCTTCGACGCTGTAATTCACCGTTTGCGGCTCACCAAACGTTCTCGGCTCAATATTCCCGTGCCAAACCTGCCAATTATGCGTGTCGCCCTGATCTCTTGAATTATGATCATTCCCGCCGAATGGCGAGCTTGGCCAAAACAGACGAGTTGGGTCGAGTTCTTCAAGTAATTCCGGCATTAATTCATGATAGATTTTTTCACCGTAAAAAGGATGAGTGATTTCACCTGATGAAAACAACGCTTCATACAGCCAATCATTCTCATTGTTTCCACACCAAAGTGCCAGGCAAGGATGATTACGGAGTCGTTTGACCACATGTATGATTTCCTCTTTGACGTTGGCCATAAAGTTCTTATTATAATCCGGATAGAGCGCACAGGAAAACATGAAATCCTGCCAGACTAAAATGCCAAGCCGATTACACTCGTCATAAAAAACCTCTTTTTCATAGATGCCGCCGCCCCAAACGCGAAGCATATTCATATTCGCATCTTTGGACATCTTGATTAAGTGCTTGTAACGGGAATCTGGAACTGCTCCGATAAAGCTATCAATCGGAATCCAATTGGCCCCTTTAGCAAATATCTTTTCACCATTTAACACAAAGGTAAAACGATGGTTTCCATCCTCATCCTTACGCATGACCTCAATCGTTCTAATCCCAAAGTCTTCTTGATAATCATCCACTTTCGCACCATCCGCAAACAATTCAACCTTTAGTTGATAAAGATGAGGTGTGCCAATATCATGTGTCCACCATAGCTTTGGATTTTCCACTTCCAACACAACGGTTGCTTGTTTGCGGTCTACTTTTCCTTTAGCTGAGTAACTTTCTGCCCCATCGGAAAGGGTAACATCGACCACATAATCTTTATCTTTTCTAAATGAAGCTATATCCACTTCAACCTCGATAATGGCTTTGTCATGAGAAATGGATTTCGTTTTCGCAAATACCGAGTCGATTTTCGCGAAAGTTCTCTTCTCTAAATGAACTTCCTTCCATATCCCTGCAGCAACTAAGCGCGGCCCCCAATCCCAGCCATAATGACTTTGAGCCTTTCTTGTCCAGATTCTTTTCTTGCTAAATCCAGACCAATAATATTGAACCTTGTCTTTCACATGAACATGAACTGGATCAAATTTTACCGCCAAAACATTTTTTCCTTGCTTTAACTCCCGTGCGACCTCAAAGCTGTGACTAATATACATATTCTCCGTTGAACCCAGTTCCACACCATTTAAATAAACGGTAGCAAATGTATCCAACCCTTCAAAAATCAGCTCATAGCGGTGGTCTTTACTAACATCACCATTGAACTCAAACGTATTGCGATACCACCAAACCTTTTCCTCTACCCATTGACATTTCAAATCATTGTGTCCGTAAAAAGGATCTTCAATTAACTTTCGGTCAATCAAGGTTGAATGAACATCGCCAGGTACGGATGCTGTCATCCAGAAGTAATCAATGTATTCAGGTGCAGCGACCTCAAGATCACGTGCGGCCCCTACATCAAAATGTTTTATTTTCCAGTTATCATTTATTTTCATCGTTTGTCACCTGCCATTGAAAAATGCTTACAGTATTACCGTTTTATTAGTGAAGCCTCTAGTAGCGTAAAACATAATAAAAAGGCCAAAATCAGTCTCAGGATTTTGGCACTTAATTTTTCAAATTATAAATAAGTCAATGAATCCAAGATTTCTTTTAAGCTTAATTCCGCACATGCCATGGATGTATCAGCAACACCGTAAAACATTTTAACTACATCGCCTTCAACAACCGCACCGCATGAAAAGACTACATTCCCAAAGAACCCTTCTACTTCATAGTCTGCTTCAGGCTCAAGAATCGGTTGGTTGGAGCGTGCAATGACCTTTGTGGGATTTTCTAAATCTAGGAGAACGGCTCCCATACAATAGCGGTGATCCTCAGTTGCACCATGATAAAGCTCCAGCCAGCCTTTTTCTGTCTTAAACGGAACAGCCCCTCCGCCCATACGAGCGCTATCCCACATACCCTCACGTAAACCTAGTAAATGCTTGTGATTCCCCCAATGCAGGAGATTAGTTGATTCAGCAATCCACATTTCTGGCTCCCCTACACTTTTCGGAACAGGGCGGTGGAGTGCGTAATATTTCCCATTAATTTTTTCAGGGAAAATTAAGACATCTTTATTTTCCGGTGCAAAAATCATCCCATGATGTTCAGTAGTTACGAAGTCCTTTGTGGAAACCATCGATTCTCCCACACCAACAGGCGAAACCGCACTAAAATAGATGTAATACGTATCTTCAATCTTAGTAATCCTTGGGTCCTCTATCCCAAATGTTTCTAACTCATTCGAAGGGTAAACGAAAGGATTCTCATCAATGGTGAAATGATGACCGCCATCTTTGCTTCTTGCAATCCGCAAGTAGGCGATAGATGTTAAATAGTCCCATGAATGTACATCCCCGCTTTTTCGAATCACACGTGGATCAGAGAAGTCATACGCAGGATCGTCTAAACGGAATTCTAAAATCTCAAGTTCGTTTGTTTTGGGATTATAAATGGGCGATTTAATGATATTCGGGTCACCACTAATTGGTCGTTCAGCGACACGAAGAAGCATGATAATTTCATCCTTATACGTTGTAACACCTGCATTAAAAGCACCGATCACTTCAAAATCAGCTCGATGCGGTTTCACATCTGCTGGAGTAACTAGAGGGTTCTCTTCATATCTATATACATTCATTTTAATGACTCCTTTGTTGTATCAGATTTACCGCTCGTATTGTAAAAACGGATCGACAATGGTAATTTTTTGAGCTTCTGCATCACTAATTCCTGCATAAATATCAGCCGTTCCATCGGGTTTTCGAACGAGCCCGCCACTAAAGACGACATCTTCTAAGTCTGGACGCTTCGTTGGACCAGGGAGGAACTGACTTCTAGTTGCGATTAACTCCATATCTGAAAACTCACTTGTTTCCGGATCAAGAGCAAATACCATTGGGTAATAGTGGCGGTTTCCTTCTTCATCAAAGGAGGCAACATGTCCTAATACTCCAACAAGACCATTTGATAAAAGATGCGGCTCGTTGGCTCCGCCCCATTCTTCATCAATGAACTGCCCTTGTAGTAACGGCGCTTCGTTGACCACATCAACAGTCAATTCTTCTAAGGAAGAAATACTAGTCCAGCCAATTTTTCCTCTTCCGCCTTTTTCCCCCTGAGGTCTGGTTAATACTCCAATGCTTCCATCCTTTAGTTCGACTAAACGCAGATCTTTCATTCCGTCAGGACCTTTTGTAAATTCTTGCAGGCTTGCAATCGATTGACCTTTATAAAAAACGGTTCTCCAGCCAAGTTGCCCTTCATTCGTTGGATGAGGGAAAATTTGAACGCCCCCCACTACTAGCTCTCCTGAGATTCGAGTAAAGAAAGGATCTTGCAATTCCAGGACTGGCGCATTTTCTCTTGGTACCCACTCGCCATTTCTTTCGATAAAGAAGTATACATTGGAGTGTTCACTGTCACGTGATTCCACTCGTCCGGCAATGACTAACTCTCCCTCATCCTCAAACGGTGCGCTAATATTATAGACATCATTTTCCCCAATGCCGGAGAATACAATTTTTTCCGGATTGGTTGGTTGTGTTTTCGATTTATATTCCCCTAACAGCTGTTCACATGTTTGAGCATTACCTTTCCTTAACAAGGTCATTTCCTATTTCCCCCTTTAGGATCATTGCTTCCTTCGCTAAAATTGTTACGGCACTTTCACGATCCAACCTTGTTCGATGTGTTGAAAGTAACAACTTCATGGAGGCTGCTCCCTCCACTTCAAGCGTTCTTGGTTGATCAGTGAAATTCAAAACGACTAATATTTTTTCAACTGAATCCATTCTGACAAAATAGATCATTCCCTCTTCATTTCGCAAAACTTCATAATCCCCGAACTGCAGAGATGAGTGGTCCTTTCGCAGCTTCAGCAATTTTTTATAAAAAGAAAGCATCGATTCTGGATTATTTACCTGTTCTTCAACCGTAACTTTATAGGCATCGTCTGGAACCGTAATCCACGGCAGCCCCTCTGAAAAGCCGACATTGTCCTGTTCATTCCATTGCATCGGGGTACGAGACTTGTCGCGCGATTTTTCATTCGCAACCATTAGGGCTTCTTCAGGTGACTTCCCCGCTTCTAATGCGAGCGTATAGCCCATGATTCCTTGAATATCTTTCATTTTCGATAGGTCGTCTGTCATCCAATCGCTCATCCCGATTTCATCGCCAAAATAGATGAAGGGGACACCCTTTGCCGTCAGCATCAGAGTTGCAACCAGTTTGGCACGATCATTATCGCCGCCAAATCTTGAAATATGCCTGGACATATCATGACTAGAAAAGAATAATGTTGGAATTTGCGTAGAATCATAGATTTTCTCTGTTTCCACTAATTGCCCAAAGAGCCTATCTGTATCAAACTCAGCCATACTCCCGATATTAAAATTAAACACCACATCTAATTTGTGTAGGCCCGAATATTTTTTTAGAACTTCCAAATCCTCGGAACCTACCTCACCAACAAGGAATTTATCTGGATATTGATGAACAAACTCGGCAATTTCCTCAATCGTCGCTATAATTCCTTCTTGGTCTTTATCGTACAAATGAATTTGTTCCTTTTTCTCCCAATCATATGGATTGTCCTGAAGCGAATCTTTCACCTTTAAGAAGTTGATGACATCCAGCCGGAAACCATCGATTCCTTTTTCAAGCCAAAATTTCATCACATCAAACATCGCCTGTTTCACTTCAGGGTTGGCCCAGTTTAAATCCACCTGTTCCTTCGCAAAGGCATGGTAGTAATATTGATTCGTCCTCGAATCGTATTCCCAAGCCGGTCCGCCAAAGAATGATTCCCAATTATTCGGCATATCTCTCCAGATATACCAATCACGCTTCGAATCATCCTTAGCGGACTTTGACTCCTGGAACCATGGATGATGAGAAGAAGTGTGATTGAGCACTAAATCGGCGATGACCTTGATCCCACGTTGATGCGCTTCTTGTATAAACATTTCAAAATCCGCCATCGTGCCATAATCCGGATCAATTCCATAATAGTCGGAAATGTCATAGCCATTATCGACCTTTGGTGATGGATAAAACGGAGTCAGCCACAATCCGTCAATCCCCAATTCTTTAAGATAGTCGAGTTTAGAGGTAATCCCCGAAAAGTCGCCGATTCCATCACCATTTCCATCTTTAAAGCTGGGCATATAGATTTCATAAAAAGTCGATTGTTTCCACCATTTCACCATAGTACTAAAACTCCTATTAATTACTTAAGTGTAAATTGCATTCCTTCTTGGAACTTTTTCGCAAATAGTAAGAAGATAATAATGATTGGCATGGTTAATAACACCGCTGCCGCGTACATAGGCCCTGGATAGCCGCCATAAGGACCAAACATTTGTGATAAAAGGACGTTTAAAGTTAGCATATTATCGCTCTTCGCGACTAACATATCCCATAACAACTCGGTCCATCTTTCCATAAACAAGAATAAGAAGATAACAGTCGAAATCGATTTCGACATTGGCAGGACGATTTTAAACATGATTTGCAATTCACTCGCCCCATCCAATTTTGCAGCTTCAATAAATGTATCTGGTATCGCCTTAAAGAAGTTGGTATACATAAATACAGCCCATAAGCTGAGGGCTTTTGGTAAAATCATTCCCCAATAAGAGTCATACATGCCGAGTCTTTGAATCACAAGGAACGTAGGGATTAACAAAATAATCGCCGGGAAAAACATTTGAAATAAAATCACATTATTAACGGTGTCTCTTCCTTTAAAAGGAATTTTCGCTAAGGCATACGCAACCATAACACCAGTGACCATCATTAAAAACGTAGATGCACCAGAAACGATAAAACTGTTAAAAAACGCATTAAGCCATGGCCTTGGGATGACCGCTTCGCCCCCACCAAGCAGCCATTGATATGATTTCAAGCTGTACTCTGTTGGAATGAGCTTCTTATCTACTTGATCCCAAACAGCAAAGGAATTTAACACCATATAAATATACGGAAAGATCATAATCAGTAAGAGAACAACGGCAATTAGGTAACGAAACAATAATCCGTTTTTCTTAGCTCCACCCATTTCGTTTCCCCCACATTTCTAAGAGTTTTCGAATGATAAATATTGAAATAAACGTTACTACTGACGCAATAATGGCAATCGCTGAAGCATAGCCCGCTTGAAGATTCGTGAATGCTCTTGTAAAAATCTCCATTTGCCATGTATTAGTTGCAAAATTTGGTCCTCCACCTGTTAATTGATACACCTCTGTGAAAATACCAAATGTAACACCAATCGATAGGATTAATACTGTAAACAAAGCCGGGTACAGAAGTGGAAAGGTGATCTTCCAGAAACGCTGCCAGCCTGTTACCCCATCAATACTAGCTGCTTCATAAACTTCCTTATCAATACTCTCAAATCCTGACGTTAAAATTAGTGCATAGTAGCCAGTGAATTTCCAAGCGATAATCATCGCAACGACAAAGAGTGCCGCAAAAGGTGTTCCAAGCCAGTTTATATCTAATCCAAATGAGCCCCTCAAAAATTCATTCACTGGACTGTTGTAAGATAAGATCCCTTTAACGATAAATGACGATACAACCCCTGATGCTAAATAAGGCAGGAAAAACCCAATTAAAAATAGCCCTTTAAATTTAGGTAATCCTTGAACGATTAAAGCAACGATAATCGAAGATGCCACAACTAACGGCACAAACAATGCCATAAATTTAAAACTTACAAAAAATGCACTTTGAACCCCTGGACTCTTGAAAGCCTCCATGTAATTTTCCATACCAACGAAACTAAAAGTTGGTGCAATCAAATTCCAATCAGTAAAGGATAAAAACAGTGACCATACCAGTGGAATCAGAAAGAAAACGACCGCATATATAAGATAAGGACTGGCAAATAGCCAGCCCAACCTTCCTTGCTTTGTGCTCATTATTTAAGAGCCCCCTCAATTGCTTCTTGCATGTCCTTCCAGGCAGTTTTCGGATTTTTCTCACCTTTTACCACTGGATTGAAGGCATGTTGACCAATTAAAGTCTGAATATCATTGTATTTTGAATTATCCATCGGCGGGATACCGTTTGGAACGGCGGCTGCATATGGTTGTAATGCTGGATTTTTGTCAAAGAACGCTTTAAACGCATCGTTTGATGTTAAATCATCACGGGCAGGTGGTAAGCTTGTCTTTTCAAGCCATTTCAAATCATTTTCAGGTTTTGAATACACCCACTTAATGAAGTCCATCGCTGCTTTTTGTTGTTCTTTTGTTGCAGAAGCGTAAACAACTAGACCTTTTGTATCAGCAAACGTTTTTACATTGGTAGTATCTGTTCCATCTGGAACAGGTGGAGGTGTTAATGTATAGGTTTCATTGAATTTCATTTCTGGGAATTTTTCTTCCCAGTATGGAATAGTCCAAGGACCCACATCGACAAAAATTCCTAAACCACTTTCAAACGGATCTTTTGATTGTCTTGTTAACAGTGCATCAGCTTTACGAAGATCATCCATTAAGCCCAGTACTTGTTCACCAGCTTTTTGATCACCTGTGAATTTCGTTCCCTCAACAAACTTGTTACCATTTGATGCTGCATCATACAACATGAAGAAGTCGAACCATCTTTTCCAAGCTGTTGGATCAGCAAGGTCTGCTTTTGCCCATAAATATTTATCAGGATATTTTGCTTTTAATTTCTTCGCTACATCTAACATTTCGCTATAAGTTTTTGGCGGCTCGTTAAACCCGAGCTCTTTTAAAACATCCAATCTCCAGCCAAATAACATCGCATTTGAGTAAATGGGTAATACGTATTGGTGGCCGTCCGCAAACTCCCAGCCCTTCATCGTATTTTCCATGTTACGGTTTTTCTTTACTTCATCCCATCCATCTAATTCATCTAATGGTACAAGCGCTTTGCTTTCAGATAATTGAGCGGCAAACCCACGGTTGATATTTTCAGACATGGTAGGCGCGCTTTTACCTGCAATCGCAGATTGGATACTTGCTTCAGATGTCGGGCTTTCCTTCATAGGACTTACATTAACTTTGATCTTAGGATTTTCCTTTGTAAACTCTGCTGCGACTTCCTTCCAATATACTTGCTGTGTTGGGTTTGGAGCAGCCCAGAATTCAATTGTTGTTACTCCATCCTTTTTACCTGTTTCTTGCCCTGTGTTGTTACCTGTAGAACAGGCTGCAAGACCAGAAACTGTAAGAGAAGCTGCGAATAAGATTGATGCTACTTTTTTCATTTTCATCTTATATTCCTCCAATGACTAATTCTAATCCAACCTTTTAATAAAAGTAGTAATGCCCTAAACTATAATTACACTATACAATTAATCACACGTGTTTCTGATGGCGTAACTGCCTTATCTGACAGCGCTATCAAATGCATTCAAAAAAAAGTATACTATTTGTAATCCAAGTCAAAAATTATGGTATTAACCCAAATCCCTCATTTCTCAACAAGCATTGATAGAATTACAAAACAAAAAATAACTATTTAGTCATGTATTTTATCACCTTACAGACGTAATTATTGCACCTTACTTTAATAAAGTCAACAATTAATCACTAAAACCATAAAGTTTATTATAAATAACTTACATTTCTGTCATCTACATAACTATTGTAATTTTCATTTTGTAACGTTACAATAAAATTACAAACAATGACAAATTATTATTAAGATATAGATTAAGGGAGATCAAAGAAATGGAAAAAAAAGTGACTATGCAGGATATAGCGGATCGGTTAAATATCTCGAAAAACTCCGTTTCCCAAGCGTTATCTGGAAAGCCGGGAGTTAGTGAAGATACCCGCAGGCTTGTACAAACTACTGCAGATGAATTAGGTTATTCCTATTCTAATAGTAGGAATCAAAAGCAAGTTGAAAAAAAGACACTAAAAAACATCGCTCTAATTGCTTCTGATTATGCATTTTCACTTAAAAGCTTTTTTGGTGAAATTTACTTAAGTGTTGAAAAAGAGCTTAGAGCTCGGGGGATGAATTTGTTTATTGAATCGATTGATAGCGAAACCAAAAATAATTTAATTCTGCCTTCCTTATTAATAAATCACGAAATCGATGGCATTTTAATCCTATCTCATATCAGTACGGACTATATTTCTACGATAATAAATACGGGGATCCCTACGGTTTTAATTGATCATCATGAACCGCACCTAGAAGCGGATTCGATCCTGACCAATAATCGGTTCGGAGCCTACACTGCTGTGGAACATTTAATTCAATTAGGTCATCGTGAAATAGCGTTTGTAGGTAATGTGGACATTTCTCCTAGCTATCAAGAACGATTAGAAGGATACCTGCTAGCTTTAAAAAGATACGGGATAAGCCCTAATGAAGATTTCATATTAACCAACACACAGGAAAATCAGCATGATATCAATTTATTTCTTAATGGCCTTCAAGCCATGCCTTCAGCATGGTTTTGTGTGAATGACGGCAAAGGTTTCCTAGTTACATCCATATTGCAGCAAAGAGGTTTAAAAGTACCAGAAGATGCCTCTGTATGCAGCTTTGATAATGGGCAATTGTCACAAATTGCAACCCCTACGATTACAACGATGGATATCGATTTAAATTATTACGGTAAAAAGGCAGTCGAACAACTTTGTTGGAGAATGGAAAACAAAGAAGAACCGTTTCAGGAAATCCTTTTACCAACCAAGTTAATCATAAGAGAGTCCACTGCTAAGAAAAAATAATAATCATCGGAGTGAATTTATAAACAAATACAACCCCGCTGCCACTTTTTTTAGTGATAGCGGGGTTGTTATTTTGAAAGGATAATATTTCTAGATTATTTGCATTACTTTTTAAATAACCAGCCTTTTTTGTAAAACCAAAAAATCATTACTGTGACTATGATCGCCATAACCCCGAGCGTAATAAAATAGCCGTATTTCCAATGTAACTCTGGCATATGGTCAAAATTCATTCCGTACACGCCCACAATAAATGTAAGTGGCATAAAAATGGTAGTGATCACGGTAAGTGTCATCATAATGGAGTTCATTCGATTGGATTGAACGGACATGTAATTCTCCCTCATATCAGAAGTAACGTCTTGATTAGAAGCAACCATATCTGTTAACTTCATCAAGTGATCATAGATATCGGAAAAATAATGGTGAATTTGCTTTGTGTCCTGAATCCGCTTCGAGTTTATCATCCGGTATAACAAATCTCTCATCGGAATGATCGTTTTCCGCAAACGAATCAGATCTCTGCGAATCTCATAAACCTCTTCGATGATTTTTTTGCTGCTTGCTTCCTTCTCTTCATATTCATTTAGCTTGTCCTCAATTTGATGCAAAATCGGAAAATAGCAATCTACTAATTCATCTATAATGCTATGAAGAATAGATAACGGGCCAGCCATTTCCATTTCATTACTTGCGGATAATTTTTGCTTAACCACATCTATCGCCTCTTCCTTTTCCTTATGAAAAGAAACGACATAGTTTTCTCCCACAAAAACATCTATCTCCTCGCACCTTATTGTTTTACTTAATGAATGTAAAACAAAGAATAGGACTCCATCATAATAATTCATATTGGGGCGCTGGATAAAATGCAGACAATCTTCAATCGCCAAGGGATGAAAGTGGAAAAATTCACTTAACAACTTAGTTTCCTCTTCAGTTGGTTCCTCAAAATCCACCCAATAAAATTTGAAACAATCTGACCTTAATTCCTCCAACTTAACATCTTTTATTAACTGGTTATCTTGTGTAATCGCATAGGTAAAAATCATTCATAAACCTCACTTTATTGATTTCAGCCTTTCCAAATTGCACTTCTCTCTTTTTAACGGTCTATTTAAAAGATATTACCATAAATGTGTTAACGTTACTTACACATAAAAAATGAGCTTGGAAAATGTATCTCCCAGCTCATTTATTTCACTGACTAATTGTATTATATTTTCATTTCACTATTTTCGAGGCAAAATCTGCATGATAATCACGGAAGGTCGGGTTTTCTCCACAGACCATCAAGCCTTGCCCCCAGTTTACGTGTACATCGGCAGTCGGTTTATCCGACGGGTCCCGATATTGGAATAATACGTTTCTCCGCGGCCGGTCACTTCGATTACTATCCGACCCGTGGATCGTTAAATAATTAAAAAACAGAACGTCACCTGCTTCGGCAGGGCACGGGGTCCCTATGGAAATCGGATATTCCTTATGATTTAAGTAGTGACGGCCTACATGTGAAACGGGACCTTCTTGATGAGATTTTGGAATGACCCTCAGGCATCCGTTTTCCAAGTCTGCATCATCAAGATGAACACTAGCAGCCAACATAGTATGACTTTCGTGAGGAAAATAAGGATGATCCTGATGCATGGGAAAAGCTGCTCCCTTTTCAGGTGGCTTAACCAGCATTTTGGAGTGATGTAACTGCACATTCGGTCCGATCAGCTTTTGCAAAATAGACACCATATTGGGATGGATTACCGCTCTAGAAAAGGCTGCATCATGATAATGAACATCATGAAATCCTTTTAACACCAGTTTTTTTAACTCGTTCGCTGGGATGTACTCCCCTTGCCATGCATGATTTCGATCATGTTTTGTATTGGCTGCACGTTGAATAATCCGTTCTACTGCGGTTTTCATTCTCTCTACTTCCTCTTTTGAAAAAACTCCTTTAACAAGCAAGTATCCATTTTCTTGGTAAAATTCAGCTTCCTTTAAAGTAATCATTCTTTTTCCTCCTTTAAGGTTGATCATATAATTGTTATAATTTTAAGAAAATAATGGGTTTCTGTCTTTATCCAAATAGGCTGTTTTTTTGTCTTTTGAAGACATCGGAGGGATGTTTTTGATCGTTCAATCATGTAAACACAGTGAAGGAAGTTTAAATCAATATGCCCTGGGGCCGCTTGGAGAAGAAATTGCCTTTAAGGTGAATTACTGGGGGGTGAACCCAAAGCATTTCAACAATCCCGTACATAGGCATTCCTTTTATGAAGTGTGTTATGTACTAAGTGGAGAAGGACTTTATAAAGACTTGGATGACCAATTTCGGTTAAAGAAAGGGACATTATTTTTATCTCGTCCGAACATTCATCATCAAATTCTAAGTGAAACAGGACTGTTTCTTGTATTTGTCGCATTTGAGATTTTACATGAAAAATCAATGGATGAGGCCAGTCACAGGTTTAATCAACTGGCGAGAACCAATAGGATTTGTATCAGTGAGGCAGATGATTCTCCAACGGCCTTAATCTGGAGGGCATTAGTAGATTATACGTCAAACGGGAGCGGCGACGATTTCAATATAATTACTAGTATGGCACACACACTCATACTGTCCTTTCACTCTTTGTTTTCCGAAGCAAATCAGCGAAACCGCAGTCCTGAAAAAATCTTTTCGAATAGTTCTCCTACACACTTGTATCAAGCAAAATTGTTTATCCGCGATAATTTATCAGAACCCTTGAAGCTAGAGGATGTCGCCGACTATCTTCACATTTCTAGTCGTCATTTATCGAGGCTCTTTTCTAATGAATTGTGTGAAAGTTTCTCCCATTATATTCGCAAGGAAAGGGTACGAGAAGCGGCTCGCCTGCTTGAAATGACAAGCATTCCGATTAAAGAAATCGCTGATGTTACCGGCTTTGGATCCGTGCATTACTTTACACGCGTATTTTCTACGATGATGAACTCTTCACCTGCTAGGTATCGAAATGATTACTTGAAAAAGAGAAAAGACTGAAATCAATTGAATAACAAGATGAAGAATTTATTGGCATAAAAACAGTAGATTTACTTTTTAAACAAATTCAAGGTGAGAATGTACCAATACAAAATATGATAGATTTCAAATTGGTTGAAGGTAATAGCGTATCAAATATAACCCTGTCTGCCCACGTTCGTTCCTAGGATGTGATTAGCTGTTTATTGAACACTCCATATGTCCTTTATAGCGCGAAGTTTACATTTTTGTTCATATTTGAAGTGAAATTTCGCACCCAAACTCTATTAAGATAGATATAAAGAACAATTATTATGTGTTTGGAGGAAACATCGTGAGTCGACTGTGGGTGGCTGTAGTGTTGGCACTTATATTAGTAACGGGCTGTTCATCAACTAAATCCAGTACAGCAATGGATGGGGAAGAAATCTATAAAGAAAGTTGTGCCGCTTGTCACGGCGATACATTACAAGGAGCTGTTGGCCCGGGATTAACAAATATGAAAGGTAAATATTCAGAAGCGGAAGTTCTGAATATTGTCAACGAAGGCACGAAAAAAATGCCTGGAAATCTATTAGATGCGGAAAAATCAGAGATTGTAACAAAATGGCTGATGGAAAATTAGTTACTACTAGCCGCAGCTACAAAAAAACCAAGGGGCTCCCTTGGTTTTTTGACTTTTATATCATACCCGAATTAACTTGACAAGTTGACCTGGTCGCAGTAAGGAAAGCAACGGCAAGTCTTCCTCCACAACCCTTCCGACCACATTGACTCGCTCATCGGCTGGGAGGTCATGAAGCGTGATTTGGACCTCTCCGCGATAGCGTCCATAGTGATCATTATCTCGAGTAATCGTCCCCAGCGGCCGCTCCACCGTATTCCGAGCGGCGACAGATTCAGAACTTCTCGTATCCATAAGCCTTAGAACATCACGGGAAAAATCAGGGCGGAGCCGGAACTCACCTTCCTGGAAGCCTTCAACTCGGATCGAAACACGATGATGGCAGTCAAAATCGTTTAATTTTTGAAGAAGGTCCACACTTACCTCAGGATCACCAATGTAGACATCCTCCACACCCGCGCGGAACAACTCCAGCGCAGCCCGATACGGATCAACTTCGCGATGATCTTCCAAGGTTGGCAGCCCTTCATACAAAGAGCCGCGTTTCTCACCATCACCTGGAATATACGCACTTACCGGAATCCCATATTTTCTAAAAAGCTCATTTTGCTCCTGAAAAAACGAATCCGATAATCCCGTTTCACGCCTTGGATAGAAATTATGCCAAGCCAGCAGCTGACTAGCCTCTAACCCGCCTTCTAACAGCGCCCGCACATCTTCCTCAAACAAAATGCTCGCATTAAGCGCGAGTTTGAATTCCTTCGCCAGACTCAAAATCGTCTCATTCGCAAAAAAGTCATCCAACCGCAAACCGATAACCCCTAAGGATTTAAGCGAAAATAAACTATCCAATCCTAAATGGGCAGGCGTTCGTGCCGATACATCTGCATACACCTCGATACCAGCCTCTTTTGCTGCCTCAAGCAACTCACACGCACGGCCTGCTAAATCCCCAGACTCTTCTGGGATGTGAAGCGACGTAAATGCCCGCCTCACACCCATTTTCCCAGCAAATCTAATCCGCTCTTCTGCTAAAGGATCATTTAAATAAAAACTAATACCGATCAATCAAACTCACCGGCCATATCATCATTGAAGCCGAATAAATAGGTGAACAAGAACCCAGCTCCATAAGAAATTAATACACCAAGCAGATACAGCAGGACTTGCCCAGTTACGACTAAAAATGCCAGCGGTAAACCAGAAACCCCAACCGCGATAGTTGCCACATGGAAGACAGCCTGGAACGCACCGCCGACACCTGCACCTAGGCAGGCAGTT
This sequence comes from Neobacillus sp. MER 74, assembly GCF_023714155.1. Taxonomy (NCBI): domain Bacteria; kingdom Bacillati; phylum Bacillota; class Bacilli; order Caryophanales; family Bacillaceae; genus Neobacillus; species Neobacillus sp. MER 74. The sequence continues at coordinate 142,883 of NZ_JAMAUV010000011.1, forward strand.
AAAAATGGACGGCCTAATGGTAAGGTCACACCGAAAATCAGGGGTTCACCAATACCAAGAATTCCTGCAGGAAGACCCCCGCCAATCGCTCTTTTTAAGCGAGTTTTCTTCGTCTTAGCGTAAATCGCAAATGCAGCCCCGACTTGTGCCGCACCACCCATCGCCAAGATTGGCAGAAGCGGGTCATTTCCAAGTGTATTAATTAACTCCAAGTGAATCGGTGTTAATCCTTGATGTAAACCAGTGACAACGAGCGGCAGGAAGGTGGCCCCAAGGACAAATCCAGCCACTACACCACCCACATCAAGCAGTGACGTTAATCCTTTTGTAATCGCATCTGACACAAAACCACCCAACGGCATAAAGACAAGATAAGTAACAATACCAGTAACCAATAAAGCAACCGTTGGTGTGATAAATAGATCAAGCGATTGTGGAACATAACGACGAACTCGTTTTTCAACTAGAGCAATAAAGATGGCGGCAAATAAAACCCCGATTAAACCTCCGCGTCCCGGAAGTAAAGCAGTATCAAACAATTTAATTCCTGCAACCGCAGGGTTAATGATTAAAATACCAGCAATCGCCCCGAGTGCGGGTGAACCACCGAATTCTTTCGCTGCATTGGTACCAACTAAAATGCCAAGGTAACCAAATAAACCGCTGCCAATAACCGATAAAATAGTCGCCAGTTGGGAATCTGCTGCCAGCCAGCCCGCTTGGACAATCGCTTTGGTGATTCCTGTAATCAATCCGGATGCAACTAGTGCAGGGATTAACGGGATGAAAATACTAGAGATTTTTCGTAAAAACAATTTAAACGGTGTCGCATTCTTTTTGTTGATTTCCGCCTTTTTGCTGGCAGCCTTTTCTTTCAAATCAATCCCGCCAGCGTCTTCTATTAATTTACCAAACTCTTCTGTGACTCTATTTACTTTTCCAGGTCCAAGGATAATTTGGAGGGTTTCCTCCTCTACTACGCCCATGACTCCGTCAATTTTCTTAATGGCCGCTTGGTTGACAAGTGCGTCATCCTTTGGTGTCACACGAAGTCTTGTCATACAATGCGTGTAATTGCTAATATTCGCCGGGCCGCCTAGTTGTTCAAGAATCTTTTCTGCTAAAATTTTATTCTCTCCAGCCATTCTTGTTCCCCTTCTCTCCGTTGATTATTTTTTTAGTGAACTTATTTCCTTAAACCTACAAATGGAAAAGCGTTCACATCACCTCCCGAAAAGGACTATTTCCCATCTTTAATAAACCGGATCGCTTCTCTTGTTTTATCAATGGAATGAATCGTATCCTCATATTGGACGGTTGCCATCGACAAGAACAAAATATCCATGATATATAACTGCGCAAGGCGTGAAGAAGTAGCTGCACTTCGAAACGGAGCTTCTCCAGAGTACGCCGTAAACAAGTTAATATCAGCCAAAGCAGAGACCGTTGATTGCCCATATTTCGTTAAACTAATCGTTTTCACGCCGCGCTCTTTGGCAAGTGCCATAACTTTAATGACTTCAGGTGTTTCGCCTGAGTGGGAGATCCCAAACACGAGATCCTCCTTATTGGCATTAGCAATTAACGTGGCAACAAGATGTGTATCCGTAAAAGCGGTTGCATTTTTATGAACCCTAAGGAGCTTTTGCTGTGCGTCCTTTGCGATAATGCTTGAAGCCCCAATTCCAAAAAAATGAACATTTTGTGCAGCAGACAAGGTGTGAACGGCACGTTCCAATTCATCAAAATTAATCATTTCTTCCGAGTCGCGGATGCTTTGGATACTATTGCTTGTTGTCTTCTGGGCGATGGAGAAAAACGATTCACCAGGCTCAATGTCCCGGTACCCTTGCTCCACCGGTTTCACAAGATCGCCTGCAATTCTTACTTTTAAATCCTGAAATCCATTTAAGCCCAAAGATTTACACAGTCTTATCACAGCTGCACCACTTGTATTAGCCTTGGAACCGATGTCATGGACGGTACTGTTTAAAATCACTTGAGGATTTTCAAGAATCAGTTCAGCAATTTTCCGCTCAGAAGCCGGAAGCTGTTCCAACATATTTTGAATCATTTTTAATCCGCCTGCTGCCACACCAAAGACCACCTTTTTTAAAATTACTCTTCTACATGTTGGATTGCCTTTTTCACATATCCATTTGCTTCTATTAATAATTGTTCAGCTTTTTGTTTCGACGTATTCGTCTTAATCATAACGATAGCCGTTTTGACTTGAAGATTGGAGGCTTCAAGTGTTTCCGACGCCTGTTCATAGGAAACCCCGGTAATTTTACGAATAATTCCAATCGCCCGTTCCTTTAATTTCTGGTTACTTACATGAACATCAACCATTAAATTCTCATAGGCTTTTCCTAAAAGAATCATCGAAGAAGTTGAAATCATGTTTAGAATCATCTTATGAGCGGTACCTGACTTCAATCGTGTCGAACCAGTCAGGACCTCTGGACCGACAATAACTTCAATTGCTTGGTCGGCTTCCTGACTAATTGCCGCATTTCTATTGCAAGAAAGGGCAACGGTTTTCGCTCCAATGCTTCGTGCATATCGAAGCGCCCCGATAACATAAGGTGTGCGGCCGCTAGCTGCAATACCAATGACCGTATCATCTTTCGTCAGCCCGATTTCTTTCAAATCGTTCACACCGAATTCCGGCTGATCCTCCGCTCCTTCAACTGCTTTCAAAAAGGCGCGGTCTCCTCCTGCGATAAGTCCTTGGACCATTTCAGGGTCTGTGCTAAAAGTGGGCGGGCATTCTACTGCATCGAGAACCCCTAATCTCCCGCTCGTGCCTGCACCACAATAAATCAGGCGTCCGCCGTTCTTAAAGGACTCAACCACAAATTGGACGGCTGCTTCAATATCCGGTAAAACATCCTTGACTGCTAGTGCGATTAGTTGATCCTGCTCATTCATAATTCGTAAGATGTCACTTGGACTTGCTGTATCTATCTGCATGGACTGCTCGTTGCGAGATTCAGTCGTTAATAATTCAAGATTTTCTGTCATGATCGTTGTCCTCCTGTAAGTCTTTTCTGAGGTGAAAACGGTTACCGTACGTTTATTATATTCCGTTTGAAATTTTATTTCAAGTAATTTATTAAAATAGTGAAATGGTATTTCAAAACACTATTTCACTCTGAGATGATCTAGGGTCTTATTCAAACAAGTAACGACGAATCGCCTTTGCGACCCCTGCCTCGTTATTATTTCCAGTCACCCGATCCGCTAATTGTCTCACCTTTTCAGGTGCATTTCCCATCGCAATTCCGAGGCCGGCAGCTGAGATCATCAGAGCATCGTTAAAATTATCACCAATCGCTGCCGTTTGTGAGAGCGGGATTCCCAACTGCTCAGTAAGTTTAACCAGGGCAGATGCCTTTGTTACACCACTGGGGGTAATTTCTAAATTGATAAAATTAAAACTGCTGCTAATTTCCATTTCCACTGCCTGTTCCTTAAGCCGCCGGGTAAACTCCGGGAGCTTATTCTCATCATCAAATACAGCAATTTTTGTAATGCTCCGCTCCTGCTCCTTCAGGTACTGGTAAAAGTCATCGACGACCTTCACCTGACATTTCTCCCGAACCCTCTGGCAATGTTGAGGTTCTCCCCCAGATGCTTCCAGGGTGGGGATGTTATTTTCAATCCATTTCTCATTCCATTTAGTCACCTCAGGGACGAGGAGTATATCCCCCTCATAAAAATGCGCATAGATGCCCTCCGTCTCACATATTTCCCAAAAGGTCATTAGTGACTCATATGGAAAAACGGATTGCTCGCGGATTTCGCCATCCGCATCCAGCAGAATCGCTCCATTATAAGCAATAATTGGCTCACCGCTAAGCCCAATTGTCCGGGCAATCCATTGCGTGGATAGCGGGGAGCGTCCGCTGCAAATGACAACCTTGCCACCTCGCTTGCGATACTCATGAATCGCCTCGATTGTTTCCACATCAATCTCTTTTTGATCATTTAATAACGTGCCATCTAAGTCTGTTGCTAGTAGTCGATACTTCACTATGTAATCCTCCTCTGTAATATCATTGTATTTTATATTTTTATTAATATTATTGAAATTTAATTTCAATATTACATTGTATCTATTTTTCAGACATTGGTTGCAAGTTCTAAATAATTAATAAAATCTAAACGAATTATTCATAGTTTGTTCATTATTTGAGGGTAAGATAAGTACATGAAGAGGACAAGCACTTACCTTTCTCTTTTTCAAAAACCCCCTTTAATATATTCTGTTTGGATCTGGCACTCGGCCGGATCTATTTTTTTGGAGGGAATTATTATCTGAAATTTACGAATAATTTTATTTTTATTTTTGATGTTATTATGAAATAATTTGTCGAAATATGAGAGACGTTTATTACCAAGCAGTTAGAAATCTCTATTTAAATGCATTGATATACCAATATCATTTACTTTTTTGCTAATATTTTTACTATTAAATTCGGTGTTCACATGAAAAATCCACTATGTTACTATCAAAATGGGCTTGGAATTGTATTATCATTAGAAGACGAAAAAGATGGAATCAAGTCATCATGCCTTCCAAACCAAAGGCAGTAAAAAATAATTTTACGAGGTGTATGATGAAAACAATGGAACGAACTCAAAAGGAAAATATGGAACTTTTAAAGGAAATCGTTCAACTTAAAACAACACTGAGCGAAATATGTAAGCAAGATGGACCAAGCAGCTCGGAATACATCAATCTTTCTATCAAACTTAATACACTTATGCATAAATATTTTGAGGAAAAAGCAGAAATTCTCGTTAGCATTTAATAGGTTTGAATTAAAGTTTTGACGGGATCCCATGACTCTCGCCAAAAGGGACAGCAAAAATATGCTGTCCCCTTTTTTATACCTATTTTTGTTCCAACCTCTCAAGAATCCTTCTTTTCCGGTAAAGCATAATTCCCGTCTCCGCAAGGTCGTTAATCATCGAGCGATTGGTAAATGCCCCAAAAATCATCCCAGCGATAGGCACCATCTGAAACAACTTTTTCCATCCAAACTGGTCCCTGTATGTATATACCACTTCACGCCAGCCTTGCAGCTGCGACATCATTTCACTGGACCCGCTCCCTTGCTGATAATAGCTGGAAAGCTCATTCAGAATCGCTCGTTTACCAACAATATCTGCCGATGAAAACTGCAGACATTTGATCATAAAAATACGTTCGCTTTTCTCATTGGGATCATACCCATGGAGGATGGCGATTTCCTGCAGTGTTTTTAAGGAGATACCCATTAACGCCGGAACATCGAGTGCAAGAGTAAAAATCCCGCCAATTCCTGTGCTTGCTCCTTGGATGGCCGCAAACTTCTTCCGTTGCCCGGTCAGCTCCTGACTCAACTTATCCATAGTAACTAACGGGATATCCTCAATATCCGATACCTGCGTGATGGGCCGGCCCGTTTCTTTTTCAATTTTTTCAAAGAGATTATGTTCTTTCATTAAATAGCTGCCACCATTCTGAATATAGGAGCCGATTTCTTCTAGCAAATTACCAACTTTGTTATGGATGAATTGAGGAGTTATTTTATCAAGAATCTTAAATGGAAGTCTGCCTAGTCGATCCCAAATCCACAGATCACTCTGATCATTTTCCCACTTCTCAATGACCTTTAGTTCGTTTAACAAATCTTCTCGTGTTTCCATGTAATGCGGTCACCCTCGTTCGTTTATTTATGAATACATACGTATGAGATGGGGGAAGGTTTCACGGCTGATACTTTGGGGATAGTCATAATCAACCAGAATACTGCGACTTAATTCATTATTATCCCCATTTTCCCACCCCTAATTCCTAGGAGTTCCGACACATTTTGACAATAGCAACGGAAAACCGACGACTTTCGAACACTTTTATCGTATGATATGAACAACTGATTGTGATAGTTTGGAGGTTTATGAATGCGATTGAAAAAAAGGAAACGAAAACTTAGAAAATGGGTAAAGGTGACCGGCACAATCCTTCTACTACTGTTAATTGGCGGCGGAATCTATGGATCCACTGTCTATAAATCTTTCAAAAATGCTGTTGCTGCGATGCATCAGCCGATGGAACGTGAAAAATCTGAAAAACGTGAGGAACCCGTTTCGCTTAAGGAAAAAGATCCTTTTTCGGTTTTAATGCTTGGTGTGGACGAGCGAGAAGGAGACTCAGGCCGCTCTGACACCATGATTGTATTAACCGTTAATCCCAACAATAATTCCGTAAAAATGCTAAGCATTCCACGCGATACTCGAACTGAAATTATTGGAAAAGGGACGGAGGATAAAATTAACCACGCCTACGCCTTTGGAGGGATCCCCATGGCGCTGGATACCGTCGAAAACTTTCTGGATATACCAATTGACTATTATATAGAGGTTAATATGAAAGGCTTCACGGGGATGGTCGATGCCGTTGGCGGTATAACGGTCAATAATGACTTAGATTTCACCCAAGATGGATACCATTTTCCTGAAGGAGAATTGACGCTAAACGGTAAAAAAGCGTTAAGCTATACAAGAATGAGAAAACAAGACCCTCGAGGCGACTTTGGCCGGCAAATCAGACAGCGTCAAATTATTGAAGGGGTAATTAAAGAAGGAGCAAGTTTATCCAGCTTAACTAAGTTTTCCGGTATATTTGCCGTCCTTGGCAAAAATGTAAAAACAAACCTGACGTTTGATCAAATGGTAGCTATTCAAAAAGGTTATAAACATGTTGGATCATCCATTGAGCAAATGGAGATAGAAGAAGAAGGAACAAGAATCGATAACATTTATTATGGATTGGTTTCAGAAGAAGAAATCCAACGGGTTCAAAAGGAATTAAAGTCAGAACTAGAAATTAAGTAAATAAATGCTGAATGGAGATTTTCTCCATTCAGCTTTTTTCAGAGTTACCATAATCGTAGCAAATGTAAATCTATAACGTTTCTAATACCGCTTCAAGCATCGTTCCATTTTTGGCATAATTCGTATGCCAAGAAAAAGCTTTTTCTAAAACATGAGGAGTTTGCCCGCCTCTTGTTAGTGCTTCCTGGTAATAGGCTCGTAGCTGATCGCGATACATTGGATGCGCACAATTCTCAATAATCTTCTCCACCCTTTCCCTTGGTGCCAATCCTCTTAGGTCAGCATATCCTTGTTCAGTGACGATCACATCAACATCGTGTTCAGTATGGTCTACATGAGAGACAAAAGGCACAATGCTTGAAATATTACCGGCTTTTGCAATGGATTTAGTGACAAAGATAGCTAGACGGGCATTTCTTGCAAAATCTCCAGAACCACCTATACCGTTCATCATTCTTGCACCCGAAACATGAGTGGAATTGATATTTCCGTAGATATCCAATTCTAAAGCCGTATTTATGGAGATTAATCCCAGGCGGCGAATGATTTCGGGATGATTCGAAATTTCCTGCGGGCGCATCATTAATTTATTACGATACTGTTCAAAATTGGAAAATACCTGCTGGTGTTTTGCTTCAGAAAGCGTGATGGAGCAACAAGAAGCAAAGCGTACTTTTCCAGCATCCATGAGATCAAACACCGCATCCTGTAACACCTCCGAATAGACTACCAAATCTTCAAACTCTGAATCTAACATTCCATGCAGGACAGCATTAGCCACCGAACCAATACCCGATTGTATTGGCGCTAGACGTTCCGTTAATCGGCCTGTCTTTACCTCTTTTCGAAGAAAATCTATTAAATGCTGTGCCATGATCTCTGTATCTTCATCTGGTGGAACAATTGTCGATGGCGAATCAAGCTGGTCTGTAAACACAATCCCCTTTACTTTTTCAACATCAATCGGAATGCCAATCATTCCAATTCGATCATCAGGTTTAACGAGCGGTATAGGAAGCCTTGATCCTTGTTTTCCAGGTTCATATAAATCGTGCAATCCTTCTAGCTGTGGAGATTGAGCCATATTGATCTCAATAATAATAGATTTGGCATTTAAGGCGAACGATAAGGAATTTCCAATCGAAGTGGTTGGAATCACCATTCCCTCCTCTGTTATTGCAACCGCTTCCAAAATAGCGACATCTATATTCAGTACATCGGACCGAATCAACTCTGCTGTGTGGGACAAATGCTGATCAACAAATAAAAAGTCACCCTGATTGATTCCTCTTCTCATAGTGGCATCGGCTTGGAAAGGCAATCTTTTTCCTAATATCCCCGCTTCAGCAAATAATTTATCAACATCGGACCCTAAGGAGGCTCCTGTATAGACATTGACTTTAAACCATTCATCATCCTTTACTCGGTTGACCAACGCCACTGGTACCGCTTTCACATCACCTGCACGTGTAAACCCACTCAACCCCAACGTCATTCCGTTTTCAATCCAGGCAGCTGCCTCTTCAGCAGTAACCACTCGATCTCTTAGACGAGAATCTCTTATTCGCTCCACATGTTTCTCCATAAACAAATCCCTCGCTTCGTAAATAAGTATTATCCTCATTTTACCTATTTACATCATCAAGATGAGAAATTATGGAGTATGATACGAAATATTCTGATAAAACAGCAAATTTAGGCTCTAAGGCAGAAATATCTAGAAACCTAGAAGTTTTCGAAAATAACTAGAGTAGGACTGGCTAACGGGTACCCGCTCACCATTATCCATAGAGAGTAAAAAGGTCGAATGAGTATCAGGATGAATCTCTTTAATATGATTAACATTCACAATAAATGAGCGATGGCATCTAATAAAGGAATCCTTCGGAAGCAGATATTCAAATTCTTGCAGGGAGTATTTATGAGTGCCTGACACCACTTCTGAATAAACACTCGTCTTCTTATCTTTGGATTCTAAATAAACGACCTTTGAAAAAGGAATGGGAATCCAGCCATCCAATGTTTTCACGGTAACGACTGATTTCCCATCTGTTAAAGCAGGATAAATCGCTGTTACACACCCCTCAAGCTGTCCATTATGTAAAAATGGGACCGCCATTCCATGATAAGGAATACCAAAAACATCCCGGTTAATAAACTCAGAGACCTTTTGACCCGTCACCAATGCATTATAGGCAATCGTCCCTTCCTTTACAGGGTCTCCAGGGCTTATTTTTAAATCAATTCGTTTACTTGGCCGATAGTAGATATATTCTTTTGTATTCGAAACCGCAATGGATATTTCATCTGAAAATAATTCACCGATGGTCTCTAGCAGTGATCCTATAGTTATTTCTTTCATACGATTAGCACCTCATTGATTATTATACTACTATCATGAACACCAAGTTGAACTGAATTGGATTTTAAAAAAAAGTGACTCAAAAACTTGTTGTCCAAGTCTCTGAGTCACTTGTTTCAGTTATACATGGATTTGATGATGCAATGTCGTTCTAACTGCGCCCGGTCCTTTGATTAGCTGCTTGAAGAATTCTTCCACTTTTTCCCCCAAGCCAACTTCATACAAATCTATACCAAAGATTCTTTGGTTGGAGAGAATGGGCCGTAAATGACTACCGACTGAATCAGCGTTACCAAATTCCACCTTTTGAAGGTGTAACTGTAAATCTTCTAAAAGCGGATCCGGACTAATGTTCATTTCTTTCCCCGCATCATTTATGCCCAACAGATAACGGCACCAAGCAGCAATCGTTAATGGGATAAATGATAAATCATTGACATCGAGGTCTTCTCTTTCTAGATATAATTTAATCGTTTCCCCAAAGCGAATTCCCAGCTTCTGTGATGTATCGGACGCAATTCGTTGTGGTGTGTCGGGAATATTAGGATTTGGAAAACGGACTTCAATGACTTCTTTTATAAATTCCATTGGATCAATAATTCCAGGGTCAGTGACAACTTTCATCCCTTCATCATAGCCGATTTTTTCTACTAATGCTTTTAAATCAGCATCCTTCATTTCATCCGCAATCGAGGTATACTCAAGTAAGCAGCCAAAGATTGCTAAGGCGGTATGAAGGGGATTTAAACAGGTACACACTTTCATTCGTTCGACAAGGTCGACCACTACCTGGTCGGTAAAGTAGACGCCTGCTTTTTCTAACGCCGGTCTTCCGTTTGGAAAACGGTCCTCAATTACGAGGTATTCAGATTCCTCGGTATTCACAAATGGAGCCACGAGCGACCCATTTTTTCTTTTTGGAATGAGTTCGGCACTGCCAAATCCGATGTCTTTTAACTTTTCTTGTACGGTTACAGAAGGAAGCGGGGTAATCTTATCGATCATACTCCAAGGGAAGGTGATGTTCGATTCATCATTCAAATAATCGATAAATCCCTGCTCAACCACACCATTTTCCTTCCATATCGAAGCAACCGTCATAATAGCCTCTTTCAGCTTATCTCCATTATGGGAGAAATTATCTGTACTTACGAGTGCTAACGGAGCTTTTCCACAATTGTATCTCTCATGTAAAAGCGATGCCAGCAAAATCATCGTATGTTGACTCGGCTGATCCTGTCCCTGCTCGATTTCTTCACGTACCGACGCTCGAATCTCCCCATTCATATCCTTTAAGTCATACCCTTTTTCGGTGATCGAAAGGGAAATGAATTGCAGGGATGGATGACTTGCCACTTCTTTTAAACGCTCCCAAGAAGATGGGCCGTTATAGGTTGCAATACTTTCAGCCACACTTGCGATTACTTCCATATCTAATGAGCCATCCGCTTTCATGACAACATCGAGGCTTAAATTATCATAAGGTTGATAGATTTTTTGAATCAAGGCATCATCGGAGGTGGAAGCTACAATGATCCCTTTATTGGTTTCATTCTGCTCAATCAAATGCTGCTGTAACACAGAATGGAACGCTCTAAAAAGATTTCCGCCGCCGAAATGTAACCAGATCGGTTCCTTTTTCGTTTCTTCCCAAACTTCTTCAAAATTAAAGGAGGGAGTCTTAATCCCGATCTTTTCAAATTGATCCTTATTGGTTTTTAGCTGGTCTTTTTCTAGTAATAGCAATGCGGTTCCTCCTTCAAACTTCATTACGCCAACGGCACTTTTACAGACTTAAGTTGAAAATTAAAATATTCCAGTGCGTTGTTATAGGAGATATCCTGGACAAATTGCCCTAACCATTCTAAATCATTGGGGTATTCTCCATTTTCAACCCAATTACCGACGATATTACAAAGGATTCTTCTAAAGTATTCATGGCGGCTGTATGATAAAAAGCTGCGCGAATCGGTCAACATGCCGATAAATCGGGATAGTAAACCAAGATTCCCAAGGATTTTCATTTGAGCAACCATGCCATCCATATGATCGTTAAACCACCAGGCTGAACCAAACTGTACTTTAGATGGGATTCCGCCTTCTTGGAAATTACCAGCCATCGCGGCCAGCACTTCATTATCTTTCGGATTCAAGCCATAGAGAATCGTTTTTGGAAGCTGCTGATCTTGATCAAGCTCATCCAACAATCGCGAGAGAGGAACAGCAATGGGCTCATCCCGGAAAGAGTCGACACCGACATTCGGCCCTATCGCACGGAACAGACGAGTGTTGGCACTTCTCAATGCTCCAATATGGTATTGCATGACCCAGCCGCGCTTGTGATAAGCCATACCAAGACTTACAAGTAACTGCGTTAGAAATTGATTATTTTCCTTCAATGAGATCGGCTCGTTATTCAAAGCCTTTTGCACAATGGCATCGAGTTCTTGTTCCGTTGCTGTTTCATAGACAACGGTCTCGATACTGTGATCGGATAATTTACAGCCCATTTCCGCAAAATAATCCATTCGACTTTCTAACGCATTGATTAGCTGGGTGAAATCAGTAATCTCAATCCCAGTCAATTTTCCTAGCTTGCCCACATAATCCGCCCATGGCTGCGTCTGTTGAATCGCCATGACAACGTCCGGTCGAAATGCCGGCAAAACCGTGGTTGAGAAATCCCTATCCGCTTGTAGTAATTTATGATTCCGCAAATCATCAATTGGATCGTCGGTTGTCCCGATTAACGCCACATTTGATTGCTCGATTAAACTTCTTGCTGAGAAATTTGGGCTCTGGATCTTCTCATTACAGGTTTCCCAAATTTCTTTGGCCGTCGACCCTTTTAAGACGGTATCGACATTAAAATATTGTTTCAACTCCAAATGAGCCCAATGATAGAGCGGGTTTCCCATCAATTTTTCAACGGTTTCAGCCCATTTGAAAAATTTTTCGTAATCCTCCGCTTCACCCGTAATGTAATATTCTTCCACTCCATTGGCTCTCATCGCCCGCCATTTATAATGGTCGCCGCCCAGCCATAATTCGGTGATATTTTTATATCTTTTATTTTCATAGATTTCGCTTGGATCTAAGTGACAATGATAATCATAGATTGGCATTTTAGCAGCAAAGTCATGATAGAGCACTTTTGCTGTTTCTGATTGAAGCAAGAAATCTTTGTCCATAAATGCTTTCATTTGATTCGCCCCTCTTCTTAATTCGCTTGTACGAGGATAGTCAGCTGGTGTGCGGCCGCCCCATAGCTTTTCATATTTATAACCTGTAAGTGCTTCGACCACTTCTTTTGTTTTTGGAGTAACCTTGTCTTTGCTGCCGTTGTTTTTCAAGCGGTTGATTTCATCTACAAGAATACCATGTGTTTCTTTATTTAATTTAAATGTGAAAGCTGTAATTAATGCAACAAGAAGTAGTCCAACCACCCCAATTAGCATGATACCTAAGATCGTATGAACCGCACCTTCTGGTTGGGTTGTTGCTTTTTGAACAAAACCTCCAGCCTCCAAGATGGCCCCAACTAAGAAAGTCGCAAGTGCGACAGAAGACTTTCTAAAGAAGGTCATAACAGAAGCAAAGATCCCTTCGCGGCGTTGTTTCGTAATCATTTCGTCTACATCAGGAATAAATGGGAATACGTTCCAAGGTACAAACTCTAACATACTTCTTCCAATTTGATAGACAAAGGAAATAATTCCTAACGTAATAATTAAGTTGCTTGGATGGAAGTAATAGACTGCCCCATATCCAAATACACAAAGGATCATTGTTGAATAAGAAATTTTTGCTAAATTAGCTGGACCAATCTTGATCATTAAAAATCCATAAATAATCGCGCCAGGAAGTCCGATAATACTAAAGGAAAGTAAATTGGCCGCAACTTCTGACGTACTATGCAATGCATAAACACAGTAGAAAACAAACACAGCGTTAAAGGCATCTTTAGCGGTCATCGAGCAAATATAGATCAGTAAATGTTTGCGGAAACTTTTTACTTTAAACGTAGAAGCAAAATCAACAATCGTTTTGGAAACAACTTTTACATTTTCAGCAAAGCTCTTCTTCTCTTTCTTTTGTGTCGCAAATTGCGCCATCTCTTCTGGAAAAACCTCTCTTTCCCATGTGGAGCGGAAAGAAATATAGATACAAACAGCAAAGATGACAGCAAATAGGGCACCGTTAACCAAGAATGCCATCGGATTATCTTGTCCTAATACTCCAAATAGTTGTCCTGGGATGAAGGTGGCCAAAAATGTACCTGTACCTGATATAAACATTCTTGCTGTTGATAATTTTGTTCTCTTATTAAAATCTGTTGTCATTTCTGAAGGCAGTGTTTCCCAGGGGATTAAGATCATAGCTGCGATGATTTCAAAAGCTAAAAACGTCAGAAGGTAATAAAAATAGTTCATGCCTGTTACCCAAAGTAATACGTATACAAGCATTAACGGGGAGCCCAACAGTAAGAAAAATCTGCGCCTTCCATATTTTCTACCCAATTTAAATTTAAAAAAGTTATCCGAAAAGCTTCCCATGAACAAACTGACGACGGCATCCACGATCCGGGCGATCGCGATAATGGATGCCGCTTGAACCGGTGACAAGCCAGCAAACGTGGTGAAGAAGAATAGCAGCCAAGCCCCAATAATGGTAAAGGCTCCTCCACCCATCATATCGGTTAAACCAAAGCCAATACTGGTTTTTAGCGAAATTTCCTTATTCTTTCTAGGCATGATAACGCCTCCCTATAATTATGAGATTTATAAAACAGAACCAGGTAAAACGCTTTCATTAGCAATATAAGAAAAGGAAAAATTTCGGTCATATTTCCTTCCTTACTTCTTGATAGACTACGAAGCTTAAACCGTTTGCATTGTTTTCTTAGGAGCTGCCCCATTTTTCAATAATACATTTGTATCCCAAGCACCTTGTAAATACATGGCGCCTAACGCACGATCATATAAGCCATATCCTGGTCTGCATACTTCATCCCAAATATGTCTGCCATGGTCGGGGCGAATATACCCATCAAATCCATTTTCATGGAGGGCATTTATGATGCCTGTAATCGGTAAGGAACCATCTTCAACGCGGTGAGCGGATTCAATAAAACTGCCATCCTCAAAATGTTTTACATTGCGAATATGGGCAAAAGCGATCCGATCGGCGAAGGAGTTGACAATATCCACCAAATCATTCGCAAGATTTCCGCCTAATGAACCAGAGCAGAAAGTTAACCCATTGGCTGGACTATCCACTGCACGTAACAGCCGCCCAATATCCTCTTTGTTTTTGACAATCCGCGGTAAACCAAAGATAGAGAATGGCGGATCATCCGGATGAATGGCCATCTTAATTCCACATTCTTCTGCCACCGGACATACTTCCTTCAAGAAGTAAGTTAAGTTTTCTAATAAATCCACTTCAGTAATATCCTTATATAAATCAAAGAGACGCTGTAAATCTGTTAATCTTTCAGGCTCCCAACCTGGAAGGGTGAAGTCTTTTTGGTTTTCTTCCATATTCTTTACGACTTGTTCTGGTGTTAATGCGAGAACTTTTTGGGCATCGAAGAATAAGGCGGTGCTTCCATCTTCCATCTCTTTAAATAAGTCGGTCCGGAACCAATCAAAGACTGGCATAAAGTTATAGCATACGACCTTCACGCCGAATTGGCTTAAATTTTTCAGGGTTTGTTTATACGTCTGAATATAGTGGTCTCTTGTAGGCAAACCAAGTTTAATATCTTCATGAATATTAACACTCTCAACCACTTCGGTATTTAATTCGTACTCTTTTGCTTGCTTTACTACTTCTTCAATTCTTTCAACCGGCCAAACCTCTCCGACGGGCACATCATGCAGCGCCCAAACGACCCCTTTGATTCCTGGAATCTGGCGGATTTGTTTTAACGTAATGGAGTCATTGCCCTCTCCGTACCAACGAAATGTCATTTGCATGTTGTTCTCTCCCTTGTGAGCGCTTTCCCGCTTCTCAAAAAATAAATATGCTCTCTATTCTTGTGTATAAAAATATTCTGGAAATGCTTGAAGTAAAATGTCTTTCTCCGATAACATCAGTCGCAAATGTTCCTTCATAAGCGCTTCTGCTTTTTCTTTATTTTTTTCTGAAATGGCTTGATAAATTTCTTTGTGATGCGCCAGTAATAAATCCCAGTCCAAATTTTTTGTATCAATGATTCGTAACATTCTAAACCGATTGAGATGACCGGCCATGTTTTGAATCATTCGCCAGGTGCGTTCTTTTCCACAAGCGATAAATAGCTCCTTATGGAAATTCTCATCCAAATTGGTGAATTTTTCGATTTGTTGTTTCTCTATATGATTACTTACAAGATGCTCTTGCATTTTCAAGTTGACTTCTAAATTAAAAGCAGATTCTTCCGAAACGTGTTCACAGCATAATCCGACAATATTTGTCTCAATGACCTCGCGAACAAATCGTGCCTCTTCGGCAAGCTCCAAATTAATTAGCGAGACGAAGGTACCGCTTTGCGGGATGATGGTTAACAATTCTTCCTGGGCTAATTTTAAAAAGGCTTCTCTGATCGGCGTCCGACTGACATTCAATCGGTCCGACATCGTCTTTTCAGAGATTTTTGTACCAGGAATTAATTTTAATCTTAATATTTCTGCTTTTATTTCTTCATACGCAAATTCTTTTGCATTTACGGTGTTGTTTACCATTCGTTATCCTCTTCTCTTTTCTATACTGCACATAGTATATCAAATGAGAATTATAAGATGTACCTCCTTTTCAGGTATTACAGACATATTAATATACTAATATGGTAGTTATGAGCTCATTATAAAGCGCTCTCCATTTTTTTGCAAGCGTTTTCTGTAGTTATTCATTGGAGCGGCAACTTTTGCAAATGATTTAGATTGGCAGATATCATTTATTTAGTGAGGTGCGGTGCGGTGCGGTCCGGCGCGGCCCTATTCGTTACCGTTTACCACCTTTTATGACTTGGGCGGGCATAATTATCGGCTATTCGTTACCGTCTACTACCTTTTATGACTTGAACAGGCACAATTATCAGCTATTCGTTACCGTCTACCACCTTTTTTAACTTGGACGGGCACAATTAACTCTTATTGGTTAACAATTAGAATCTATTATTCATAAATTCTCCTCCAAATTTTAGTCACAAGAATATTCTACGGTGATGACAAAATGTTAAAATAAAATAGAAGAAATTTACATCACACTATTATGAGTGACCACACTAGTACTGAAACTTACCATCTATCAATATCGTTATAAACGGTGAAACTTTAAAGGGATTGTGGGGATTCGGATGAAGACGAAAAATAAACTAGTGCGGATGTCGAAGGTCCTTTCTCTGACCTTTAGCATCTTCCTGCAAATTTATTGGTATAAGATTCGCCGTAAACCGAAAGCGGAGTGGGAAAAACTCTGGGGGACCATCGGAGAACGGTTTCGCCAGACTCTATTTGATTTAGAAGGCTTGCTCATCAAACTGGGACAAATCCTCAGCACGCGTGCCGATTTGCTGCCACCTGCCTTTATCAGTCAAATCGAAGACATGACAGATAAAGTCCCCCCTTCGGATTGGAGCGAGATTCAGGAAATATTAGAAAAAGAATGGGGACACTTGTATCAGCAACATTTTCAATCAATAGAAGAAACAGCGATTGCTTCGGCATCAATTGGAGAAGTGTATAAGGGCATGCTCCACGATGGAACGGAAGTCGCCATTAAAGTGAAACGCCCGTATATTGATTCCATTGTTGACACTGACTTTCGTATATTAAGTATTGTCATGTGGTTTGTGAACCACCTAGTCCCTCTTCCAAAGGGTTTTATGAATTTTAAAGTTCTTTTTAAAGAAGTAACGCAAGTGATTAAACGAGAACTGGATTATTCCCTGGAACTGAACACCATCCTGAGCTTTAAAGAGCGATTCAAGGAGATGGATATAGTCCATATTCCGTCAGTGTATGCCGAATTGAGTACCACAAATGTGCTGGTCATGGAGTGGGTCGAAGGATTACGGCTGACCAATAACGAGGCCATCGACCAATTACCCGTAAGTCGTCAGGAACTGGCGCAACGGCTGATGAAAGTATTCCTGCCACAATGGATGGAGCCCGGCCCCTTCCATGCCGACCCCCATCCCGGAAATGTTCTTGTCTCAAAGGAAGGGAAAATCATTTTACTAGACTTTGGAATGGTTGGAGAACTTTCCAAAAAGGATGCTGGTTACTTTCAAGGATTAATTGAAAGCTTTCTCGCTAAAAATTATCCGAAAGCTGTGGATTGCTTATTTCATTTAGGCGTGCTGCTTCCAGAAGCTGAATCCAGAACGATTGAACGGATATTGGCGGAATTCATCACCTTCCAGCCAGCTCAATTAAAAGAAATGGATCTTCTTGCTTTTAAGATGGAAATTAATGATATGATTCAAGCGCTCCCCATTCAAATTCCCACCAGATTTGTCTTTTTAGGCAGGTCGGTTGTTACGATTGAAGGAATTATCCGCAACTTAGCGCCAGAGGCAGAAATCTTAGAGTTAGGGAAACCCGTGTTTATGGATTGGTTAAACAAACAAGGCAATAATAAATGGCTGTTCGTCTGGCAATGGCTCCAATCACAGCCAATCTTCAAAATCTTTCACTCCGTAACCGAATTCCTGAATGCCCCGCAAAAATTGGAGCAGTTAAAGGAAGTCGAACAGCGCAGGCAATTCCAATTCACCATCTATGAAAACACGAAAAAGCAATTATTCCAGTTAACCCTCTTCGGGATGACAGGCATAGCCGCCGGACTCTATACCTCATACGACCTCATCTGGCAGCTGTCCGCAGGAGTCGCGGCGGTCTCGCTTACAGGGTATATCGTTTGCAGTTATAAATTGAAGAAATGGATGAAATATATGCATGAGAAACGGAGAAGCTAGATGCCAAGGGGACGGTTCTGAAGAGAACGGTCCCCTTTTTTTCGGAAGCCCCCGAATACCAGCCCATCACCACCTCGCATCGTCTCATAGTAAAAAAATAAAAAACTAGTAAATTTGTAAATTCCTTTCTCTTTTTTTGCATAAACCATAACCCAACGACTCCAATGGTATTTTCGCATCCCTTAGCCTATTTCAATTAGCCCAAGGATAAATATAATAATAGAGAGCAAGACTTCGATGATAGGAGAGTGGGTTCGTTTTATGTCAATTGGAAAAGTGATTTATTATCATCGCAGGAAGCAGAATAAGACGCAGGAACAGCTTTGCCAAGGCATTTGCTCGGTGACGCACTTAAGTAAAATTGAAAACAATGCCAAAGACGCCAATCCGAAAACCCTGCAAATGTTATGTGACCGGTTGCAGATTTCACTAGAAGATGAGAGCAAAAAAAGCCAGAAATTGAGGCAGAAGCTGGATTTATTTTACGAGACGATGGAAAGGCACCACCAAGAGAAAGCAACCATTCTATATAAAGAATTACTGCAAGAAAAAGAATATATCCAATGTACAGACATGATTTATTTATATGAGTTGTATAGGCTGCGTTACTTTCTCCTATTGAATGATTTTGCAGCCTTTGAAAAGTCATCGGCAGGCATTCATCGCTATGTGTCAAAATTTTCTCCCTTTGAAGAGTATGTCTGGAATCTACTTCAGGGCATTTATTATGGAAAAGTGGAACAATTTCCACAAGCTTTCCTCTATCTTTCCCGTGTCGAAGAGCAGGCAGAGCAATATGAAACCAAGATTACAGAATACTATTATTTTCGAGCGGCCTTGCACGGACATTTATGCCACTATTCTTTATCAATTCATTATGCTTACAAGGCCCTGCGTGTTTTTCAAAATACCAACAACTTTTTGCGGATTGTTTATGTCAAAATGATTCTAGCCGTGAATTTCATCCATATCGGTGAATTTGAAAAAGGCAAAGAAATACTGGAGCAAATTTTAAATGATACGGACATCCTGCCGGATAAAGAAACAAAAGAGCTTTCTTTACATAATCTTGGTTTTTTGCATTATCGACAAGGGAAAATCGAAGAATCACTAGACTATTACTTTCAAGCGCTTCATCACAAAGAGAAAAACTCAGCTTCTTACTATATTACCATTTCCTCTCTGGCAGAGGCTTTGATTGCGGATGGTCAAAACGAAAAAGCGATGGAAATATTAAAGGGGGCGTTAGAGTCAATTCACGATCAAAAATCCCCACGTTATATTGAGTTAAAAATCCTTTATTTGGAGGCAGCTGGTTCCCAAAAGGCACGAGATTACGTGTTACAGTAAAAGATCCTGAAAAACTAGAAAGTGAACAAGTTTTTAGAAAACATGGAGCACATGGCTTAGTTCGGAATAAACAAGCGATCCAAGTAATAGTTGGACTCTCAGTTGGTCAAGTTCGAGATAAAATAGAAGAAAAGATTAAAAGTGTTCGATAGTAAAATAGGATGTAAGAAGGTTAAAGAAATCTCCCAATGAGTGAAACCTTTCCCATCATCTTTCCAAACTATTACGATGAAGGAAAAATCGCAGTATACTAACCTTAAAGAAATATTTATACACTAAGACATAACAACAATAAGGAAAGAGGGACTAAAAATGAAAAAAAATTCTGTAGTAATTGCTGGTGGGGGAAGTACTTATACAGCTGGAATTGTAATGATGTTAATTGAAAATCAAGATAAATTTCCATTACGGAAATTAAAATTTTACGATAATAATAAAGAACGTCAAGATATCGTTGCGAAAGCATGTGAAATTATCATTAAGGAACGTGCTCCTAAAATTGAATTCATAGCAACAACAGATCCCGAGGAAGCTTTTACAGATGTTGATTTCGTAATGGCACATATTCGTGTCGGTGGTCTAAAAATGCGTGAACTAGATGAAAAAATTCCATTAAAATATGGGGCCGTTGGTCAAGAAACATGTGGACCTGGCGGCATGGCCTATGGTATGCGTTCAATTCCAGGAGTAATTGAATTAATTGATTATATGGAAAAGTATTCACCGAATGCCTGGATGTTAAACTACTCTAACCCAGCTTCGATTGTTGCAGAGGCAACACGTATCTTACGTCCTAACTCGAAAATCATTAATATTTGTGATATGCCAGTTGCCATTAAAAAATCAATGGCTGACATTTTAGGGTTGGAATCTGAGAATGATATTATTGAACGGTATTATGGACTAAACCATTTTGGTTGGTGGACTGAGCTTTATGATAAAGAAGGCAATGACTTAATGCCAAGATTGAAAGAACATGTAAAACAATGGGGTTATGGGGCTAAAAATGATGGGATTAATAATCCACTGCTAGCGGAATCCAGCTGGATGGATACATTTACTAAAGCTAAGGACGTATACGCTGTTGACCCGGATACACTACCAAATACGTATTTAAAATATTATTTATTCCCTGACTATGTAGTACAACATTCAAACCCAGAACATACACGGGCAAACGAAGTGATGGATCATCGTGAAAAGAATGTTTTTGCCGAATGTATACGAATTGCCGAAGCTGGCACCGCTGAAGGAACAAGTATTGAAGCCGGGGAACACGCGGAATTCATCGTTCGATTGGCAGGAGCGCTTGCATACAACACATATGAAAGAATGCTATTAATTGTTCCTAATAATGGGGCGATTGCAAACGTTGAACCAACTGCAATGGTTGAGATTCCATGTTTAGTAAGTAAAGCAGGTGTGGAACCACTATCTATTGGGACGATTCCTCAATTCCAAAAGGGATTGATTGAACAACAAGTATCAGTAGAAAAGTTAGTCGTTCAAGCTTATTTAGAAAAATCATATCAAAAACTTTGGCAGGCGCTAACATTGTCAAAGACAGTACCAAGTGCGAGTGTTGCAAAAGCAATTTTAGATGACCTTATCGAGGCAAACAAGGATTTTTGGCCGGAACTTTCTTAAGGAAAAAGGGTTTGCTAAACTAGTAGCGGGTATGAGGTGTTTTCATACCCTGTTGCCTGTTTTAATTAAGTTAGGAGGATCTCCTTGTGAATCTTGAAGAGTTAATTAATAAAAATTATGAGTATTTGAGTGATACTGATTTTACTATTGCTAAGTACGTTCTTGCTAATAAAGATAAAATTGGGAACATGGGTATTAATCAGTTAGCTAAAAATAGTTTAGCATCCAAATCATCTGTATTAAGATTTGCTCAAAAATTAGGTTTTAGTGGATATAGTGAATTTAAAAACTTTGTAAAATGGGAAAATGCCAGCCCAAATGAGGAACTTAAACCAAATGAATTGTTTGAACAAGTTCTTTATGATGTCAATAAAACGTTAGACTATTTAAATAGTGTGGACTTTGAACCTATTTATAAAGCAATTGATACTAGTGAAAATATTTATGTCATTTCAACAGGAATAGCCCAGAAAAATCAAGCTGCAGAACTGCAACGATTATTCCTACTTATTGGCAAACCCGTTCAAATTATTCCTGCAATGGCCCACGCAAATGAATATAGGCTTATAATTGAAAAGTTAACTTCTAAAGATTTAATTATTTTGTTTTCGCTATCCGGTGAAAATCCAAACTTACAAGGGTTACTTGATATTCCTGCAGTTAAGGGTGCAAAAATGATTTCCCTTACCAATTTTAAAAGTAATTGGTTGTCAGGACATGCTGATTTTAATTTATATGCTTCCAGTACGATGAATCCTATTCCGAAAAATTGGTGGGTACGATCTGCCTCTTCCTTTTTTATTGTGGTAGAAGCATTGGCATTTGGATATTTAGATTATATAAATAGTAAAAGATAGACATTGAGGTGTGAAATGATGTTTTTTAAGAAGAGTAAAAAAGAAAAAAATATATTCATCCATAGCCCTTTAAAGGGCGAGGTTATTCCATTAGGAAGTGTTCCAGATCCCGTTTTTTCCCAGAAAATGATGGGCGAAGGGCTAGCCTTTATTCCAACTAACGGCGAAGTTTTTTCTCCTGTAAATGGGAAGGTTACACAAGTGTTTCCTACTAAACATGCAATTGGAATGGTAACGGAAGATGGCCTTGAAATGCTATTACATTTAGGACTTGAAACAGTTGAATTAAAAGGTGAAGGATTTAATATCAAAATTAATGCTGGAGATATAGTTAGTGTTAATGACCACATTGGTACTTTTGATCTTTCCTATATTGAGGAGAAGGGAAAAGAAATTATTTCAGTCCTTGTTTTCCCGAATTTTGAAGAAAAAATCTCTGAAATGATTCCGTTAAAGTCAGATGAAGTTGAAAGTGGAACGGAAATTGCTCAATTGATTTTTAAATAACTCAAATTTCATACTTGAAAATCGATTTGTGATGGGGCTCTCAAAAATTTAAGACCCAGCCAAATTCGTAGCTTGAACTGATTTTAAAAAGCGAAACGGCCTCCATTCTTGGTAAGGAAGATTCTCATGCCATAGTTGTTATTTATTTTTGACAACCTAATTCTTAGATCAAAAAGTGAATTTATTAAGTAATAATTAGCCTGTATGATACTTCCTTCATTCAGGCTTTTATTACGTTCCACGGTTTTACGGCGCTTTCCATTTAGAAAAACAGTGGCGCAAAACTAAAAATGAAAGATCTAAAATAAATTGTTCTGCAGCCTAGAAGTCTTGTCATTCAGGATACTTATTTGTTTTGTTCAAAAACTCATACAATACTGTTCAATCAATTCCTGTTAATTAACAAAGTCTTGAGTTACTACATACATTATTTAAAAAAATGGAGTTGATCTTCGTGGCGAGATGGATTGACGTGTCAACATCAAAACACCGATTAAGATTGTATGACGGAAACAGACTGATAAAATCCTATCCGATAGCTACTGGCAAAATATTAACTGCTACACCGTTTGGTACTTACACCATAATAAATAAGCAGCCAAATCCTCCCAGACATGTTTTTGGGGTTTTATGGATGGGATTATCAAGACCTCATTATGGAATACATGGTACAAACAATCCATCATCAATAGGTAAAAGCGTTTCTCACGGTTGTATTAGAATGTTTAATCATGATGTTTTAGAATTATCATCTAGAGTTCCAATTGGTACCAGGGTCATCATTCATAAATAACTCTGTTAATCTCGCTTCTATACTGCATATTTTGTGTCTTATGCAACAACGGCCCAGTTCTTATTGCACTAAACTGGCCCGTTTGCGGAACAAAATTAAAAAGCGCCCTTTAATCAAAATGATTACATGTTAATATTTTACAGGCTAGATATATGTTACAAAACTCGTCCTTTTCGGAACACGCATTTTTGCATGAGGAAAAGGACATTTTTTATTACCATTCACGTCATAAAACCCTGTTCATTTTTCTATGTCTAGTAACCTATTAAAATCTATCTTATGTTACAATGAATTCAAAGTAAAAATAGAATAAGTATTGACGGTTCTAGACCATTTTCATTCTTTGTTGTGGTGAAGAGCCGATTTTTGCGCTTCATGGATGGCTAAAGGGGCAGTTTAGTGTAAGAAGGAATAATTCCTCTATGTGTTGAAATAGTTACTATTCAACAGGAGGAAAAGAATATGAGAAATTTATTAGGGTATTTTCTAATAGCACAGGCAATTATGACGGGAATAATTGTGTATTCAATATTTCAACTTTCCGATTCTATAAAAGCTTCTGCTGCTTATGTAGTCTCTAAAAATGGGCAATTGAGTTGGGGTATGGAATTTGGAATGCCGACATTTGCTTTATTTTTACTAATTGCAGTTGCTGGATTGGGTATATACTTGGTGGTAATGAAAAAATAAGCTTCTTAAGCAAGGGGTTGCGATTCTTCAATAACGAAGGATCGCTTTTTCCTCCCTGGACAGTTCTGGGCGATACCTTTATCGTCTGGGAAGTACGCCTGTGGAAGAGTGATAGAATTGATGCCTAAAGGAGAGATTGGGAGTAGGTCATCGTTTTTGGCAGGGTTAATGGAATGGGTTGGGGAAAATCCTCCTGTTGGAAGATTTGATTGGATGTAAAACCGTAGCACAAGGTTCGGTCAGTATTAAAACAATTCACGAAACAGGAATAAATGGGATGATATTAGGTTATCGTCCATTGGAATTAGACGGAATTGAAGCTGATTATTTTCGTTCTCAAGAAGCATTTGGCGGGTGTACTATTATGAAGAATTACGACCTATTACCAAAGAAGAATGGGGTAAATATAAAACATTTTCTACTTGGGGTTACGAAGTAATAAAAATATTAGCCGAGGATTACTTTGTAAACAAAAAATGAGAGATTACCAGTTCAAGAACTATACTATAATTTCAATAACTCAACCTAAATTAGATGGTTTTTATCAACAACGGGTAGCGATTCTTTAATAACGAGGGGTCGCTTTTTTCTTTTTGAAGTAACGGTAGCAGTTATATACAGTATGATTTTTGACCGTATTCATCGTAAATAACGAAACAAAAATAGCCATTTTCTAACTTTGATTACTTACTATCTTCAGTAAGTATTTATAGTTTTCAACGTTAACAAACATAGGACTTTATTTGGAGGGGTGGGTATGTTAGGCTTGGCTGCCTGATGAAACAACTGCTTCAGCCTTTCAAGACAAATCGTACCCACGGAGGCTCCAAGTCAAGTCCTTAAACGCTTATCTATAGATACATAGAAACAAAGATAATAGGTGCACCATTCCAAGGATTTATTGCTGATACTGTATATAAGCTCAAGTTAGTGAAACAAGGAAATTCGACTTGTCACGAGGAATATATTTTTGAAATAAAAATTGTAAACAAAGGTTGTGTGTTGATTAATGAGTAATAAGTTTAATTTTATTAAGGCTTCAATTGAAGATATCGATAAAATAGTTAGTTTACGGTTGGAACTCTTTAAAGAATTGGGCGAGGTTAAAAATCCTCATAAGGTAAACCTTTTAGAAACTTCAACAAGAGAGTATTTGCAAAAGGCACTTCCAGACAATGAGTTTATATCCTATATGGCAAAAGTTAATGGGGAAACAGTAAGCATTAGTGGAATGGTACTATTTAAAAGACCGCCATATTTAGAAAATCTTCAAGGAATTGAAGCCTATATCCTTAATATGTATACTGTCCCTGAGTTTCGTGGTAATGGGTTGGCGAGAAGATCGCTTGAATATTGCATAGATGAAGGTAAGAAAAGTGGCGTTAAAAGGATTTGGTTGCACGCTTCTAAGGATGGGAAACAGCTATACAAAAAAATGGGCTTTACTATGAAGGATAGTGAAATGGAACTGTTCCTCTAATATGTTTTTCTTGTATTCAACAAACGGGTGATATTCTTCAAGATAAAGATCACCTTTTTTCTTCTTGAGCTAACGTTAGTTCAACAAGAGAGTGATAAAATAACAGGTAAAGCTTCTTAATGAACAGGAGAATTAGAACTATGAAAAGAAAGAACGCAATGACACTAGAAGGGTTTGTTTTGGGTGCAGAGGGCGAAGGGATAGCAGCTACCCTTGGATTATCACCTGAACTATTTCAAATGATGATGGACGATGATAATGATGATTTTGACAAGGAATTTAAAAGAATTGAAAAAGAAAATCGTCAGTATATTTTGGATGAGAAAATAGAGAGAGCTCTAAGTAAAATGACTAAATTTGTTCGTGATAAAAATGAGAACCCTAAGAAGTATCCAGAATTTGATACCAATGATGATTGGGTTGTTATTTTCAAACGGGCTTTAAGTATTTCTGAAATGGAAATTCTTAAAGAGTTATTGGAAAAGGAAGGATTAAAATAAAAATACCCCAAGAAACCAACTTCGGTAAGATGTTTTATTTTGGAGAATATATGGATTTGTTTTGCTTTGCTTGTTGTACTACCGGGTGCATTACTTAAACAACGGTAATGCCCCTTTCTTCTTCAAGTAAAGTGGCTGTTATATATAGTATGAATTTCTACCGTAATCAACGTAAGTAATGATACTAAAATGACTGAATTTCTATCTTTGCTAACACATTATATAGAGGTATTTTTTATAGTATTCATCGTATTCAAAGATATGGAAATAGATATGTCCAGCAGGGGAAAGATACGACCTTGAAGTTTAGTGTGGAAGTGCACTCCTTCCAGACTAAACTTCAAGGTTAGTAAGCGAAAGCGCGGTAGGGATGAAAGATTGACTAGTTGCCTGATGAAGAGACTGCTTAATCACAGGATCTAATGTTACCCAAAGAGGGTTTAATTCAAGTCCTTAAATCCCGTAACTATGAATACATGTAAACAACGATAAAGGGTGCATTCCTTCAACATTTTTTAAGTTGATACTATATATAAGGAGGCATTACTTCAATAGGAATCTTAAGTTGGGAATAAATAAAATGAGGTGGAATATTTATTGTTGTGACAATTTATGGGGGTGTGGAATTGAAGATTGGTTTTTTTCGGAATCTCAACAAATTAGAAACTTACGCCACAAATAGAAGGCAAATTAAGTTTTACTTTTCCAGAGAAGAAGATATTGATGTTTTTTTTGGTCTAAATAGAAAGTTTGAATTTGATAGTCGTTGTCCACGCACGCCGCAACTCAACGGTACTGTTGTAGCTTCAGTTTCCTGTAATAGAGATAAGAAAATAAGTTTTAATTTTTATCCAATATCCCAAGACTTCTATCCCCAAAATGCGAATATGGAATTTCATAATGAGGTATTGCCTTCAATTAAGGAATGGATTCATAATCAAATCTCGAAACCAGAAACAGCAGTTTTAGGTGTAGAACAATGCATAATCGAGTGGGATAGAAAAACTCACTTATTACATCATCTCAAGTTCCTTTAAATTGAAATTTTATATTTCCTTATTGTGCTAACCGGGGCAATCGTTAAATAATAATCCAGGTAGTGTCAAAACTTCTATGAAAAAGTGACCTGAAGTTTTTTTCTTCTCTCTTTTTTGTAGTGGAGGTACCCGCAATCGCTCTTGACAAACACACCAATGGTTTGAGGTTCCTTTAACAAGGGCGA